>JAFAXZ010000201.1 GCA_019240665.1 Pseudonocardiales bacterium | reverse complement strand
AGCCTGGAACGGGCGCGGGTGCGGTTTTCGGAATTCCCGCCCCCATCGATCGCTGAACACGACGAGGTCAAACACATCTGCGAGCCCCAGGGCAGCCAGCTTGCGCTGCTGACCGGGTACCTCGCCGTCACTGATCAACGCGACTGGAGCCCGGCGGCGGAGCTCGACGAGAGCCTCGTACACGCCAGGGTACGGCGTGAGTCGAGCTGGGCAGGCACTTCGAAATGCGGTGAGAAACGCCGCTACGGGCAACTCCGAGGCCCCGATACTGGCTAAAGCACGGTCGATGATGCCGCCACGGTCGGATCCGTCAGCGGCGGCCCGACGCAGCTCGGCGAGGAGGGCGGTCCGATCAAGATCGAATTCGACGCCGCACTCGGCCACTGCCCGCCACGCGGCGTCGAGAAATTCGGCCTGCGGGTACAACGTGTCGTCTAGGTCGACGAGGACAGCATGGACGCTCGCGGTCACGTCGGCGGTGGCCGGTCGACGAAGTCTGGCTCCTCCAGCCGCAGCAGGGCCGCAGTCCGCGGATCGTGCAGGAGCCGAACCACCTGGCGGGCGGTGTGACCGTCTCCGTATGGGCACGGCGTCTCGGCGACCCGGCGCTGAGCCTCTGGGTAGGTCAGCTCAATCGCCGCCTTAAGCGCGCGATCGGCGTCCAGCCCGGTCAGTATGGCGATGCGACTACGCACGCCTTCCCAACGTGGGGTGGAACGGCGGAGTACGACGACCGGCACACCGAGCCAGGCCGCCTCCTCTTGGAGCCCGCCGGAGTCGGTCACCACCAGCTTCGACCTGGCGACCAAATCAATCATGGTGGTGTAGGGCATTGGATCCGTGAGGGCCACACCATCGGTCGCCAAGTTGTGCCACTGTCCGGCACGCTCGAGCGCATGGCGGGTTCGCGGGTGTACCGGGAAGGTGACGGGCCCAATAGCGCCGGCGAGGTCATGGATCAACGTCACAAGTTGCATCAGTCTGCCCGGGTCTTCCACATTGGTAGCCCGATGCGCCGTCACTACCACGCCGGCTCGCTCAGCGAGCGGACGTCGCTGGGCACCGATGGCACGGAGAGAATCCAAGACCGGATTGCCGACGACGGCAATGTGCTCCTCTAGCACCCCCTCGCGGATCAAGAAACGGCGGGCTTGTTCAGTCGGTGCCAGATGTAGCGAGCACGTGGCTGCCGCGATCCGGCGGTTGACCTCCTCTATCGAGGTCGGGTTGAACGACCGCAGACCCGCTTCGAGATGAATCACGGGGGTGCTGCAGTTGCGGGCGGCGAGACAAAACGCCGGCACGGTCTGTGTATCGCCCATCACCAGCACTGCATCGGGCTGTACCCGGTTGACCACGTTCAGCGCACCAGCCACAATGGCGCCGAGCCCTTCAGACTTGACGCCACTCGCGTTGAGGGCAATGTCCGGATGAAGCCCGAGCTCGTCATAGAATACCTCAGTGAGCGCAGCATCGTAGTGTTGCCCGGTGGCCACAACGGTGACCTCGTCGTCGGCGCTGCGCAACGCACGGACAATCGGCGCGAGTTTGACGATTTCGGGGCGGGTACCGAAAGGTATGAGCAGCCTCACCTGGTGAACACCTCGTCGAGATGACGCAGCATCGTCACGCCTGATCGGGCAATGAGCCGCTCGGGGCGCACCGGGAGACCCTCCAGGCCACGCAGGTACTCCCCGACGAAATCCGCACCCGCTGCCAACGACAACGGCAGCCCACCAGAGAATCGGGGATTGACCTCAGTAAAGGCAAACTCGCCAGATGCAGTCTGGAACCCCTGGATATTGGACGGTCCCACCAGCCCGAGGATATCGAGCAGCCGCGCGACCTGGGACACCAGTGGCTCGCAGCGAAACGTCCGCCCCTTGGTGCTGATGCCAGCCTTGGTCTCCAGTCGCCACCGCGGAACCGCGCCCGCGAGTTGGCCGCTTGGGTCGACCAGCGCGTCAACTGTGAACTCCTCGCCGGACATCCGCGTCTGTACCAGCGGCTCCCGGACCCGCGGTAGGACCCAACACAGTTCATCAACGGTGTCCATGGCGTAGACGTCCCGCGAGCCTCGGCCGAACCGCGGCTTCACAATCCATGGCCCGGGAACGCCTTCCACGGTACCCAGAGCCGTTGCCGGGGCCGGTATCGCATGTTCCCGGCAGATGTGAGCGAAACGCCACTTGTCAGTGCAGGCTTGCACGGTGTCAGCGGTGGGCAGCCAGGTGGCCAGACCGGTCCCAGCCAGCAGCGCCGCTCCAGCACACAGGGGTGGAATCTCCTCAGCAACTGTGCAGACCAACGCGGTCGCCCCTGTCCGCTGCGCGAGTTTTGCTAGTTGCCTCACGAAGTCGGGATCGTCGGCACGCGGAAGCAGCCCAGACTCGGCTGTCAGGTGCATACCAACGGCGGATGGATCGCAGTCGGCGCCGACCACGCGTCGGGTGTGCACCAGCGCTCGGATGACGGCCACGCCGGCCGCCCCACCGGCACCGGTCACGATGACAGCACCCGCTTTGGCAACACAGCGCTTTCTATCAATTCCGATCTTCACAGTCGAATTTAGCCAATCTCTTCAACGACGTGGAGCGACTCGATATCCTTGGCTCGGTGCCGAGGGGCATTGTCAGGACGGTGCTGCGTTAGGAGCCGCGTCGGTGCGGCGGTCGTCCCATGTCTCACCGGCCGCGGCTGTCCGGCCTTCTCTGGCCGGGTGTACTCATGGGCCCAGAGCCGCAGCCGCAGAATGGCAGGCTGATCGGTTGGTTCCCACGAGTTCCGTAGGACACTCTCCGCGAGCAAGCTCAGCATCTCTGGGTCGGACTCGCGATCGATGCAAGAAAGCAGCATCTTTGCGTTGGGGCGTAATCCCTGATCGACTGCGACCCGGATCCCGGCCTGCCGAACCACGGGATCGCCGGATCGGACAGCCAGCTCCAACCGAGTGTGGACACGACGGTGGCTCAACCAGCGCCAGCAGGCCGCGGCGACGAGCAGTATCCCTCCAACCAGCACTGACAGCGACTCAGGCGACATGGATCCCCGCCTCCCCGCGACCGGATGTCTGACGGGTGTGCAGCAAAAGTGCCAGCATCAACAGGTAACCGCCAAGCGTGTATGCGAAGGCGAACATACTGCCCACCCAGTCGTGGAACAGCACGAGGCTGCTCGCTCCGGCGAGGAGACCCACCATGACCGAGGCTGCAATGCGCACAACATTGCCAGCGGTGATACACACCAGTGCGCACGCCAGCGCCGCAATTCGACGTCTCTGTCGTCGCCGGGGTGTGAAGATGGTCAGCCCCATGACCGCTAGCAGCGAAGACAGCGATGAACAGGACGGCGTGACAACAGCCAGAAACGCGGCATGCCCGTGCGGGTATACAGCCAGCGACGCGTTGGCCCGTAGCTGTACCGCCTCCGGAGCGACACCTAGAAGGTGAAGCAGTAATGACGCGGTCGCGGCCTCCAAGCGCCGCACCGGTTCGATCAGATAGGCGAATACGACGACCACAGCGACGACCACAGCGATGGGCGGGATCAGCGCTGCCGCCGTCTGAGATCTCATGGCAAGACCTCGTGCGACTTGTAAGCGGGACCGCCCTCGGACTCCGAGAGCGGTGGACCACCGGTGCGAGCGGTCTTGGCCCAGCTGTAGCGCCGGTCGAGCACCCCGTCAAGCCAGGCCTTCGTGCACAACACCATCGACACGAAAAACAACGGCAGAAAGAAAACCAGCAGGAATGCTTTGCGCCGCGCTGCACCGGACAGCAGAAGGCCGGTACTCAGCTCGAGCAGCGGTCCTAAAAACAGCAGCGTCCAAAAGACAGCGGCTGCCTGATCCAGCGGCGAGCCCATCGGGGTTAAGCCAGCGAACCCTGCGATGAGCAATCCGATTCCAAGGAAGGAGAAAACCGGAACATGGAAGACAAACAGGAACATCGTTGTCTCGATCTTCTCCAGCAGCGAGAGCCGACTGCTGCGCCAGACCGCGCCGCGGTAGTCCCGCCACACCTGCTGATGCCCCCGAGCCCAGCGGTAGCGCTGGACCCAGTAGCAGCGCAGCGTCGTCACCGCCTCCTCCTCATCGACGGCGGTCACGTCGTAGCGGATTCGTTGACCGGTGAGCACGAGTCGCAACGTCAAGTCGGTGTCCTCGGTGACGCTGTTCTCGTTCCAACCGCCGACCGCGCGCAGGCTCGCTGTGCGAACCGCGCAGTTAGCCCCCCCATAGGCCGGGAGCCGGAAGACCGCTTGTCGGCCGAACTCGTTGACTAGGTAGCCCGCGAGGTAGTCCATCTCGACCAGCGTCCCGATCAGTGACATCTCGCCGTTAAGAATCCGGCAGCAGCCCTGGACCGCGCCAACTCCCAGATCGGCGAAGTGCCGAGCGAGACGCCGTGGAACATCCGGACGGGGACGATGGTCTGCGTCGAACACAACGACCACCTCCCCGCTGACGTGCGACAGCGCAGCGTTGAGGGCCCCGGACTTGCCGCCGGACGCACCTGCCGGTCGGTGTAACGCGAGCAGGTTGGAGTCCTCGGACGCCCAGTAGTCAAGCAGTTCGCCGGTCCGGTCAGAGCTGCCGTCATCGATGACGATCAACTGGAGTAGACCGCTCGGGTAATCGAAAGCCCGCAGCGCGTCCTTCAACCGGTCCAGGACCCGCTCTTCGTTATGGCAGGCCACCAGCACACTTAACTGAGGAGTGTAATCTGACCGGAATACTAACTGGTCGCCCTCGGCATCGGAGCCGGACTCATCCAATGCAGACCGCGGCTGCACGGTGCGCGCTGCGGCCTCAACGAAGGCGAGATGCCGGATAAAGAACATCAGGAACACGGCTTGCAGTCCGACGGTCAGGACCGACGCGTACTCGTGCTCACCGACCAGACCACTGGCAACCAGCGAGACCCCGAGAAGGGCCAGCAGCACCCATGGTCCGCCGCGACGGTCTGTCGCGGCTACCCCGATTAGCTGCTCATCACAGACGGTCTGACTAGGCACGGACAGCGAGCAAAGTTGAGGAGTGCGGGACTATCGCGCCCACCGGTAGCTCCCACAGAAACCGTTCGCTAGCGAACGCCTCGGCGTAGCGCACCCGCGCTCGGAAACCATAGTAACGCGCCTGGGCCTCCACTGCTTCGAGGTCCACCAGGCCGTTTTTGAGTACTTGGGACACATGGGCGCGGAGCAGATCCAACTTGGCCTCGACGAACATCCCAATATCAATGAAGATCGTCGGTTCGAACGTGACCGACGTCGGCGATTCGTACATCAGGACCCGGCTTGCCCGGCGGGATGCGGAGAGCACGGCGGAGGAGGCAGCTCGATGGTCTTGATGAGTGTCCTGCGGCGTATGACAGTAGACCAATTCCGCCCCGCTGGTGACCATCGCGTCCTGCACAATGTTGACCGCGGAGCGGTCGTTTGGAATCGCGCCATCCGGAAAACCACCCCACAGCAGGGTTCCACCCAGCATCGCTGCTGCGTCGTGCTGCTCGGCCATGCGCGACCGCTCGTTCTGGGGACCCTCTTCACCGCTGGTCATGACCAGCATGGTGATCTCGTCACCCCGGGCCGCGTGCATGAGTAGGGCCCCCCCGCAGCCGAGCTCAATGTCATCGGGATGAGCACCGACGGCAAGGATCTTCACAATTGGACCTCCCTGCGGACCGCTGCAATGCCGGAGACCGGTCGGTGCTGCTCTGCGCTGCTCGTCTGGGCGGACGGGGATTAGCACATTTGTGAGCGAACGATGGTGTGGACGTGACTGGCACAGGGTGGCTTAGGACATCCCGGGGACGAACCCCATGAAAGTCGTAGGTCGGCTACGACGGTTGTGGGAGCCCACGATCGACACATCCACCCATCCTGCTTCCAGCCTGATTACAGATGCATCGCCAGGTGTGCCCAGCACTCCACCGGCTACGATCGCCGGCGGTCACGGACGCCGTCCTCGTGCCGCCACGAGGAGGTACTGCGATATGCACTCCGCTCGGTCACGACGAACTAAGCGAAGGGCCTCCCGGGTTCTGGGCGTCTTGACGTTGATCCCCACCTTCGGTTTGTTACTCACGACGTCGGCGTACGCTGACTTAACCACAGCGAGTGGCGGCCTTAACCACAGCGAGTGGCAGCGCCTTCGGCGAGCAAGTCAGCGTCACTACGCAGTTCGGCGCCATCAACTCGGGGCCGACACCCACCATCACCGCCTCTCCAGGCGGCACCAACTCGCTCGGCAGCGTGAACGTCCCCGGACTACTACAGAGCGGATTACTGACCGTCAGGTCGAACGCCACGGTCGGCTCCGCATTGATCACCTTGTCAACGCTAGCGAGCCAGTGTCATATCGACTCGACTGGACGAGAGACGGCAGCGCCACGGTCGGCACGGTCACCGTTGGTGGCAGGCCTGTGAGCGTCAACACCGCACCGAACACCACCTTGACCCTCCCTGGTTCGGGCACCGCGACCTTCAACGAACAGATCACGGGCGCCACCTCGATCAAGGTAAATGCCGTACACATCCATCTGACTGGGATTCTCGGCAATGGCGATATCATCATCGCCCAGTCGATGTGCTCAGCTACTGCCAGCGGCGTCCAGGTTCCGGCAGGTGCGTTCGGCGGCGTCCTGCTGACCGGTTTCGTGGCTTTGGCGTTTGGCGGCTATCAACTGACCAGCAGCCGCCTGCGGCGTCGGACCGTAATGAGCCAATGACCGGTACAGAACCAGCGGTGCACGATCGCTGAGAAGGCGGGTCGCCCACAGACCTCGCGGTGTCGGCGGGCGACCATCCATCGATAAGAACTTGATAACATCGAGGTGCCTTGTGTTCTTCTGCATCTGATCGCACGATCTCATGCGGCTGGACAAAGTCCGGCGCCTGCGCTCCGGTCACGTTTGGATGGTGAGCCTGGTGCGAGTCTTCCTGGTCGATGACCACCATATGCTAACCGAGGCGCTGGCTGCGAGGTTGGCCGACGCCCCGGACGTCTGGGTGGTCGGCAGAGGCGCTGCCGGTGACTCCAACCTGGCAGCGACCATCTCGCGGTCTCGCCCCGATGTGATCACGGTCGAAGTGGAGTCGAATGGCACCTCCGTTCAGGAGTTACTCGGACGCCTGCGCCTCGCCCGACCGGAAGCGCACATCGTAGTGCTCAGTGGGAGCCGAAACCTCACACAGGTGATCGACGCTGCCCGTGCCGGCGCCGATGCCTGGGTGCAGAAGGAAAGCCCAGCTGACCACCTGCTTGTCGTAATACGTGCCGTTTGCCAGGGCCATTCGCATTATCCGCCCGAATATTTGGGTGCGGTGCTGCGGGCGCTGAGAGGGGACGTCCAACTGGCCGCTGCGGCCCTCAATCCACTTGACGTGTTAAGCGATCGCGAGCGTACCGTCCTCATAGGTATGATCGGGGGTAAGCGGCGGAGTCAGATCGCCGAGGAGCTGCACCTGTCAGCAAACACCGTGCGTACCCATACACAGAGTATCTACACCAAGCTCGGGGTGCACAGTCGACTCGCAGCCGTCCACGTCGCACGGTCCGCCGGCTTGCAAACCTGTGACGATCTACAGCCCGACGCGAGTGGCTCCGAGCCTCACCGAACCCGGTAGCGTGCATTTTCCAGGTTTCTCAGCGAGACCGTGAACGAGCCGTACGCGCGCCCTCGGGGCCTCAACGCCGCCGGCGCCAGTAGCCGTTACCGCTTTTGGGTTTGCCGCAGTCTCTTCTTCGCCTGAAGGGTCACTCCTGTTCACCTCCCAGGTGCAGCGTCGCTTCGTGGACTCCGATGCGTATTCCCGCACTTGCATTCACCGCCCGGTGAAACCACCCCACCCGCCCGAGGAGGAATCGTGCACTCATCACGTTGTCGTGTCGGCGTCGTGGTTGTCCTACTGGAGCTCGGCTTGGCGCTAAGCGGATGCGGCTCCGCTGACGTTACGGCAAAGCCAGCTGCCCCTCGGAGTGCTGATCCAGTGGCCTGGATGGGCGTGTTCTGCGCTGGTCTCGGTGAGGTAATCGCCGCAGAATCCGCAGCTGCGAAGCCACCGTCGACTCCGCAAGGCCAAAAGGACGCGTTGCTCACGCTCGCTGATACCACCCAGCAAGCATTCGCCAAGACCGCTCAAAAGCTCACCCAGCTTGGCCCGCCGGGGATCACCGACGGCAAACAGGCTCAGGACAGCGCAGTAGGCTTCTTCACCACCGCAGCCAAAACGGTCGCCAACCGGCGCGCGCAGCTAGCCGCGTTGGACGCGAACGACCCAAATTTCGAGCAGAAAGAAGCCAATCAGCTCGCTGGCCCCGATCTCGGTGCCCCGACGCCGGGACTGATCAGTAACAAGGAGCTGACGCCCGCATTTGGTACAGCACCACAGTGCCAGCAGCTGGTCGCTACTGCGGCGCACCGGTAGTTTGGTCGATGTGTCAGAACTTCGAAGGTGAGCGTGCTGAGAGGCACTGCGATTTGAATACCTCTGCTTTCGCGGTGGTTGAGCAGTAGGGATGTAGGGTTGGACATGGTCAACGTGGTGACGCTGTCACGGCTGCCGCGCCATGGATCGTCAGCATTGCGTAGCCGTTTTGTCCTGGCATCCCATTATGCGCTCCGCCGGGTTGGGCACCGCCGGCACCGCCGGCACCGCCGGATCCGTGTGCAGCCGTACCCCCGGCACCGGGAAGCCCTCCGGTGCCCGGGCTGCCGGGTCGCCCGTTAGCACCGGGGAGACTCCCTGGTCCGCCCTTGCCACCGCCTGCTCCGACTGCCCCGCCTTGCCCACCGTTGCCACCGCCGCCGCCTGCGGCGGTGAGCACCAGACCGTCGCCGTTGAGGGTGGTGGCTGCTCCGTCGTGTCCCTTGGCGCCAGGCATGGCGGGTCCACCACCGCCTACGCCACCACTGCCCCCCGGGCCGACGGCGACGGTGAGTTTGACGGGGCCGGCGCCGGCAGGTAGCAGTCTCCCGGAGGAAAAGATCGTGGCGCCTGCGCCCCCACCGCCGCCCCCACCACCGCCTGTGCTGCTGGGACCAACACCCGGGCCGCCACCGCCGGGGCCAGGGCCTCGGCCACCTCCGCCACCGGCACCCGCGAGCGTGTAATCGATCGTGGCGTCCGCGCCGGGGGCGGTGAACCTGATGGTCACGATGTAGGTGCCTGGGGCGGTGAATTCCAGGGAGGTGCATCCGGTCGCCGTCCCGGCAATCGGGCTGTGCGCAGGCTGGTTTGTCCTCAGCGGACCGCATGTGGTTGTCACGGTTGGCGTGGGAGATACGGCGCTGCATCCCGCGGTGGTGGCAAGGACAATTCCTGCCACCACCGCGCAGGTGAGGGGACGTCTCACGCGCTGACCTTCGCCGCCGCGCATACGGTCAGGGAGGCGTAGCCATCGGCGCCCGCCGCGCCGTCCATAGCTCCGCCCGCCACGGTGCCACCAGTGCCACCGGCGCCACCGGACCCGTGGGCTCCGCTGCCTCCGGCACCGCCGCCGCCGCCGTGTCCGGGACTGCCGGGTCCTCCAGGCTTGCCGGCGGCACCGGTAACGCCGCTGGGCGATGCGCTTCCACCGGCCCCGCCGGCGCCACCACGGGCTCCCGCCTGTCCGCCTTGACCGCCCGCACCACCAGCACCACCGCCGGCTGTCATGGTCAAGCCGTCACCGTGAAGGGTGGCCGGCTGGCCGTCGACGCCGTGGGCGTTGGGCATCGCCGCGCCCCCGCCTCCGAAACCGCCGGCGCCTCCCTTGCCCACGGATACGGTTAGCTGGACCGGTCCGTTACCGGCCGGCAGCGGCTCGGCGTTGTGGTTCACGGTGCCTCCGGCGCCGCCTCCGCCGCCGCCGCCTCCGCCGGGACCTCCCGGTGCAGGCGGTATCCCGGTACCTCCTGGGCCCGGACCTCGCCCACCTCCACCACCGGCCCCGATGAGCACCACATTGACCGAAGCTGGGGTGGTGGGTGACACGAATGTCACCGTGACCGGGTGTGCGCCTGGGGAGGCGAAGGTGAATGTGGAACACGGCGCAGGTGCCGGGGGTGTGACCGTGGGTGGGGGACCGCCGTGATTGGGCGTGCTTGGCGCGCCGGGAGTGCCCGGCGGTCCCGGCGGGGGCACCCTCGGTGAGGTGGCGGGGACCGAGTCGCTGGGGTTGGCGCTGGTCCCTGGGGTCGGTGCGGAAGGGGCTTGACCAGACACGGTCGGGCTATCGGGGACAGGGGTGTCCGAACTCGATGGCGGCGGTGGACTTGCGTCGGGAGCAAGCTGCGGTGCTGTGGCGTTGGTTGCTGCCGGGCCGCATCCGACGGTCAGCGCCACGAGCGCGGCGCCCAGCGCGGCGCGCCACCAATTGCTCCTAGGCAGCATCAGTGTCTTCTCACGACGTCACGAGGAGCTGTCCGCCATTTCGGCGGGGCGTCGGTCAACTCGATACGCTCGAGCAGCAGTACTACGTGGCCGCCGAGTAACAGCGGCCGGATCCATGGGCCGACCTCGACGATGGTGTCTGGGGTGGGTCGGTGCCCGTCCAGTGTGCGGGCGTCGTCCACCGGCAGCGTGGTTATCAGGTGTTGGTAGCTGCACCAGCCGGCATGCATGTCGCGGATACCGGGTGTCCAGAGGAAAAATCCGTCGCTGCCGTGCAGGTGCAACCCGATCGCAGCGAGTGCGCCGATCACACCATCCTCGGTGCCGCCGTGGCCGGACAGGCGCACCCCATGCTCGGGCGCGAGGGCGCGAGCGGTGGCCTGGTCGATGATCTCGCGTTTGACGGCGAATCCGAACTCGCTCAGTGCCTCCCGGTCGGCCTGAGCCAGGTCGGTGGCAACGATGGCCAATCCCGGATCGGAGCCCTCGGCCGCGTTGTCGCGCAGGAACTGCGCGGCGCACTGTTCGATGGCGTCGAGATCGGGAGCGTCTGACGTGGCCAGCGCAAGGCAGGCGCTGGAGTTGTGTGAGGTGTAGGGCACCCGCGGGTCCTGGAGCAACTGGTGACGGGTCGCCCCGAGGGCCTCACCGAGGCGCTGGGAAACCAACTCCTTCAGCAGGCTCTGTGCGAGCCAGCCGGTACCCGGGCTCGCCGGATTGTCGGTGTCGTCGATTCCCACCAGCACCCTCGACTGAGCCAGGAGCCCACTGTCGCCGTTAGCGCTTTGACTTCTGTTCATCCGATCGTGTTCCAACGCGTTGATCCTTGCCCTGATGGACGTATATAGATACTCAGAGTACAGATGATCTGGACAATCGGTTGAAGATACCCTAATAGGGGTAGCCCACAAGATACAACATGCGTACCTTTCAGGGATGAATAGCTCACTGACACCAACGCGAGAGCTCGTCG
>JAFAXZ010000192.1 GCA_019240665.1 Pseudonocardiales bacterium | reverse complement strand
TCGGCACTACCGGGCGCGGCATCGGACCCGCCTACCAGGACAAGGTGGCCCGGGTCGGGGTCCGGGTCCAGGATCTGCTGGACGAGAAGATCCTGCGGCAGAAGGTCGAGGCCGCGCTGGAGTACAAGAACCAGGTCCTGGTCAAGGTCTACAACCGGCGCGCGCTGGACGCCGAGCAGGTGGTGGACACCGTACTCGAGCAGGGCGCGCACTTCGCGCACCGGATCGCCGACACCCGGCTCATCCTCGAGGCGGCGCTGCGGCGCGGCGAGACGGTGCTGCTGGAGGGCAGCCAGGGCACCCTGCTCGACGTTGACCACGGCACCTACCCGTTCGTCACCTCGTCGAATCCGACCGCTGGCGGTGCCTGCGCCGGCTCGGGAATCGGCCCCACGAAGATCACCGCCGTGGTGGGGATCCTCAAGGCTTACACCACCCGGGTCGGCTCGGGCCCGTTCCCCACCGAGCTGGACGACGCCATGGGCGAGCGGCTGCGCAGGGCTGGCGGCGAGATCGGGGTCACCACCGGGCGAGCTCGGCGGGTCGGCTGGTTCGACGCGGTGATCGGGCGCTACGCGGCACGGGTGAACGGAATCACCGACTTTTTCCTCACCAAGCTCGATGTACTGTCCGGTCTGGACACCGTTTCGGTCTGCGTGGCCTACGAGATTGACGGCAGGCGCACCGACGAGATGCCGATGACCCAGACCGACCTGCACCACGCGGTCCCGGTGTACGAAGAGTTGCCCGGCTGGTGGGAGGACCTGTCCCACTGTCGCACTCTCGACGAGCTCCCACCCCACGCCCGAACCTACGTAACGCGACTAGAGCAGCTCTGTGGAGCCCGCATCTCCGTGATCGGCGTCGGCCCCGGCCGACACCAGACGATCGAACTCCGCATGATCTGAATCGCTCTGCGCTTCGCATGGCGGCTACCGGGTGAGCATGGCTTCTTCCAGGTCCAGGTCGTGGAGGGTGCGGGAGAGCACGTCGTCGTTGATGCGGCCGGCGTCGCGTAAGCTCACCAGCGTTTCACGCTCGGCGGTGAGCATTTCCAGCCGTAACCGCCGGTAGATGACGCTGGGCGCCTCGCCCAGTTCGGTCTCTGGACGGCCGAGCCGCTCCCAGACGCTATGACTACGGTGCTCGGCCGCCTTGCGCAACCGGGCGGTCACCGAGTCCGGTGCCCCGTTCGAGGCGCTCTCCAGCCGCTCCAGGGCGGCCTGCGTCGCGGCGTGGACCGCCTCCGCCTCAGCCAGCGCGTCGAGGTGCGACTCGCTTCCCCCCAGGAGCGCCGAAACCCCAAGGCGGTGGATCACCCAGGGCAGTGTGAGGCCGTGCAGCAGCAGGGTTGCGACCGTGACGCAGAACGCCAGGAAGATGATCTCGGAACGGCCCGGGAACGGGGCGCCGGAGTGGGTGACCCGGGGAATCGTCGAGGCGGCGGCCAAGGTGACCACTCCACGCATGCCGGCCCAGGAGATCACCGCGGGAACCTGCCACGGCGGCGCCGGATCCCGCGCCTTCAACTCGGCGAACAGCACCCTGGGCAGGTAAATCGCCGGGAACACCCACACCGCCCTGGCCAGCACCGCCGTTCCGATCACCGCGGCCGCGGCGAGGAGCAGCGGGCGGTGCTCCCCCGACACGCCGCGCACCACCGCCGGTAGTTGTAGCCCGATCAGGGCGAAGACGAATGCCTCAAGCACGGTGTTCGCGGCCTGCCATACCGCCTGGTCCAGCAGCCGGGTGGCATAACCGGCCTGGGGGGCGTGGTGACCCAGATACAGCCCGGTCATCACCACCGCGAGCACCCCGGACACGTGCATCTCCTCGGCCAGCGCGTACGCCGCGAACGGCACCACCAGGCCCAGGGCGCTCTCCAGCCTGGGGTCGCGCAAACGCAGCCGTACCTGGTGCACCACCCGGCCGAGCACCGCACCCAGCACCACGCCACCGGCCGCGGTGAGCAGGAACCCGCCCAGCCCGGCACCCAGAGAGAAGCCGGTCCCCACGGCTGCCGCCACTGCGACGCGCAACGCGGTGAGCGCGGTGGCATCGTTGAACAAGCTCTCCCCGGCCAGCACCGTCATCACCCGGCGAGGCAGCCCCAGGCGCCGCCCGATGGCCACCGCGGCCACCGCATCCGGCGGAGCGACCACGGCCGCGAGTGCCAGTGCCGCGCCCCACGGCAGGCCGGGCACCAGCCACCAGGCGACCAGCCCGATGCACGCGGTACTGAACAGCACCAACCCAACGGCGAGCAGCGCGATCGACCGGATGTTCGCCTTGATCTGGATGGTCGAGCTGTCCAGTGCGGCGGAGTACAGCAGCGGTGGGAGGATCCCGTACAGCACCAGGTTCGGGTCGAGCTGGTAGTCCGGGATCCCGGGAATCGCCGAAATGGCCAATCCGGCGACGACCAGGGTGAGTGGCGCGGACAGCCGCAACCGGCGGCTCACCGCGGTCACCGCCAGCGCGCCGAGCACGAGCAGGATCAGCGGCATACCGTCCATCAGGCCAGGATGCACTGTGTGCTCTTCTGACTGGGAGGTGCTCTTCTGACTGGGAGGTGCTCTTCTCGTTGGGAGGCTCTTCTTGTTGGGAGCGATACAGATGACCTGTGAACACGTGCCACAGCTACCTGACCCGGCGCCCGTGCCGCCGGAGCCGGCGAGCTGCAGCGACTGCACCGCGCTCGGTGAATCGGTGTGGGCACATCTGCGGATGTGCCTGACCTGCGGGCATGTGGCCTGCTGCGATTCCAGCCCGCACCGGCACGCCACCGCGCACTACTACCGTAGCGACCACCCGGTGATGCGTTCGGCCGAACCTGGCGAGAGCTGGCGCTGGTGTTACCGCGACCGCCGCCTGGTCTGAGCCCCCGACTGCGCCAGATCTCCCGAACTCAACAGCAGAGCTGTTCGTGGGGGAGCGGGAGAACTCTACTGCTGGGTTCGGGAACGCCGCCAGTGGTGCGGATCAGATGACGCTGTCCAGCGCTCCGCTCTTGGCTTGGGCGAGCAGGTCGCCGAACTGCGCGGCGCTCATCCGGACCTGAGAACCGAAGTCGTCGGTGAGGACGATGCGCTGCTCGGGCGGGGCGGAGTCGTCGATGAACAGTTGCGGGCACCCGCAGTTGCACTCACCGCAGAAGGTGGCGAGGGGTTTGGCCGTGGTGATGTCGAGCATGGTCAGCCTCCGGTGTCGTTGCCTGGTTTCCCGAAAGTACTGGTCTAGCTATGATTCGCGAGACCCCGCATTGGGTGGCAACTGCAGGTAATCGCTAACAACGGACCCGGAGGATGCCGATGGTTGAGCTGGCCGCTCTGCTGACCGGCGCGACCGCGCGGAACGCGCTGGCCCGCCGCGATATCACGGCGGTGTTCGGCATCCTGCGCGACGCGGGCGTGAGCCAGCTTCGCATCGCGGCTGCGACCGGGCAGCGGCAGTCGGAGGTCTCCGAGATCGTCTCCGGACGCCAGGTGCAGTCTGTCGCGCTGCTGGAGCGGGTCGCGGACGGGCTGGGAGTGCCGCGGGGCTGGATGGGTCTGGCGTACGGCCTCGGCTCCGAACCGGAGCCGACAGCGCCACAGGACGTGTTGTCGACCGAGGAGGAGATCAGAGCCAACCTGCTCCGACATGGCGGCACCGCGCTGTTTGGTAGGCCGGTCTTCGGCCCGGCGGCCTCGATCCGCGTCCCGGACACCCCGGCCCCGGTGCCGCGCCGGATCGGGCCCCCCGACGTCGGGCACGTAGCGGGCACCACCGAGCGGCTCAGCCGGCTGGTCAGTGATTTCGGCGGGATCCCGATGACCGATGCGCTAACCGCGCACGCCAGGGTCAGCGAGGCGCTACTCGGCGCCACCATGCGCGACCCGGTCCGCCAGCAGCTGCTGGTCGCCCTCTCCGATGCGCACCGCACCGCTGGCAGCGCGGCCGCAGGCGCCGGACTGCGTGAGCTTGCCCGCCAGCATTTCGTTCGCGGTATGGACTGCGCCGGGGCCGGGGGCGACCTGCGGCGGGCCGTAGTAAATCTGGGCTACTTGGGGTCTCTTGAGCTGCGGGTCGGACCGAACGAGGCGCTGAAGTTCTTCCAGCTCGGCGCGGCGACCGCGCCGACCCGGCTCACCCGCGCGGCGCTGGAGTACCGCTGCGCCTGGGCGCTCGGGCTCCTCGACGGGGCAGCCGACGCGCTCCGCGAGCTACGCCGGGCAGCGGAGTCCTTCGAGGCGGCGAGGGAGGAACCCCGACCCTGGAAGTACTTCGCGACCGCGTTACCGCACGTCGAGGGCTGCACCTACTTCGCGCTGCGCCGCTTCGACCGCGCTGCGGTGGCCTTTGCTGCCGCAGCGGAGGAAACGAGCCACGCCGTGGTGTGCACGGTGAGCAACTCCGGGCTTCTCGCGGCGGCGCAGCTCCGGTGCGGCGAGCTGCGATCCGGGCTGGCCACCGCCGAGGGGGTGATCACTTTGGCAAAAGACCTGCGCTCGGTGTCGGTGCGGGCTGATCTTGCGCCGTTGCAGCAGGCCGCTGCTGCCCGGCGCGAATCGACCTGCCAGGACCTGGCCCGTGAGCTGACGATACTGCGCAGGGCGGCGTGAGCAGGTCCGAGCGGCAGGCCGCCACGGCGGCGCTGTGGGGATTGGCCGACTACTCCGCCTTGCGCGGCTCCTCGAGCCGGCGGCGGACGCGCTGATCGTGGAGACCGCACCCGGCCCGACGCGCGGAGCTGGGGCGATCCGGACGTCCTGGAGCGTAGGCTGACCAGGGCACGAGCGCGTTAGCGCAGCAGCGCTGGGATGTCCCAAGGCGCCGCCGGCGGGGCGAGCGCGGCGCCGCGTGCCGAGTCAGCACCGGCGTTCCGCCACCAGGTCGCCTGCGCGGGGTCGTCGACACCCGCCACCACCACGGCGGTGCCGGTGCGGCGGATCAGTGGCACCATGCCGGCCCATGCGGCGCGCATCACCGAGTCGGGCTGCTGCGCGACGGTATGCACCAACGGGCCAGCCAATTCCACTCCCTGCACCGGCAGGGATTCCACCAGGACCAGGTTCCCCACCGCCTGGCCGTACCGGGTCAGCACGGTGCGCACCCCAATGTCCGCCAGGGTGCCCACGTTGTCCACCGCGTCGCCGTGCCCCGCGACGATCACCTCGACCGGCATCCCCAGCTGGATGTCCTCCGGTCGCAGCTGGGACTCCGTCAGGGCGCCACGCACCACCGCTACCAGGTCGGGATCCTGCGTCAGGTACGTGGTCAGGTCAACGCGGACCGGTGGCACCGCGGCTCCCAGTTGGTCGCGCCAGCTGCGCAGCTGCTCGCAGGCTTGCCGCAGCATCCACCGCCCGATTGTGAGGACCAGGCCGGTCTGCTCGGCGAGCGCGAGACAATCCTCGTGCGCCACGACACCGCGCTCCGGATGCTCCCAGCGCAGCAGCGCCGCAAGCGCCACGGTCCGGCCAGCGTCGGCCGCCGTCGGATCGAGCCGTATCAGCGGCTGGTAGCACAGGGTGACTTGGCCATTTTCCCAGGCCTTGGGCATAGCGATGGCCAACGCGTACCGGGCTCGCTGCTCGGCGTCGGCGAGGGGATCGTAGAGGTCCCACTGCCCGCGGCCGGTTCGCCTGGCCCGGTGCAGCGTTGCGTCCGCAGCGCGGATCAGCTCTTTTGTATCGGTCTCCCCCGCTGTGCGGCGCACGATGCCCATACACGCGGAGACGGCCAGCCCGCGGCCGGCGAGGTAGACCGGCTCGGACAGCTCGGCGTTGATGCGCGCGGCGAGGGTGGCGGCGTTGGGAGTCCGCGGCGATTCCTCGATGAGGATCGCGAACTCGTCGTCATCGAACCGGGCGACGAAAGCGTGCTCTCCGGCGAACAGCGCTTGGAGCCGCGCAGCGACCGAGCGCAGCAGGAAGTCACCGAAGCCCACGCCGAGGCCCTCATTGACGACCCCGAAGCAATCCAAGTCAATCTTGCACAGCATGAGGGCGGCGCTGCGCTCACGCTCGAGCAGCGCTTCGAGGTGGATCGCGAAGTGCAGCCGGTTGGGCAGACCGGTCAGCAGGTCATGCAGCGACTGGTGGCGCACCCGCTGCTCGAGCAGTTGCTGGTCGGCGACGTCCTCGACCATCGTGATGTGGTGCGCCGGGTTGCCCACCGCGTTGCGTAGCACCGACACGGTCAGGGCGACCCAGGTGGTGTCCCCGCGCCCGGTCAGCGCCTTGGCTCTGCGCTGGAAACGTTCCCGCTTGCCCTCGACGAGCGCCTGGTAAGCGCTCCGCAGTGGCGCCGCGTCGTCGGGGTGGAAGAGTTCGCACAGGTCGTGGTCGGTGAGCTCGGCGGGCGAGTAGTGCAAAATCTCGGCCAGCGAACCGTTGGTTTCGGTGACGGTGCCGTCCAGCCGGCTGATCACCATGCCCACCGGGGCGGAGTTGAACACTTCCCGGAACCAGGTTTCGCGCTCGGCGAGGGCACGACGGCGCAGCGCCGCGGCGTATCCGGAGGCCAGCGCGGCGAGCACGGACACGACCTTGCCGGCCAGCCCCTCGACGGTGCGCAGTTCAGGCAGCCCAGGTAGGGCATGCCCAAGGATCTCCACCGTGCGACCCAAGCTCTGCTCACCGGTGAAGCCCCGTGCCACAAGCTCGGCGCCGACATCCGCCGCGGGTTCCGGATGCAACGGCTCCTGCGCGAGCGCATCGATCAGCCGGCTGAGCGCCTCACGCAGGCATTCCTCGACCCACCTGGCCGTTACCGGCACCTCGGCGGTCGGGCTCACCGCGTCCAGCCAGGCGTGGACCAGCTCCGCCCGTAGGACGGGCTGGGCCGGGCCACTCATCTGATCTGTTCACCACTCAAGCTTTTGTTCACTATACAGCGTCCCTGGCGGCGGGCCCTCCCCGACGTTTCCGGCAGTGTACCGACTGCTACCGCCCTGAACTGCTCGTTCCCGGACCGGAGGGTGTGGTGCCGGTCAGCGTCTCCTACCCTGCGCACCGTGCGAGTTCTCGTGATCGGCGCTGGCGCCCGCGAGCACGCTCTGGTACTGGCCCTGTCCGGCGACCCGGCGGTCACCGCGCTGGCCTGTGCGCCAGGTAATGCCGGTACCGCGGTCCTGGCCGAGCAGTCCAGCGTGGACGTTACCGATCCGGTCGCGGTCGCGGAACTGGCGGGGGCGTGGTCAGCCGACCTGGTGGTGATCGGTCCCGAGGTGCCGCTGGTGGCCGGAGCGGCCGACGCCGTGCGCGCAGCCGGCATCGCGTGCTTCGGTCCGTCCGCCGGCGCGGCGCAGATCGAGGGATCCAAGGCATTCGCCAAGGACGTGATGACCGCCGCGGGGGTGTCCACCGCGCGCAGTGAGCTGGTGGACAATCCCGGCCGGCTGGACGCGGCGCTGGGCCACTTCGAGCCGCCCTGGGTGGTCAAGGATGACCGGCTGGCCGCGGGTAAAGGAGTCGTGGTCACCGGGGATCGGGAAGTGGCCAGAGCGCACGCGCTGACCCTGCTCGACGGCGGTCACCCGGTGCTGTTGGAGTCCTATCTGGATGGGCCGGAGGTCTCGCTGTTCTTCCTAGTCGACAGTGGCCGCACGGTGTTACCGCTGCTGCCCGCACAGGATTTCAAGCGTGTCGGCGATGCAGACGTCGGGCCGAACACCGGGGGGATGGGCGCCTACGCCCCGCTGCCGTGGGCTCCTGAGTCGTTGGCCGCCGACGTCGCGGCGCGGATCGGGCAGCCAGTGGTGGATGAGCTGGCCCGGCGCGGAATTCCGTTCTCCGGGCTGCTGTATGCCGGTCTGGCGCTGACCACCACGGGCCCGCAGGTGATCGAGTTCAACTGCCGCTTCGGCGACCCAGAGACCCAAGTGCTGCTGGCGCTGCTGCGCACGCCGCTGGCCGGGCTGCTGAGCGCCACGGCCACCGGCGCGCTGGCCCGACAGCCGCCGCTGCGGTGGGACCCGGGCGCCGCGGTGGTCGTCGTGATAGCCGCCGAGGGATATCCCGGTACCCCGCGAACCGGAGATGTGATCACCGGAGCGGCCGGCAAGGGGGTACTGCACGCGGGCACCCGCCGCCGCGACGATGGAGCCATCGTGTCGGCCGGTGGGCGGGTGCTCTCAGTGGTGGGGACCGGCGTCGATCTCGCTGCCGCGCGAGAGCAGGCCTACCAGCGTGTCGAGCAGGTTCACCTGCTGGGTGGGCATTACCGCAGCGATATCGGATTGCGCGCGACGCGCCGAGAAGATGGCCTGTCCGGGGGTGGTTAACGCGATAGCCTCCCGGCGATCATTCGCGGGAAGTGGAGGCTGAGCAAGACGATGGTCATATGCGACCGCCAAGGCGAGCAACTGCTGCTGACGCTGTCGCCGGAGGGGGTTCGCTTCCTGCGCGAACAGTGGTCTTGGTTGCGCGAGCTGGTGCGCTGGCAGCTCGCGGGTTGCACCGACGACCCGTTGGCCGAGGTCACCGGACTGCCGGTACCCATCGGGACCATCGACGGCCGGCTCGCCTACGTCGTGGACTACTGGTGTGGCACGAAGGAGACCGGTCCGGTCCGTCAGCTCTG
This sequence comes from Pseudonocardiales bacterium, assembly GCA_019240665.1. GTDB lineage: Bacteria > Actinomycetota > Actinomycetes > Mycobacteriales > Pseudonocardiaceae. Next base: position 57 of record JAFAXZ010000192.1, on the reverse strand, counting down.
GGAGGGGTGGGTCCTGCATGACTTGGAGCACAGCCTGACCCGGGTGCTCGCCACGCT
>JAFAXZ010000025.1 GCA_019240665.1 Pseudonocardiales bacterium | reverse complement strand
CCCCGCTTGCTCTGGTGAGTCTGCGGTCCTTCCTGCCGGATCTCCTGCCCGAAGCCCTGCCGGGTGAACAGCCGGATGAGGTAAGGCGTGAACAGAATGGAGGCGAGCAGGGCGACTCCGGAGGCGACCAGGATGGTGCTCACCCGCGGCTCCTCAGTGCAATCACTCGCCCACTCCGCGCACCCCGTCGAGTAAGTCGGCGAGCACGTCCGCGTCCACGAACGGGTGCTTAACACCGTGCACCTCTTGCGCAGCCTCATGGCCCTTGCCCGCGACGACCAGGGCATCCCCCGGGCGGGCCCGCGTGACGGCGTAGGCAATCGCCTCCGCCCGGTCACCGATCTCCGCGACCGACGCGCCAGCCACCCCCCGCACCCCGGTGAGGATGGACGCCCGGATTGCCGCCGGGTCTTCACTACGCGGGTTGTCGTCGGTGACCACCAGCAAGTCGGCCCGGCGAGCCGCTTCGGCGCCCATCAGCGGGCGTTTGGCCGTGTCCCGGTCCCCACCGCAGCCCAGTACCACGAGCAGCCTCCCGGGGACCTGGGCCCGCACCGCGTCGAGCAGCGCAGCCACCGCGGCGGGCTTGTGCGCGTAATCGACCAGAGCGAGGAAACCCTGGCCGCGATTCACCCGCTGCATCCGACCGGGCACCTCAGCGGTGGCGATGCCTTGGGCTAGCAGTACTGGATCGGCTCCCGAGGTGTGGCCGACGGCCAACGCAAGCAGCGCGTTGGTCACATTGAACGCACCGGGCAACCGCATCACTAAGCGCTGGTCGAACCCGTCTGGGCCCAAGGCGCGGAACGTCTGGCGGCCGGAGGGCAGGGCAGTGATGTCCGTAGCGTGCCATGTGGCGTCGCCGCTCAGAGAAACCGTCGTGGTCTCAGCCGTGACCAACCGCTGCCCCCAGACGTCGTCGATGCACACCACCTCGGCCCTGGCCCGCCCGTCGAACAGCATTGCCTTGGCGGCGAAGTAGTCCTCGAGGTCGGCGTGGAAGTCCAGGTGATCCTGAGACAGGTTGGTGAAGGCACCAACCGCGAAAGCGGTACCGGTCACCCGGCCCAGCACCAGCGCATGGCTGGAGACCTCGATGGGCACGTGGGTGACGCCGCGTTCGGCCATCAGCGCCAGCAGCGCCTGCAGGTCCGGGGCCTCCGGGGTGGTGAACGTGCTGGGCAGCAGCGCCTCGCCGATCCGCACCTGCACGGTGCCGAGCAGGCCGGTGTGCGCGCCCGCCGCGCGTAACCCCGCCTCGAGAAGGTATGTCGTGGTGGTCTTGCCGGCGGTACCGGTGATCCCGAGCACCGTCAGCCGGGTGGAGGGGTCACCGAAGGTGCGGGCGGACAGGGTGCCCAGCACCGACCGGGGATCCGGGTGCACCAGCACCGGAACCCCCGGTCGGTACGCGATCGCCGCGGTCAGTGCCGAGCGGTGCGCACCCACGGGGTCAGTGAGCACCGCGACGGCGCCAGCGCTTAACGCGATGCCAGCGAAGTCGGCACCATGCGGACGGCCGGGGAGCAGGCTGGGCAGCGCCGCGAACAGGTCGCCGGGAAGCGCCTGTTGGGCACGCAGCGTGATACCCGTGACCAGCGTCTGATCGGAGATCCGGCACAGGGTCCGATCCGGGGATCTCAAGACAGTCGCGCCAGCCAGCGCGGCGAGTGTGGTCACCGGGATCGGCGCAGTGTGCGACGGTCGCAGCGGCGTCTCGACCAACGAGGGAGTCACAGGAGCGGTCACGATCTGGGGTCGGGTGCGGGTGGAGCTGAAGCCCAGCGGGGAGGAAGGCTACCGGCGCTGCCCTCCGTGATCGGGAGCGGACTGGGCGTCACGGTCCGGCGTCAAGGGTCCCACAGCATGGGGTCAGCATCAGGGCAGAGTGAGGGTGGCGACTGGCCCAGGTCCGGGGGACAGCGGGATCTGGTAGCGCCCCGCCAGGTAGGAGGCGATGTCGTGGAATAGCGGCGCGGCGCTGCCGACAGCCGGGTTATCAAGCATGATCCCGACCACGAAGCGCGGGGCGTCGGCAGGCAGGATGCCGGCGAAAGTGATCCAGTAGTTCGAGTTGCTGTAGCAGCCACAGCCGGGGTTGACCTGCTGCGCAGTGCCGGTCTTGGCGGAGATCTGGTACCCGTCCAGCGCCGCTTCCGGGGCAGTGCCGCGCTGTCCCGGTTCGTCCTGCACGACCGCTCGCAGCATGTCCCGCACCATACGGGCGGTCTGCGGGCTGACCACTCGGACCCCGGCTGGTCGGTGGGTCGCGGTTCGGGTACCGTCTGGAGCGATCTCGGCGCTGACGATGCGCGGCGGGATGCGCAAGCCGTCGTTGGCGATCGCCTGGTACATGCCAGCCATCTGCAGCACGGTCATCGACAGGCCTTGACCAATAGGCAGGTTGGCGAACGTGCTCCCCGACCACCGGTCCTGGGGTGGTACCTGACCTGCGCTTTCCCCTGGTAACCCCACGTTGGTGCGCTGACCCAGACCCATTCGCGTGAGCATGTCCACAAAGCGGTCCTTACCCAGGCGCTGCGCGGTGAGCAATATGCCGATATTCGACGAGCGGGCCAGCACCCCAGTGAACGTGAGATTCAGGGTGCCATGCGGCCACGCGTCTCGGACTGTGCGGTCGGCAACCCGCAGTTCGCCGGGGACTTGCAGCGGAGTGTCCGGCGTGACGACGCCGTTCTCGATAGCCGCGGCGGCGGTGACTACCTTGTTCACCGAACCTGGTTCGAAGGGGGCCGAGACCGCCGGGTTACCCAGCAGCTCAGGGGTCGCCGCCGCGAGGTTGTTGGGGTCGAAGGTGACGTCGTTGGCCATCGCGTAGACCTCGGCGGTGCGCGCGTCGAGCACCACCGCGCTTGCTCCTTTGGCGTGGTACTTCCGTGCGTAGTCGCCGAGCATTTGCGCCACGGTGAACTGCAGGTCGGAGTCTAAGGTGAGTTCCAGCCCCGAACCCGGTATCGGCGGCCGCTCCGCGCGCTCGCTGCCCGGGATGACCGCGTCCGAGCCCTCGGCGGTGTCCACCACTTGGCGACCGTCCCGGCCAGCCAGCAGGGTGTCGGCATAGTTCTCCAGGCCGACCAATCCCCGCACTTTGCGCTCGTCGGCTCGCCAGTTCGCCACCCCCAGGATGTTGGCTGCGAGCTCACCACCGGGGTACTGCCGGATCTCCCGGTGCTCCGCGCTGATCTCTGGGAAATCCTGCTGGATCGCCCTGGCCTGGGCCGGCGTCACCAATGGTGCCAGCAGTACTGTGGTCTGGTCGCTGCGCAGTTGGCTCAGGAGCTCCTGCTCGGACACCAGCGGCCCGAGCACCTGAGCGACCCGGCGGGCCATTGCCTGCTTGTGCAGGTCCGGATCAGCCCGGATCGCGCGCTGCTCGGCAGTGATCCGCTTCGGCTGAGCGTACAAAGCCTTGGCCGCCACGCTGAACGCCAGCGGCGTGCCATTGCGGTCAGTGATCGTGCCGCGCTGCGCGGGCAGCGTCTGCACGGTGGTGCGCTGGTTCGCGGCCTGGGCGGACAGTTCCGCCGCCTGCAATCCCTGCACTGCCACCAGTCTGAGTCCCGCGCCCACCAGCGCAAGCACGAGCACTATCCGACCCAGCCCCAGCCGGCTGCGCAGGCCGGCGGCCGGCGAGCCGGGCCCCCGGCGGCGCTGAGACACCCCGGTTGCCCGGACGGGGGTCGTGGGCCGGACGGGAGTCACTGTGCTCAAGGATGGGCCCATCAGATACGGCCCGGTGCTGGTGCCTGCGGCGGAGCTGCCTGGGCAGGTGCTCCTGGAGGTGCAGGTGGTGCCGGCGGCGGTGGGACAGGTACCGCTGCCGATGGTGCGGTCGCTGCTGCCGGTGAGGCAGGTGCTACTGCCGGTGGCGGGGCGGGTGCGGTGGCCCGCCGAGGCTGGCCGATCAGGGAGACGGTTCCGTCCGGGCGGACGATCAGTCGGGCCGGGTTCCCGGCTGGCACCATGCCCAGCTCACGAGCCCGGCGAGCCAGCTCAGGTGCGGTCTCCAGAGTGGCAACCTCGCGATTGAGGCTTTCTGAACGCTCGGCCAGGTTCCTGGCAACCGTACGGGCGTTCTGTAGGTGGTAGGAGTCAGCGGTGGCGGCCGTGGATAACCACAGCGTGGACACTAGCGCCATCCCCAGCAGCACCATCACCAGTAGCACGAAGGGCGTCCGGCCGGCGTCCGCGCTCTCGAAGCCACCATGGCGGGCCCCGGTGCGCTGGGCACGCCGAGCGTAGGCGCGGGCGACGGCCGGGGAACGGCCTCGCGGCGCCCCGGTGTCCCGGCGGCGAGCGGGTGCGGTGGTCCTGCCCTGCATTGGGGTCGCGGTGCGGGTGGGAGCCGTCATGAGGTCGACTCCAGCCAGTCTGATCCGCCCCGGTCTGATCTACGCAGTGGAACCGGCGCGATGCGCTGTGCGGCCCGCAGCCGTACCGGCGCTGACCGCGGATTGGCCTCGGTCTCCGCCGGGCTAGCGCGCTCGGCGCCACGGGTCAACGCGCGCAGCTGGGGTCCGTGGTCTGGCAGCTCGACCGGCAGGCCAGCCGGGGTACGAGAGGCGGTCAGTCTGGCCAGTGCCCGCTTGACGATCAGGTCCTCCAACGAGTGGTAGGACATCGCTACCAGCCGACCGCCAACCGCCAGCGCACCCAACGCGGCCGGTATCGCCGAGCGCAGCGCTGCCAGCTCGCCGTTGACCTCGATCCGCAACGCTTGAAACGTCCGCTTGGCCGGATGGCCACCGTGCCGGCGGGTAGCCGCCGGGACACTCTGATAGACGATCTCGACGAGCTGGGCGGTGGTCTCCAGCGGCTGCTGGGCCCGTTGCGCCACGACCGCAGCGGCGATCCGGCTGGCGAAGCGCTCTTCGCCGTACTCCCGGAACACCCGGGTGAGATCAGCCTGCGAGTATCCGTTGAGCACGTCGGCCGCGGTAGGCCCGGTACTGGAATCCATTCGCATATCCAGCACGGCGTCGCGGGCGTAGGAGAAGCCGCGTTCGACGGCGTCGAGTTGCAGTGAGGATACCCCTAGGTCGAACAGCACACCATCGAGGCGCTGGATGCCAAGGCGCTCCAGCACGTCGGGCAACTCGTCATAGATGGCATGCACCAGGTGGGTGCGCCTGGAGTATGCGTGCAGCCGGTCACTGGCCACAGCGAGCGCTTGCGGGTCACGGTCGAGGCCGACCAGGGTGAGCGCGGGATGGGCGTCGAGCAACGCGACCGCGTGCCCACCGAGGCCCACTGTGGCGTCAAGCACCACCGATGGCCGGTCCGCCAACGCTGGCCCGAGCAGTTCGAGGCACCGGTGCAGCAGAACGGGAGCATGTTGGGGTAACCCAGGGGGTGGCCCGGGGTCACCGGGCAGGTAATCGGCCACCGGCAGCCTCCCTCCGCTCACATCCGCCTCCTTGCGCAGCGCAACCGGGATCGCCGGTGCGGTATCCGAACACTCCGCGGTGCCGCCAGGTCTCCGCCCGGTGCCAGATCCTGGCGCCGGGGAAGGTGCGCCAGGGCTCTGCTGGTCCGTGTCGTTGCGCATCGCAGTTGATGTTGTTGAAGACAGGCGATGCGCCTCCGGGCGGAGGCCTCGTAGCACCGGGTCACATCACGCCAGGCAGTACCTCCTCTTGCGCCTGGGAGTAGGACTCCTCGTGCTCCTCCAGGTAGCGCTGCCAAGCCGCGCTATCCCAGATCTCCAAACGGTTGATCGCCCCGATCACCGCGCAGTCCTTATTCAGCCCGGCGTAACGCCGTAGCTCGGCCGTGATCGAGATACGGCCCTGCCCATCCGGGCGTTGCTCGTCGGTACCGGCGAATAGGTAACGCTGGTAAGCCCGCACCGCCTCATTGGTGAACGGCGCTTGCGCCACCTTGCGGGCCATCTCCTCGAACTCGGCACGCGGGAAGATATAGAGGCAGTGGTCCTGTCCCTTGGTGACCATCAACCCCCCTGCGAGCGCATCGCGGAACTTCGCCGGCAACGTCAACCGGCCCTTGTCGTCGAGTCGGGGCGTGTGCGTGCCCAGGAACACGCCACCCACCTCCCCAGCCCGCCCACCAGCCCCGTGGACCGGCCATGGAGCACCCCTGCACTCCACTGCGCACCACCGTACCCCACTTTCCACCACTGTCAACGGGCAAACGCCGATGCGTTCGGCGTGCACTGCATGATCTGGCCAGTTCAGAGGCATTGCCCAGAGGTGGGGCGCCCACCCTGCGCGTTGTTTAGCGTGGGAAGGCCCTCCCGCATGGTGGTCCTTTCGGCACGGTTTGACAGACTCACCTCAGCGCTGGCGTTCCACCGACCCCCGTACACCAGCGACCCGGGAGATCGCGTGAGCTCGCGAGATCTGCGTTCGCCGCAAGTGGCGGACGTGTACGACGTTGCTCAGCGGATCGTGAACAACGTCGAGCGGATCCTGGTCGGCAAGCCCGAGGCGGCCCGAACCGCCTTGATCACCTTGCTTGCCGAGGGTCATCTGCTGGTCGAAGATGTGCCGGGAGTGGGCAAGACGTCGCTGGCCAAGGCGTTGGCCCGGTCCATTGACTGCACGGTCACCCGGATCCAATTCACCCCGGACCTGCTACCCAGCGACATCACCGGGGTGTCCGTCTTCAATCGCAGCACCGGAGACTTCGACTTCCGACCGGGCCCGGTCTTTGCCAACGTGGTGGTCGGCGACGAGATCAACCGGGCCTCCCCCAAGACCCAGTCCGCGCTGCTGGAGTGCATGGAAGAGCGCCAGGTCACCGTCGACGGGCACAGCTACCCGCTGAGCGGCCCATTCATGGTGATCGCAACCCAGAACCCGGTGGAGATGGAAGGCACCTACCCCTTGCCCGAAGCCCAGCGCGACCGGTTCACCGCCCGGATCTCGCTGGGTTACCCGGACCCTGCCGCGGAGCTCGCAATGGTCGATGAGCACGCAGCCGCCGACCCGTTCGCCACCCTAGCGCCGGTATCCACCGCCGCCGAGGTGAGAGCGCTGTGTCAGGCGGTTCGTCTGATCCACGTGTCCCCCGACCTGCGCCGCTACGTGGTGGAGGTAGTCAGCGCAACCCGCTGGTTGCCCGAGCTTCGGCTGGGCGCCTCGCCGCGCGCCACATTGCAGCTGATCCGCGCCAGCCGAGCGGCCGCTGCGCTGGCCGGCCGGGATTTTGTGGTGCCCGACGATGTGCAAACTATGGCGCAGCCGGTGCTGTCCCACCGGCTGGTGCTCACCGCGCAGGCGCTCCTCGATCGGCTTTCCCCGGAGGACCTGGTGCGGAATGTGCTGGCACGCGTGCCAGCACCGCACGCCCCGAGCGGGCGGCCGCCCGTCGGCGACCGCAACGTCGATGGCCGGGGCGACCGCCGCAACAGTGCCACAGTCTGGCGCCGTTCACCCCGGGTACCCTAGATGCCCTGGCGGCTCGCCGGCCTGACCACCCGCGGCCGATGCCTGCTCGCCGCCGGACTTGCGGCGGCGCTGTGCGCGGTGCTAGTCAACGAACGGGACCTGCTACGGGTGGCAGCCTTCGCCGTGATGCTTCCCCTGCTGGCCAGCGTGATCGTCGGGCACACCCAGATCAGACTGCGGGCGGACCGGGAGCTGGTGCCACCTCGGATCACGGTCGGCAGCGATTGCCAGGCGCACCTGACGCTGCGCGGCACCGGAGCGCTGAGCGGCCGGCTGCTGCTCGAGGACGTGGTACCCCAGGCACTGGGCGGGCCTCGCCGAGCCGTGGTGGCCCGCCTGCCCCAGCGCGGCGCGCTAGCGCTGATCTACCCGCTACGCCCGGTAGAGCGCAGGGTGCACTCGCTGGGTCCGCTGATCGCGCGGATCACCGATCCACTCGGCCTGGCGGAGCACCGTCGCCCACTCGCCGGGCACAGCCGGCTGGTCGTGATCCCCCTGGTGGTACCGCTGACCGGATTGCCCGCCGGAGGTGAGCTGGGCTCCAGCGAGTCGGGCGGCGAGCGAGTGGGCGTCGGCCCGGGCCAGGACGCCGTGGTGGTTCGCAGTTACCGGCAAGGTGATGACTTGCGCAAGGTGCACTGGCGCACGACAGCGCGGCGAGACGAGCTGATGGTCCGGGTTGAGGAGTGGCCGGAGCGCGGCGGTGCCACCGTGCTTCTGGACCACCGTGACGCGGCACATCGCGGCAGCGGACCCACCTCAAGCCTGGAGTACGCGGTATCGCTCGCCGCCAGCGTGTACGTGCATCTACGGCAGCGCGGTCAGTGGGTGCGATTGGTCACCGGCGACGGCCTGGTGCGGGCCGGCGCCGGTGACGGGACCGACCACACCATCGACACCGCGCTCGACGCCCTCGCCGCGCTACGCGCGACCGACCAGCGCGAGCTCGCCAGCGGCCCGGCGATGGCCGGCAGGCAGGAGGTGGTCGCCGTGCTCGGGGCCGTCGAACCGGTGGCCGTCGAACAGTTGCTGGCGCACCGCCCGCGCGGCATGCGCAGCCACGCCGTGCTGCTGGACGTCACGGCCTGGGCCACCGCAGGGAACGACCACGTCGCCTCCGATCCGGCGCAGGCCGCCCGGCTGCTCCTCGCGGCGGGCTGGTCGGTCGCGATGGCGCGCCCGGAGCAGCCGCCGTCGGCGGTGTGGGACCAGTTGTGCCTCAGTTCCCGCAGCAAGCTGCAGGTACCGCGGTGACCGGGTTTCCCGCCCGTGTGCTGCCACCCGTGGTCACAGGGTTGGCTGTCGCGCTCGCCGCGACAGCGTGGACCGGTGTACTCACCGGGCCACGCTGGTGGGGCTTCGTGGTACTGACCACCGCTGTCGTAGTCGTTGCGGGAGTGTTGCTGCACTGGCTGCGGATGCCACCGATCGTAGTCGCGGCCGGTCAGCTCGCCGCGCTGACCGGGCTGGTCACCGCGGTGTTCACCTCCAGCGGCTGGCTGGTCGTGCTGCCCGGACCAGCCGCGACGGCGCAGCTATGGGCATTACTGGCACGTGCCGCCCAGCAGGTCCGGACCGGCGTACCCCCGGTGCCAGAGAGCACCGAACTGCTCTGCCTGGTGGTGGTCGCCGTCGGACTGGTCGCCATTGCGGTGCACACCCTGGCCGTCTCAGCCGCCGCGCCCGCCTCCTCCGGGCTGGTGCTCTTATGCGTGGTCACCGTGCCTGCCGCGGTGTCGGAGCGGCTGCTGCCCTGGTGGAGTTTCACACTGAGCGCCCTGGGCTTCGCGCTGCTGCTCGCCGTCGACAGTCGGCGCCGGCAGCTGGCGTGGGGTGAATCCGCCGGCTCAGGCGGGCATATCGGTGCCGCGCCCGCTGCAGTCGCGGTGACTGCCGGCGCCATAGTGGTGGCGCTGCTCGTCGGAGCGACAGTGACCGCGGTGGGTACCGGCCGGTCGGCCAGCACCGGTACTGGCCTTGGCCAGCCGGGCAGCGGGATCGGGTTGAACCCCTTCACCTCACTGCGCGGGCAGCTGTCCAGCGGGGACGTCGTGGCGCTGTTCCGGGTCCGGGGGCTGGGGCAACGAGCCTACCTGCGGGCACTGACGCTGAGCCGGTTCACCACCCGGGTGGGCTGGCAGCGGGGCCCGCTGGACGGCGCGGTATCGGCGGGCGACGAAAAAACCGAGCGGTTGCCGCTGCCCCCCGGGGTGTCCACCCCGGTACCCGGGTCCACCCTGCAGGTGCGGATCGAGCCGATCAACTATGTGGATAACCTGCTGCCGTCCTACGGCTACCCGCTGGCGCTCACTGGCATCAGCCCGGACTGGAACTACGATCCCGACGCGCTCACCATCTTCTCCAACCACCGCCAGCGCGCCCAACCGTACACCGAGCTGGGGGTGCTCCCTGCGCCGGATCCCCAACTGCTCCGCGCAGCGGGTCCCGCTGGCGGTGCACCATTTACCACCGTCGATCCGCGGTACCTCGACGCCGCTGGGGTGGACCGGCGGGTGGAGCAGCTGGCTATCCGGGTCACCGCGGGCACCCATACGGCGTTCGACGCCACGGTCGCCCTCACCCGGTGGTTCACCCAGCCCAGCAACGGGTTCAGCTACGACTTGCGGACCGCTCCAGGCAGCAGCGGGGACGCTCTGGTGGATTTCCTCTTCACCGGCCGCCGGGGCTACTGCGAGCAGTTCGCCTCGGCGATGGCGATCATGTTGCGGACGCTGCACGTGCCGGCCCGGGTCGCGGTCGGCTTCACACCCGGCACCGTCACCGATGGCTCCCGGTTGATCACCACCGACGACGCGCACGCCTGGGTGGAGGCCTGGTTCCCGGGCGCTGGATGGCTGCCGTTCGACCCGACTCCCCTGTCCGACGGGCGCACCGTGATACCGGATTATGTGGCTGCCGGCCCCACCTCACCTGGCACGCCGCTGCCGGCCGGGCCGCCAGCGTCCGGCACCGCCACGCCGGTGCCGGACGCGCTCGCCGCGGCACCGCCGCATCCCAGCGTTGGTCACCCCGGTCTCGGCGTCGGCACCAGAATCGGGCTGAGCGTGGCCGGGCTGCTGGGCCTCGGTGTGCTGGCGGGGCTTATTCCGCTGGGGGTACGTGAGGGCCGCCGTCGGCGGCGGCTGCACCTGGTTGGCGCCGGTGGCCCGCAGGCAGTCTCCGCCGCGTGGGAGGAGGTGTTGGCGGAGTCCGCAGACCGCGGGGTGGTGCCCCCCGTTGGCGAGACCGTGCGGGCAACAGCGCAGCGATTGGCCCACGAGCACGCCCTGGATGAGCCAGGGCGAGCCGGGCTGCGCACCTTGGTCGGTGCGGTGGAAAGATCCTGGTACGCCAGCGTCAGCCCTCCCCGCCCATCTGACACCAGCACCAGCAACACCGATCGGGAACTCTGCGCCGCCGTGGATGCCGTGCGCGCCAGCCTGGCTCGGTGCGCACCACCGAGCCGGACAGCCCTGCTGTTACCACGCTCGGTCCTGCGCAGACGGCCCTAAAACGCTGGCCCGCCACTGGGGTTTACTGGGTGGTGATCTGGACGCTAATGGTCCTCAAAGCGGCGGCGGAACCGCTGCTCCATCCGCTGGGCCAGGGTGCTGCGACCTTGCCCGGTGGACGACGGGTCCAGCGATCCCGCGCGCCGGCCCTCGCCAGCAGTGCGGCGAGAGAAGATCGCGACGACGGCGCCGGCAAACATCACCAAAAAACCGAGAACGCTGACGACCGGGATCCCGACCGGGCGGAAGGGGAGCACGACACCAGCGACAAGGAGCAGCAAGCCCAGCACAAAGAGCGCGATTCCCTGAATTCGGCGGCGGTGAGACCGGCTGCGCATCCGGGCGCCCCGGACGTTCGACGCGAACTTGGGGTCCTCTGCATAGAGCGCGCGCTCGATCTGATCGAGCAGACGCTGCTCGTGCTCGGAGAGTGGCATCGCTCCTCCTCCGGCACTCCGGTTGTCGATAGGTGTCCAACCCCGACGGTAGTACCTGCGGCCACCGGGCGCCTACCGTGGGCTCCTAGCGTTGAGGATACGAGCCCGCGGCGGTATGGACTAGCCGATGTGGTTACCCGATTCAGGGGAGAGCTGCTTCTGCCACCCAGGAGCGCGTCGCGCTGGTCACCCAGCGATGCCGCACCGCCAGGTCAGGGATGCAGGTGTTCCCAAGCGAGGGTTTGTCCGCCGAGTTCGGTGATCGCGGCGCCATCGGTGCACGTGCTCCGGGACGGCTCCGCCGCCCGGCACCCGAACCAGGAACGTCTCGGTGGCCAGCGACTCCTCGCGACGCACCAGAAAGTCGTTGGCATGCGTGCCGAAGTCGAACACCTCGCCGTCGGTGGATCGGGCGTGAACAGGCACCGGCGTGCGCCCCTGGGCGCTGCGCTACCGGTGCGGGTCGGTCGGGCCGTTGGCGTGGCGGCATCCTCGACGAGCTGAGCGTAGAAGTCGACCATTGCCCCGGCGGCTTCCGGCCACGACGGCAGGGTCAGCTCCCCGACCGGCGGGACGTGGGCCCGGGCAGCCAGCAGCTCCTCGACGGCCCGGGTGTCATCCCAGAGCTGGACCGTCCGCTATCAACCCTGATCCAGTCCGGTGCCGTACAGAGCGGTGCCGCCGGTCGGGGCAGGGTTGATGATCCGCCGGCCGAGCTGCAACGCGGCGACCAAGACCCCACTGGAGTACAACCGCCGATACTGCAGGGCGGGCCGCGGGCCCGGGCACATCACGGCACAGACCCGGGTACAGGACGCGGACACCCTGCGCCGTGAGGGCGGCCTCTGCCGCCGCCACGTACGGATTCCAGCTGCCCACCTCGGGCACCTGCACGACCGCCACGCCGCAGCCCACAACCGGGTGACCGGCAGCTGCGCCTACCCGGGGCTCGGCCGGTCGGCCGGGGTGAGCCAGGGAGCGACCTGGCGAAGCAGGGACCGCACCGAGTGCCGGTAGTCGAATCCACAGAGAATCTCCCGGCCATGCTCGCGCATCCGCTGGCGCGTGTCGGCGTCCGCCATCGCCGCGCGCCGCAGGGCCTGCGCCAGATCGGCCGGATCGTGCGGGTCAGCGAGGTACCCTGACCGGCCCTCGACGACAAGCTCCGCCAGGCCACCCGCCCGGGTCGCAATGACCGGCGCCGCCCCAGCAGCGTACGCCTCCAGCGGGATCCGTCCGAACGGCTCGACCCGCGAGGGCACGATCACACCCAGGATCGACCGGTGCGCCAGCAGACCCAGTGCGCCAGCAGACCCAGTGCGCCAGCAGACTCAGCACCTGGAGACAGAACCGCGTGAGCAGGCTGACATCCAACTGCTCGCGCGCCACCCGCCCGGCCAACCGCCGCTGATACGGCGATAGATCCACACCCTCGCCGACCGCCGCCAGGACGACATGCGGCGCCCGCACCCCGCGATCGCGGAGCAGGCACAGGGCGTCCAGGAGGTCCTCGAAGCCCTTCTCCGGCACCGCACGACCCATCGCGGGCTGGCGTTCCGAAAGTTGATCGGAGACCCGTTCGACCTCAACCGCCGCCCCCTCATGGGCGCCATCGGCACCCTGACCATCCGGGGCGGCGAATCGCCAGCCGTCGTGTTGCACCACCGTGATTCCAGTCGCGTCGCGGACGGCGGTGGGATAGTGCACCTGCTTCCAGCGGGAATACGCCGAGGAATTGCTGGGACATGACGAATATAACGGCATCGGTCGCTCCATCAAGTATTTCGAGTTGGAACCATTCATCACAATGGACCAGGCCGTGGCTGAGGGTGGCATCCGCGTGTTCTACCTCGGCGTCATCCTCGACGCGCTCACGCTGGCTGGGGACATCCTGACCGTCGCAGTCATCGACCCGCATTTATATGACGAACTGTTCGCCAACGCCGCGCAAAACAACGCCGAGGGCTCGGTACCAACGCGGGCAGTCCCGTTCGAGGAGCAGACGCTGGTGTGGCTGCGTAGGTCCGGGCGGCTCTCGCCCGGCGCCGCGGGGGCACTGCACCTGAGTTGGACTCACCGAAAAATACTGATCGAATAAATCCACCGTTGTTTGTTTCCCGGTGGAACCGGGACGCAGAGCTGGTCGAGGCATTTGCTATGGCAGGTGGGTTTCGCCAGGAAGAAACTGAGCTGCTTCGCTTGTCCGACCCCTCGCCGCTGCCATCGTCTGACGTCGTGGTTGCTGCAGCCAAGAGGCATGGCGCGCGGTACGAAGCCACCTCATTCGGCACCGCACACAGCTTGTCAGCAGGTAGTTCAGGCTGTATGAACCTGCTCGATGAACCTGCTCGGTGGGTGGCGCGTACGCCAACGTTGGCGCTGCCGAGTTGGTTGCCCTCCCGTCCAGTGCCGATCGAAACAGTGATGCTGGAGCGGGTGCCTCAGCCGCCGCGCCCGCATTCACGGCCGTATGCGCCCGCGCGTTGAGCGTCGAGGTCACCGTCCTCATCGGGCAGTGGAAACCTCGGTGTCTCAGGCCTCGACTTAGGAGCGGGGAACCATGTGAGCGACGCGACAAACGTCAACCTGGGAGTAGCGGACCCCACGGAGATCATCGCCGTAGCGGAGGTCATCGAGACCGCACGCGGCCTCGGAGTTCAGGGCCTACCCGCGGTGAGGTGAATCGTCTGGTGACCGGTCGGGTTTGGCCCGGCGGTCACGGGTAGGTCGGCGAGCTCGGCGAGGGCCAGAACATCCGAGCCCTTGACGACCTGTACCGGTCGATGGTGGACGCGATCAAGGCCGTCGACACGGAGATCTACCAGTTACGAGAGGCCGCAGTCAACGCGCTGATGACCGGCGGTGCGGAGGCCGACAGTAACAATTCACCCTCACCGTTCTCTGCGCTCTGCCTGACGCCCCGGGGCGTTCAGCAGGGTGGCCGGACAGACCGCTGCGTTGCCGAACCGGGATCGCGCGGCGTCCGCCGCCCGTTCGACGTCCGGCCAGTTCGCCGCATTGCCACCATCGAGAGTGAGCTGTTCGACCCCGGCGCCCCGGACCAATTGCTCCACTCGCACTCCCAGCAACCGGACCGCCGCCCCGCGGGGCAGGTTAGCGTCCAGCAGGTCGGCGGTCACCGCGAACACCCCATGTGCGGAGTCGGTCGGCTCAGCCAGGGTTCGGGAGCGGATAATGGTGGTGAAATCGGAGTAGCGGATCTTCAGCGCAATAGTGCGCCCGCGTAGACCGCGGCAACGGAGCGCAACCGTGGCACGATCGACCAGCCGCAGCAGCTCGCGCCGCAGCACCGCCCGGTCAGCCACGTCCTGGGCGAAGGTCTCTTCCGCGCCCACGGATTTCTCCGCCACGTTGGGCACCACCCGCCGCTCGTCCCGACCGTGGGCGAGCTCGTGCAGGTGCTGGGCGCAGGCGACACCCACAGCGCGCCGCAGGGCAGGCAGTGGCGTGCTCGCCACGTCGGCCACGGTGGCGCACCCCAACCGACGCAGCGCCTGCGCGGTGCGCTGCCCTACTCCCCACAACGCCGACAGCGGCAGCGGATGCAGGAATCCGAGCGCACCATCAGCGGGCACCACGAGCAGCCCGTCCGGCTTGGACAGCCCCGAGGCGAGCTTGGCGAGGAACTTGTTCGGGGCCACCCCCACCGAGCAGGTCACCCGGTGTGCGTCGTAAACCTGTCCGCGGATCCACTCCCCGATCCCGCTCGGGCTCATCCCCAGCCTGCGCACGGAACCGCCGACGTCGAGGAACGCCTCGTCCAGGCTCAGTGGTTCCACCAACGGGGTAATCTCACGGAACAGCGCCATCACCCCGCGGGAAACCTCCGCATAGCGAGGGAAATGCGGCGACACGAACTCCGCTTGCGGACACAGCCGGCGGGCCTGCGCAACCGGCATCGCCGAGCGGACCCCGAATGCCCGGGCCTGGTAACTCGCCGAGAGCACGACGCCGCGGTCCCCGGCCGGGTTGCTGCCGCCCGCCACCACCACGGGTCGCCCGGCAAGCTCAGGACGTTCGCGAACCTCGACTGAGGCATAGAAGGCATCCATGTCGACGTGCAGTACGGGGCAGCCGCGATCGGCGGCACAACCGGCCCCTCCGCGCCATGAGAGGTCCGCTCGGGGAAGGTCAGCGCTGCGCCCCATAACACCTCCCCATGACACCTACCGACCAGTCGAACTTGTGTTCGACTTCATCCATGCTAGCCGGTTATCGCCGGGCGCCGCGACAGGGCGTGCAATCGGCTGGCGATGTCGCGTAGGGGTGCCCGCCCGGCCGCGGACAGCTCCAACTCAGCGAGCGCCTCGGCTGCCCCAGGATGGGCCTCCAGCAGGCCGCCGGGCACCAGATCGGCAACCACTCCGTCGCCCTGCACCAGCTCGACGCCCAGCCCGCTGGTCGCTAGCAGGGTGATGAGACCACCGGCATCGAAGCGGCGCAGCATGGGATCAGCTGCGCCGAGCCTGCCGTCCGGATCTTCAAGCACGCGGCGGGCCTCAACCAGCCGGCCGGCCAGCGCGCGGACCAGCACCGCTGCGTACCGGCTGGCCACCAGGACCGATACCGCGCCGCCGGGAGCAGTGGCGTCGGCGAGCGCCCGCACTGCCCCGGCGGGATCCTCGACCACCTCGAGTACGCCGTGCCCGAGCACGAGGTCGGCACTAGCTGGCGGAACAGCGTCGGCCAGCGAGTCGGCATCACCCTGCACCGGGCTCACCAGCTGCTGGACTCCGGCATCGGCGACCCGACGGTGCAGCGTGGCCAGCGCGTTGGGGCTTGGTTCCACCACCGTCACCAGGCAGCCGGACCGGGCCAGTGGCACAGCCCAGACGCCGCTGCCACCGCCCACGTCCAGCACCCGGGGGGCGGTGCCCAGCCGCCGACGTGCTGCGGCAACCTCGGCCTCCAGCGCTCGGTACACGGCCCAGGCTCGCATGGGCAGCACCTTAGAGGCCTACCGCAGGACCTTAGCGGGCGACCGCAGGGAACCCGGGGAATGCCGGGCGGAACATCCAGGGAACCCGGGCACCATAAGCTGCACCGATGCGAACCGTGGCGGTGCTCAGCCTTAAGGGCGGGGTGGGCAAGACCTCCGTCGTGCTCGGGTTGGCCGGGGCTGCCCTGCAGCGGAAGATCCGGACCTTGGTCGTGGATCTCGACCCGCAGGGCAATTGCACCGGCACCCTGGAGCCCAGCGCGACGAAGTCCACGCTGGCCGACGTTCTGGCCGATCCGAAACGCTCGGTGCTCAGGAATGCGATCGCGCCCAGCGCGTGGGGTGAGGGCCTGGATGTGCTGGTCGGCGGGGAGGAGACCGAGACACACAACCGGCCGGATCCCGAGCGCGCCGGGCTCGGGCGGCTGGACCACGCGCTGTCCAAGCTGGACACGATGGCCGACAATCTGCCGTACCGGCTGGTGCTCCTAGACTGCCCACCCTCGCTGGGTCAGCTGACCCGCTCGGCGCTGGTGGCCGCCGACCGGGCGCTGCTGGTCACCGAACCGACCATCTACGCGGTCGCCGGTGTGCAACGCGCCTTCGAAGCCGTGCAGCATGAGCGCGAGCACAACCCCGACCTGCAGCCTCTAGGCGTAGTAGTCAACCGGGTCCGGATGCGCTCCAGCGAGCACAACTACCGGATCAACGAGCTGCGGGAGATCTTCGGGCCACTGGTGCTCCCTACTGTGCTACCGGACCGCTCGGCGGTGCAACAAGCGCAAGGCGCCGGGCTGCCGATCCAGTGCTGGGGCAGTCCCGGAGCCCGGGAAGTCGCGGTGGCCCTCGACGTGCTGCTGGCTCGGATGCTGCGCACAAGTCAGCTGCGACGACATGGCATCTCGACGGACATAGCTCAAACGCAGACAGCCCAGACTTAGCTCGCAGGGACCAGGAAGGGCGGAAGCCGAACCGGTGCCCGGATCAGCCCTGCCCACGCTGCGGCTGGCTGTTCGGCGGCAGGGCCTGCTGCGGCGAGGCAGGCTGGGACGCCGGTTCACCGGCGGTGACCTCACCCGGGAGCGGCGCCCCGCTGATCGAGGCGCGGATCTGCTCAAGCCGGGTACGGCCCGCCATGTCCAGGGTGGATTGCTGCACTTCGAGCATCCGGCCCTGCACGGAGTTCCTGGCCAGCTCGGCGGCCCCGAGGGCATTGGCGTAGCGGCGCTCGATCTTGTCCCGAACCTCATCGAGGGAGGGTGTGTTGCCCGGCGCGGCCAGCTCACTCATGGACTGAAGCGAGGCGGAAACCTGCTCCTGCATCTTCGCCTGCTCCAGCTGGGTAAGCAGCTTGGATCGCTCCGCGAGCTTCTGCTGCAGCACCATCGCGTTGCGCTCGACCGCCTGCTTGGCCTGGGCCGCGGCGTGCAGGGACTGATCGTGCAGCGTTTTGAGATCCTCCACGGACTGCTCCGCGGTCACCAGCTGGGTGGCGAAGGACTCTGCGGCCTGCTCGTACTGCTGTGCCTTGGTCTCATCACCCTTCCGCCGCGCCTCGTCGGCGAGCACGAGGGCCTGCCGGGCCGAGGATTGGTACTTCTCGATCTCGCC
>JAFAXZ010000372.1 GCA_019240665.1 Pseudonocardiales bacterium | reverse complement strand
CTGACGAATCGTGGGCGGAGAACGGCCGCAGTGCGTCCCGTGCGCCACATCGATCAACGACGTGCCCAACGGTGAACCACCGCCCGCGGGGTGTGCCAGCGGGACCGGCATCTTCCAGGTCACATAGTGGTGTACGAAAAACGCTTGACTCCGATCACCCGTGATCATCCGCTGGAGCTGCTGGAGTTCGACGAGATCGGAGCTCTTACCAAGTACACCGATCGCAAGACGCGCGAGGCGATCACCGAATGTATCGCGTTGCTGACCACGCAGGGCAGGGCGCTGGGCTTCACGGTGCGCGGCTACGTCCAGGAACCCACCAAGGACACCGTGCCCGTCCGGGACCTGTTCCCCCGGCGGATCTGCCTGCGGGTCTCGGCCAAGTCCCACGTGGGGATGGTGCTCGGCGACCAGGCCTACGAGCGAGGCGCCTGGGCCAATCGGATTACCGACACCGAGGCCGGTGTCGGCTACGTCTTCGGCGAAGGCATTCGCGAACCCCTGCGCGTCCGCGCCGGCTGGGTCCCCGACGAAACGATCAAACACCTCGAAACCTTCATTACCGGTCCCCTCATCAACGACACCGCGGTACTTGCCATCTCCACCACATCCAGCGGATCGACTTCCGGAGGCACGGCATGAGCACCACCACCGGCATGACCTTTGTGGGTGCGGCGCAACTGCTCGCCGCGCACCTGGCTGACCACCAGCTGCCGCAACCGGCGTCGCTGACGGTGATGACCAGAGGCCACCGATCAGAGGTCACGGCGCAAATGCGCCCTGCCACCGTGGCGGATGTCGCGGTGCAACTGCTGGCCTGGGCCGTGACGCTGACCACGGTCACCGTCACGGCATGGCGGCCACCACACGGCGACCGGGTACACCTCTCGATCGCCAGCACCCTGACCGGCCCGGCCGGCGCCGTGGAACTGGACGTGTTCGGAGGCGTGGCTCACGACCCGGTTCTGTTCGCCGATCTCGCACCCGATAACCACCAGACCATACCCCTGGGACACCTGCGTGCCTGGGCAGCGAGCGCGGCCAATACCACGCGCAGCCCGGTCCTCGAAGCACCCGCGGCCGAACGATGATCCCAACAGCTACCCTCCCGCCGCGCATGGTGGAGGAGATCGTCAGCCGCGCCGAGCGGCCAGACTTCGACCGGTGGGCCGAGCAAGTCACCCGGTGTGGGCACTGTTCCCACCCGGTCCGGCTCCGCGGACGCGTCGAACACCGATCGGCCACCGGTGGGCGGATCACATACTCGACGGATGCCGAGCCGGATCGGGTGCTGATGATCCGGTGCGGAAACCGACGGGCGGCGGTCTGCCCGTCCTGCTCCTATGAATACGCCGGCGACATGTGGCAGCTCCTCTACGCCGGCGGCGCCGGCGGCCGCAAAGGCGTCCCGGACACGATCCGCTCCCACCCGCTGGTCTTCGCCACCCTGACCGCGCCCAGCTTCGGGCCCGTGCACACCACCCGCGCCGACCGATCCGGGCCCGCACGATGCCGACCCACCCGCGGCACACCACGGCTCTGCCAGCATGGGCGGCCGACCTGGTGCACCGCCATCCATAACGAGGACGATCCGCGACTCGGGCAACCAATCTGCCCGGACTGCTACGACTACCCCGCGCACATCGCCTTCAACTGGCACGCCCCGGAACTGTGGCGCCGGTTCACCATCGCCCTGCGCCGCGCGCTAGCCCAGCAGTCAGGCTTGACCGCGGCCGAGTTCACCCGGCGGTGCCGGGTGTCGTTTGTGAAGGTCGCGGAGTTCCAACGCCGCGGCGTCGTCCACTTCCACGCACTCATCCGCCTCGACGGTCCCGGCGAGGACTACCAGCCACCACAACTCAGCATCGATTCGACTGAGCTGGCTGAGACGATCCGCCAGGTCGCCGCGCACGTGCGGCTCACCGTCGCCATACCCGAGGGGCCCGACCTGGTGCTGCGCTTCGGTGAACAACTCGACACCCAGACCGTCAACGGCGGGCCGGCCGGCGAGCTGACCCCCGAACACGCCGCGCGCTACATCGCCAAGTACGCCACCAAAAGTGCCGAAGACTTCGGCCTCGGCGAACGACGCATCACCCCCGAAGCACTACCCCTCCTCCACGTCCCCCACCACGTCGACCAGCTAGTCCGCGTCGCCTGGCAACTCGGCGACCACACCGCTTACCAGGGACTACGCCGCTGGGTTCACATGATCGGCTTTCGTGGTCATTTCGCTTCCAAGAGCCGCCGTTACTCCACCACCCTCGGTGCGATCCGCGGTGAACGACGGGCCTACCGCCAGCGCCAACCCGCCGAGCAGGTGCGCGAGCTACTCGACGAGAACACCGACACCACGCTTGTCGTCTCGCACTGGGAATTTGCGGGGGTTGGCTACCTGACTCCCGGAGACACCGCGCTCGCTCTCTCCGCCGCCGCCCGAGCGCGTGAACGACGACAAGCCGCCCGCGACGCCGCTTGACGCCGTATGACACCACCCATAGAAGAGGAAACCTGTGAACATCGTGGTCTACACCGTCGAGGAAGCCGCACAGGTACTCAAGATCAGTCGATGGAAGATCTTCGAGTTAATCCGTACCAATCAACTTCGGTCGGTCAAGATCGGCGGCCTGCGTCGAATCCCACACGTTGCCATTGATGAGTACATCGCACGACTCATGGAGGAGGCTGCCTAAATTGAAAATGGAACCACAGAAGGGACGGCGCCGTCGCTCAAACGGCGAGGGCTCAATCTATCAGCGGTCGTCGGACAATCGCTGGGTGGGCAGCGCCTACGTCTACACAGCGACCGGGCAGCGGAAGCGGCGCCTTGTATACGGTGCCAGCTTCGATGAGGTGCGACAGAAGCTCGACAAGATCAAGGGCGACTCCGCCAACGGTGTGCTGGTGCCGGACCGGAGCACGAGTCTTCGTGACTACCTTGAATACTGGCTACGCGAGATCGCATCACACAAACGGGCGACCACGCTGCGCGGGTACGAGAGCGCCGTCCGGCTCCACATCATCCCCGTACTGGGCACAAAAAGACTCGACAAGCTCACGGGCGCGGACGTACGTCACCTGATCGCGGTCTGTCGACAGAAGTGCCTGTGTTGCGCCAACGGCTACGACAAAAACCATGCGGAAGCGAAGCGGTGCTGTTCCGCCGGTCGCTGCTGCGCTCGGACACCCTCCCGTCGACAGATACAGTACATCCACGCGGTATTGCGCAACGCGCTCAGCAACGCTGAACGCGAGGAACTCATCACCCGAAACGTCGCCAAACTTGTCCAAATCCCCACTCCACGCTACAAGGTCGGCAAGGGCCTTCCGGTCAACGATGTCAAAAGACTTCTCTCGGAGGCCAAGGAAACTCGTTTCTACCCCGTGTACGTACTCGCCGCAACGCTTGGCCTGCGCCG
>JAFAXZ010000148.1 GCA_019240665.1 Pseudonocardiales bacterium | reverse complement strand
CTGAAATACCGGCCGCCACAGCAGCACCAGGTCCAACGCCGCGAAAACGCTAGCCGACACGACGATCCAGGCGTGCGCCACCGGCTTGTCGAGGTGCCGGTTGTCCCCGTCACGCTCTCGATCCGCAGCAAGCACCAGGTCAGACTTGTGGTTCGAGATGACGTCCCGTACCGGGCTCACACCACCGAGGGAGTCCTTGACGTTCTCCTCACGTTCCTTCTCCATGTCATGCATGGCGTCTTTGGCCACCGCAACCACCTCGCGCGCCTGGGTGGCGCGCTGCAGAGAGCAGTAGTCGTGCGGACGGCACTGCTCGCGCGTCCAGTTCTGACACTCGCCGGCCATGTCCACACAAGAGTTCACGAATAGCACTTCGATAGGGCGATCGCCCCACTGCTGACCGGTGTTCGGATTAATCACACCGTTGTGGATGGTCACCGCCGTTGCGAATACATCCGGATCGATCTTACCCCGATCAAGCCAAGCCTGCTCGGAGAGCTGATTCTCAACCAGGTTGCGCGACGGCAACTGCTTCCGCGTGGGCCGCTGTGGGTCTACTCCATCGCTCCGGTTGGACCGCGAGAAGAAATTCATCAGGTGACTCCCGTCGGTGCAGGCTCAGTCGGATGGAGAGTAACGGACGACGACCACTCGCTGGGCGGCCGAAATCGGCGGAGACTGTGGATCGGCAAGCTCGTCATAACCGAGCCCTTGAATTTTCATCGCGGTGCGGGGAACCCCTTCGAGGAGTTCGGCGATCACCTCAGCGCGTTGACTCGAGAGCCGCCGCGCACCGGCTTGGTCACCGACGGCCGCGCAGTAACCGGTCACCTTGACCACACCGGTACGACCACCTCTCATAAAGGCGTCAACGATGCGTTTCATCGCCCCAAGTGCGGCGGCTGGATCACGCAGCCTCGCAGTGTTCGGAAAGAACGCGACCGTGTCGATCCTGACCTCCGGGAAAGGGTCCCGCTCCGGTGGATCGGTCGGCAGTCTCGGTGTCGGGTCCGGTAAGGGAATGACCCGAGGAGCCTCCGAGGAGTGAACCCACGCGGGCTCGGTCGACGTACCGTGCAGCGGGGGCGCGACGTGCGCATGGAGTCCGACCATGAGGTTCTCCACAAACGCCTTGCGCCACTCCTCGGAAGCGGGGTTGAGTGCCTCCTGACCTTCTCCCACTGGCGCCAGCAGGACCGTGTGCAAGTCAACACGGCTCAGGTCAAGTTTACCGAGTGGGCTGGCGAGCAAACTCTCGGTCGCTGCTTTTGGGTCGGCCACGGTGAGCTGCGACACCTTGAGCGGATCCGTTGATGCTGTCAGTACGGTGGTGGACAACCACACCTCAAGTCGCCCATCGCCGCGGGCGGACTCATCGGCAGCGGACTGAAGCGCAGCGAACAGCGAAAACCCAGATTCGCCGACAGACGCCTTGGCCACCGCCTCCTCGACGGTGTCGAGCCTCTTACTAATGGCGGCCTTGCGCAGCGTCGAGTCACTCTCCGGAGCGCCGCCGCGCGTCACACTGAGATCCATCGAGGCAACGTGGGCCGAGCGGCTACCGACCCCATAAACAACAACGGCGCCGACACCGGTACTGGCTAGGTCTTGGATGCGGTCGCGAATCTGGACCGGGATTCCACCCGGCGCCCTGGTTGTCTTTTCTGCGATCCACACGAGCCGATGTTCCGGCGGCGACTCACCGGCGCCGAGGAAAAAGGCGAATCCGACAAGGCTGAGCGCTACAAGGAGAGCGCCAGCCACGATCTGGGCGTTACGGGAACCAACCAAGCGCCTGACCGATCCGATTGAGCGCTGCGGTCCCCGACGACGGTCGTCGAATTCTCTGGACCGTCGCCTGTGGCTGCTGTGCCGAGCGCTTCTCACGCCAGCCATATCGCCAGTACGTCAGTCCATGTGACTATGACGGAAGTCACACACGGCTCCGCCTCCGCAGTGTCAGTCTCAGCCCACTATCGGCGTCCCTCGCACGGCCAGCGGTGACTCACGCCGCCGCACGCTTCCGGCGCCCCACTCTTCGGCTAACCTTCACCCGTTCGGGGAGGACGGTCGCTGTCGGTGAGCCATAAGATAATCGACAAATAGCAGCGGAATGACAATACGAATACCCGGGATCTGCGGCGCCGCCCGCTGGTGACTCCCTCACTGCGCACCGGAGCCGCCGTGGAAACGCTGGGAGCTGTAGTGCTGCCGTATCCCGTGGGCCGCGATCACCGGGACGCAGTCGCGCTGCGGCGCCGCTCCCGGGCTGCGGTTGCGGTGATCACCGACCGGGCGCAGGTGCTGAACTCAGCAGCACCCGCAGCCGGTCGTGGATCGTGAGACCTGGTGTGTTGGCTTTGTCCAGAGCGTTGCGCATCCACACGTCGGTGTCCCGGGAGGCAACCTCGGAGAGGTAGGTGGCCGTCTCGGCAGCCTCACGCTGGCAGAACAGCGCTCGGTTCGTCCGCTCCGGGTCGGCCCAGTGCTCCAGCAACCGCCGGGTGGTCGGCGTGACCCGAGGGTAGCCAGCGTGGCGCCCCCGTGTGACTTGCTCGCGGACGCGGTTGACCAAGCTCGTTGAGCCGGATCTGGTCGGCGGTGAGTTCGGTGAACTCCAGCTGGCGGGTACTCTTGCGGGGCCGTACGGGCGGTTCACGGGGCCGTACGGGCGGTTCAGGAGCGGATTGTCGGTCACCGCAGACCGTCTTCCGCGCTCAACACACGCTGACCGTAGTGGGCCGTTCCACGCCGAGGGGTGCGTCCCCTGGCGTGGTTCACCGACGAGGACCGACCCCGGTGCCACAATCGGTCTATGACCAGCGATGACCGCTGCCTGGTGCCGCTCTATCCAGCGGCCGAGGCGGCGCGTTCGCGCACACGTAACTCCCCGCCGCACCGTCGACGATTTCACGTCGTTGCGTGCGCGGGTGCCGCACGGCGAACCGGTCCGGGTGGAGGGAACCTTCACCGGGCCCGAGCTTCGCGGCACGCTGTTCGAGCGTCCGGCGGGCACCACGGTACCGCTGCGCCCAGAGTGGGCGCAGCCGCTGAACTCGGGGTGGCCGCTGACCGAAGTACTGGCAGGCCGGCGGATTCGACGAGTCGATGCACGGCTACGGCTACCAAGACATGGACTTCGGTGCCCGAGCCGCGCAAGCAGGCGTCACCTGCATGCCACGCGACGACCTCTGGGCCCTGCACGTCTGGCACCCGACACCACCGGGAACGATGCCGGAAAACCAGCGCAACCTCGATCGCTACCTCCGCACGCACGGCGAGTTCCTCCGACAGCACACCTCAGATGAGGACCTCGAAGTGGACGTGGACTGGGGGCTGTGGTGGCACTACCACACCGATCGAGGCGGAGCCGTCGTGCGCGCGGCGAACCGGCTGTGGGCCGTGAGCCGCGACCGGCGACACCGGATCGCACTGCCCGACGAGGACTGGTTGCGCAATCTCGGCCACAGCCCTGACGGGTTCACGACGATCTCAGCCCCCGACGTCGAGCAGACGATCGATCACGGTACGGCGGACCAGTGACCGCCAAGCCGCGGATCCAGCGGCTCCGCCACGCCGGTGACCGCGGCGAGAAAGTCCTCCACGGAACGTCGGGCGGTCAACCGCGTCCGCCAGGTCTCTCGGGCACGATCGGCGAGCCCAGCCGCGAAGCCACGGCGAGCAGCCGTTCGACAACGTTGGCCAGCCGGAGCGGATCGTCCACCGGGACGAGCAACCCGGTAAGCCCGTGTTCGATGACGTCATCAGGACCTCCACACCGGGTGCTGACCACAGGGACTCCAGCGGCTATGGCTTCGACGACCGCCAGGCCGAATCCCTCTTCGTGCGACGCGCAGACAATAACGTCGAGCGCGGCCAGCACCGCAGGCACATCGCGGACGTAGCCGGTAAAGACCACCCGGTCACCGAGTCCGAGGGTGCAGGCAAGTGCGGCGACCTACTCGCCGAACTCGTGCCATGTCGGGAAACGCCGTTCTCCGAGGAGAACGAGGTGGACGCCGAGCCGGCGGATGACGAGCTCGGCCAGCATGCGTACGGCCACATCCTGGCCCTTCCACGGCTCGATTCGGTCGACCCAGTCGTCGGCGTGAGAGACCCTTCACCCCATCGAGTGTAGGTGGGGGTCCGGGGCCGCCGGATTTTGTCAGGGGTACCGGCGAGAATCGGAGCGTGACCGTAGCCCTGCGCGAGCCCGTCGCAACGATCTCGAATTGCCTCGATGGCGTGCGCGACATGCTCAACGCCCTGGACGACAAAGGGCTCACCCAGGCACTGCGGGAAATCGAAACGCTGTCCCGGCGTACCCACGCGGTGATGCTGGACCTGCTCGCCGAACTCGACTCCCGGGGGACCGCCACCCGGGAGGGCTTCGGCAGCACCGCGCGACTGGTGGCGGGAATGTTGCAGCTCTCCGCCAGCGAGGCACGCACTCGGGTGGAGCACGCGGCCATGGTGGGTACCCGCCGCACCATCACCGGCGACACCCTGCCGCCCAGGCTGCCCGCGACCGCCGCCGCGCTGGCCGCCGGCGAGATCGGCACCGGGCAGCTGCGGGTGATCACCGAGACCATCGCCGCGCTCCCCGCCTCGGTCCCCGAGTCGGCGCGGGAGCGCGCCGAGGCGGATCTGGCCGGTTATGCCCGCGACTTCGACCCCCGCCGGCTCCGCATCATCGCCCACCGCCTCCTCACCAACCTGGATCCCGACGGACTCCCACCCAGCGACGACCCCATCCCAGCGACACCGGTACGCGGGGAGCTCTGGCTGCGAGACCGCCGCGACGGGCGACTGGGGTTGGAGGGCTGGCTGGACCCCGAGCACGGCACCCTCGTCCGCTCCCTCATCGAGCAACTCGCCGGCCGCCGGCCCACCGCTGACGGCGTGCCCGATACTCGCACCGTCCCGCAACGCCAGGCCGATGCGCTCATCGAACTGTGCGACCGGGCCCGCGCCACCGACGACTTCCCCATCACCAGCGGGGAACCCCCGCACGTCACCGTGACTATTGACTGGGACGCGCTACGCACCGGGCTCGGCGCCGCAACCCTGGATTACGGGCAGCTGATCAGTGCCGGCGATGCCCGCCGCCTCAGTTGTGATTGCAAGCTGATTCCTGTGGTATTGGGTAGCGACTCTGAACCACTCGACGTCGGCCGCGCCATGCGTATCGTTCCCCTAGGCATTCGTCGCGTCCTTGTTGCCCGAGACGGTGGGTGCAGTTTCCCGGGCTGTCATCGGCCACCCAGAATCTGTGCGGCGCATCACGTGCAGCACTGGATTGACCACGGCGCTACCAAGGTAGAAAACTGCTGTCTCTTGTGCCCGATGCACCACCAACAAGTGCACCTGCAAGGCTGGGACATCACTATCCGAGGCGGACGCGTCGAATTCCGACCACCCGCGATCATCGACCCGGATCGTCGGCCCCTCACCAACCCACTCCGCCACTGATCACCACTACATGGTCCCCTCAAGCCGTCGCACCTTACGCGGACGCCCCGCACGCCGCCGCCAGGCCACGTGGCCATCTGGGCGGACCAGAACCGCCAGCTCCAGAGCCAGCACCAGATTCACCGGACCAGCACCACACACGACCACGGGCAACATCACCAAGTCATACCCCATGGCGTCCAGTAGGGTTGGAGTCCCAGGTGCGCCGGGAAGTCTGGTCGGCATTGACGTGTCATGGCTGGAGGTACGGAGGCGCCGGGCGTGGGCGGTGTCGAGACGGTCCTGTTTCTCGTCATCTTGGCGACGGTGGTGGCCACATTCGCCCGGCGGCTGCGTGTTCCGGCACCCTCGCTGCTGGTTATCGCCGGGGTAATCGTCGGCCTGCTACCAGGCGTACCCGCCGTCGTGGTCACGCCGGATGTCGTGAGCTTGGTGGTGCTGCCGCCGCTGCTGTTCGCCGCTGGCGAGGAACTGCCCTGGCGGGACCTCCGAGCGGTGTGGCGGCCGGTCACCGCGCTGGCCGTGGGGCTGGTACTGGTCTCCGCTGCCATCGTCGGTGCCCTCGCCATCGCGTTCACCCCGCTGCCGGTGGGCATGGCTTTCGTGCTGGGGGCCGTGCTGGCCAGCACCGATCCGGTGGCGGTGGCGGCACTGGCGCGGCGATTGTCCCTACCGCCACCGGTGCAGGCGCTGGTGCAGGCCGAAAGCCTGTTCAACGACGCGACAAGCCTACTGCTGTTCCGCGTTGCGCTGTCCGTGGCCATCGCCGGCGGCGTGGTGTCCTGGGGGCATACCCTCGCCGAATTCGCCATTCTGGCCGGCGGGGGTATGGCGGTGGGCGCCGTCGTCGCTGGCGGCGCCGTCCTGATCAGACACCGCACCGAGGACCCCGTGCTGGAGACCGTGGTCGCCTTGGTCACTCCCTACGGGGCGTACGTGCTGGCCGAGTCGATCCACGCCTCGGGGGTCACCGCCGTTGTCGTAGCCAGCGTCATCCTCGGCACCCAGGCCACCCGGCTGACCAACGCGCGCATCCGGTTGCAGCTGTCCGCGGTGTTCCAGACCGTCGTCTTCTTGCTGGAAAGTGTGGTGTTCGGCCTCATCGGCCTGCAACTGCCCACGCTGCTCCGGGGACAGGCAGGTACCGACACCCGGTGGCCACTGCAGGCGCTGGCGATCACCGTGACGTTGATGGTGGTCCGGGTGGCGTGGGTGTTCCCGTTGGCGGCGATCCGGCAGCGACGGGAAGGCGCGGCGCGGTCATCCTGGCAGGTGCCGGCCGTGGTGTCGTGGGCCGGCACCCGCGGCGTCGTACCACTGGCCGCCGCGCTGTCCATCCCGCTGACCACCAGCAGCCCGCTGACCACCAGCAGCCCATGGACCACCAGCGGCGCAGCTGTGCTGCCCGGTCGGGACCTGGTCCTGCTGCTGACCACCGCGGTCATCGTCATCACCCTCGTCGTCCAGGGATTCACCCTCGCGCCGCTGGTCCGGCGAGCGGGAATCGCGCTGACCCCCGATGACGTCGCCCAGGAACACACCGCTGCGCGCCTGACACTGGCCCGCGCCGGGCTGTCCCACCTCGATCACCTCACCGAAACAGCAGCCGCGCCGGACTTCGTGCTCGAAGCGCTCCGCAACAGCTGGCAGGACCGCATCGAGCGAATCACAGAGCACCGCAACACCGAACCGCCCCGCACTGCCTCGATTTACCGTCAGCTGCGCCGTGACCTCCTTGACGTAGAAAGTGCCGAACTCGACCGTCTCTACCACGACGGCGCGATCACTGATGCCACCCGCCGACGAATCCAGCGCTCACTCGACCTGGAACACGCCGGACTCGGCGACGGCCCCGAGCCCCCATGAGTAGCGATGCGCGCGTGGCGATCACGTGATGAGGCGGTTGTGATGAGGACGGCGGAAGCCCGTCGCTCGGTATCACCCAGTCGCCATCACCCAGTCGCCGCAGGCTCAAGTTCCACGTCGATACGTAGTCCATTGTCACTGGGCAGGGTGGACACCTTCGCGACGTTCCCGGCTTCGCGGATGTCGTCGATGACTGCGCGCAGCAGGTGAAGATGGTCCGCGCTGGCGTGTACGGTGAGTTCGCTGACAGCCGTACGCAGGGAGACCTTCGCGGCGCTTTTGGCCTTGCGGATCTCGTGGAGCAGGGTCGTAGCCGCATCCAGATGTGCGACGTTGGCCTCCGGTCGCGCGCCAAGGGCGTCAGAATCGGGCCACCGCGAGCGGTGAATCGAGTCGTCGTGGGACTGCGACCACACTTCTTCGGTGACGAACGGCAGGAAAGGCGCGAAAAGCGCAAGCACGACGTCCAGGGCGCACCGCAGCGTTGCCAGGGCCGAGCTGTCTTGCTGGTAGGCGCGGCTCTTGACTAACTCGACAAAGTCATCGCAGAAAGACCAGAAGAACGTCTCAGTCACGACCAGCGCCTTGGTGTAGTCGTAGCTCTCAAAGGCCGTGCTAGCCTCGGCGACAGTCTTCTCCAGCCGCTGTAGCAGGGCGGCATCAAGCGGATGCGTCGTGCTCGCATCGGCTCGCGGCGCGTCGAATCCGCCGATGAACTTGGCAACGTTGAGCAGTTTGACGACCAGCTTGCGGCCGATCTTGAACTGGTTACGGTCGATGGCCAAGTCGAGACCGGGTCGACCGCCTGCTGCCCAGTACCGCACGGCGTCGGCGCCGAAGGAGGCAATCAGGTTGGTAGGTGTGTCTGGGCTGTTGTCCGCGGATTTGGACAGTTTCTTGCGGTCGGGGTCGTAGACGAAGCCCGAGATCGCGGTAGTGCGCCAAGGCAGGGTGCCGAAGCTGTAGTGGCTTCGCACGATGGTGTAGAAGAGCCAGGTTCGGATGATCTCATGCGCCTGTGGGCGCAGGTCCATCGGATAGACGCGCTGCCACAGGTCCTCATCGTCGATCCAGTGACCAGCGATCTGCGGTGTCAGCGATGAGGTCGCCCACGTGTCCATGACGTCCGGGTCGGCCGTGAAACCGCCGGGAACATCGCGCTGGTCAGCCGTGAAACCCTTGGGGACATCAACGGACGGATCGACCGGTAGCTCCTCGGCGCTGGCCACGATGGGCCGATCGGGCGCCACGGTGCCATCGAGCTCAATCGGGTACCACACGGGAAAGGGAACACCGAAGAACCGTTGCCGGGTAATGTTCCAGTCGCCCATGAGCCCGGAGACCCAGTCCTCGTAGCGCGCCCTCATGTGTTCCGGCACCCACCGCAGTTGCTCGCCGCGTTCGAGCATGTCCCCCTTCGAGGGGTAGCGAATGAACCACTGCCGGCTGGTCACGATCTCCAGCGGCTTGGTGCCATTTTCCCAGTGTTTGACCGGATGGGTCATCGGTCGCGGTTCGCCTTCCAGTTCCCCGGACGCGGCGAGCAGCGCGACGATCGTCTCGCGGGCTTGCGCCACCTTCTTACCGGCAAGCTGGGCGTATGCCTGCTGGCCGCGCTCGCTCACGATGCCCTGCGGCATTTCGTGGGTGATGCGCCCCGCTTTGTCGACGATCACTCGAAGCGCGAGCTTGAGCTCCCGCCACCAGATGACATCCGTGGTATCACCGAAGGTGCAAATCATCGCGATGCCACTGCCCTTGCCCGGTTCCGCAAGCTCGTGAGCAACAACCGGGACGGCCACGTCGAATAACGGTGACAGTGCCTTACTGCCGAACAGGTGCTGGTAACGCCCGTCGTCGGGATGGGCGACCAGCGCGACGCATGCAGGCAGCAATTCGGGTCGGGTCGTCTCGATACCGATGGGGCTCCCATCTGCCTGGGCTCGGAACCGCAAGCGGTGGAAGGCGCCTGGTATGTCGCGATCCTGGAGTTCGGCCTGAGCAACCGCGGTCCGGAAGTCGACGTCCCACAGTGTGGGGGACTCGGTCCGGTAGGTCAGTCCCTCGCCGAGCAGTTCCAGAAACGCGTACTGCGACGTGTGAATCGCGTGCTTGCCGACCGTAGTGTAGGTCTGTGTCCAGTCAACCGACAACCCGAGTGCGGACCACAGCTCGAAATACTGCTTCTCCAACAGCTCGGTCACCGCAGCGCAGCACTCGACGAAGTTCGGACGGCTGATCGCCACGGTTGGCTTCAGACGCTTATCGGGGACACGGAAGTCTGGATCATAGGGCAGGCTCGGGTCACAGGCCACGCCAAGCATGAGCTGTACCCGGCGTTCGGTGTTGAGGCCATTGTCGTCCCATCCCATCGGATAGAACACTTCCTTGCCTCGCATACGCTGATAGCGGGCGATGATGTCCGTGTGGGTGTAGGAGAAGCAGTGGCCGGGATGTAGCGCACCGGAGACGGTTGGCGGTGGCGTGTCGATGGAGAATACCTCGCTGCGGGGCTTGGTCCGATCAAACCGGTAAGTGCCACGCTCCTCCCACTCGCGTCGCCATTTGGCCTCGATAGCGGCGACCGAATTAGCCGTGCTCTTGCCCTCGCTCATGGTTTCCGGTGGTCTTCCTCTGTATCTTTTGTTGATTAGGATCAGCGCCTGCATTCCACGTGTGACGTTGATTCTTACCCGGTGTCCGGCCCTAGCGTAGCTTGCACCGATCGGTGCCTGTCCGCCAGACGGCGAGTCCGCACCACCGGTGATCGAGCAGCTCGCCTAACATCACTGGAGCCCGGCCAGCCTCTACGCTATAGGGTCGCGGCCACCACACGATCCTCTGACGTCCCTCTGACGTCGACGCCACGGGGGTGATCATGCAGTGACCGCCCTACGGTCGGGACCACCACGCCGCAAGATCACAATCTACGGCTGGAGGACTGGACGGCTGGAGGACTGGAGGGAGAGGCAGATCGGACATGGTGGGATCCGGCGCGGTAAGGGTGACAGCGTTGGACTGGATCGTGATCGGCGCGGGCTTACTGGCGTACATCTCGAGTTTCTTGCCCTGGTACACGGCCCACGTCTCGGTCTTGAGTATCACCCGATCGGCCAGCGTGGACGCCTGGCACGCGGGTTTCAGCGCGTGGTGCTCCGTGCTGCTCCTGGTGGTGGCCGGCGTCCTGGTGCTCGTGAGCACGTTGGGCGGGCTGGGCCTGACCGCTTCCAGGTCGCTGATCACGCTGGTGGTGTCCGTGCTGGCATTCGTCACCCTCGTGCTGCGCTGGGTGACGTTCCCGGACGCCGGTGGTGGGCTGGACAGGTTCGGCGAGCGAGGCGACGTCGATCTGGGTGGCGCCTTCACGGTGTCCAGCGGTGCCGGTGCCGGCCTCTACCTGGGGCTGATCGCGGCAATCGCGGCCGTGGTGGCGTCATTGCTCACGTTTCGCGCCGCGGGCCGCAACGTCGCCAGCTGACCAATGGCCTGTGCCGAGTCGAGCGGACATCTCTCGGTCACGGCTGGTGACCGGGCCTTCTTCGTTGGACACGTGTTCCGGCCGGTAGGCTCCCCGTCCGTGAATCTAGCGGGATATGATCTGATCGTTGTCGGTTCCGGCTTCTTCGGCCTCACTGTGGCCGAGCGAGTTGCCACCCTGCTCAACAAGCGGGTGCTGGTACTGGAGCGTCGCAACCACCTCGGCGGGAATGCGTACTCTGAGGCCGAGCCCGAAACCGGCATCGAGGTCCACCGTTACGGTGCGCACCTGTTCCACACATCTAACAAGAGGGTGTGGGAATACGTCAATCAGTTCACAGATTTCACTAACTACCAGCACCGTGTGTTCACCATCTATCGCGGCCAGGTATATCCGATGCCCATCAACCTGGCTGCTATCTCACAGTTCTTCGGCCGGTACCTCACTCCAGGCGAGGCCCGTGCGCTGATCGCTGAGCAGGCCAGCGAGATCGTCGATCCCACGGCGGCGGCCAACCACGAGGAGAAGGGCATCTCCCTGGTCGGACGGCCACTGTACGACGCGTTCTTCCGTGGCTACACCGCCAAGCAGTGGCAGACCGACCCGCGGGAGCTGCCGGCCTCCATCGTCGCGCGACTGCCGGTCCGGTTCGACTTCAACAACCGGTACTTCAACGACACCTACGAGGGTCTTCCGGTGCACGGGTACACCGCTTGGTTGGAAAAGATGGCCGGCCACCCGAGCGTCGACGTCTGGTTATCCACCGATTTCTTCGACGTGCGTGACGAGATCCCGGCCGGCACCCCGATCGTGTACACCGGGCCGCTGGATCGGTACTTCGACTACTCGCAGGGATGGTTAGGCTGGCGCACGCTGGACTTCGAGTCCACGGTTTTGCCGATCGGAGATTTCCAGGGCACCTCGGTGATGAACTACGCGGAGGAGGAGGTTCCCTACACCCGCATCCACGAGTTCCGGCACTTCCACCCCGAGCGCGACTATCCCACCGACAAGACCGTGGTCATCCGAGAGTACTCGCGGTTCGCCAATAAGGAGGACGAACCCTACTACCCGATCAACACCCCCGAGGACCGTGCCAAACTGGAGCGGTACCGGGAACTGGCCCGGCGCGAAGCCGCCGAACACAACGTCCTGTTCGGCGGCCGGCTCGGCACTTACCAGTACCTGGACATGCACATGGCAATCGGCTCCGCGCTGAGCATGTTCGACAACAAACTCGTGCCCTACTTCACCGAAAGCCACACCTTCGGGGCAGCGAACTAGCGGGGCGTCCGGTCAGCCGACGCCGATACCCATCCGGCAGTCACCGGCCCCAGCTACGCGCCAGTGAACTGATCACCGTCGGTTTCACCTCCAGCGCCATCCCCCAGATCCCGCCAACCGGCTACTGCTGCGCAACGTCGGCGTCCTCGCCAGCCGCATGGCGCGAGTTGCTGTGACCACGATCCCGCACTGTCGCCCGCGCCGCTGAGCGCACGGGGGAATGCGCTGCGCGGCTCGGGCGTTGGAGGTAGTAGTTGAAGTGTCAACGAGGAGGCGTACGATGCCAGCTGTTACCGTTGAGGACGTCACCGCGCTCGCCCGCATTCCGGAGCCCAGCCCGCACGCGGTCGACCGCACGATCCGGACAGTGACCACCGCGCCGTCAGCGTATGAGGGCGAGGGTTTCCCCGTGCGCCGCGCCTTCGCCGGAGTGGACCTGCGCGCGCTGGACCCGTTCGTCCACCTGGACCAGATGGGGGAGGTCGAGTACGCCCCGGGTGAGGCCAAGGGCACCGCCTGGCACCCGCACCGGGGCTTTGAGACCGTCACCTACATCATCGACGGCATCTTCGAACACGCCGACTCGCACGGCGGTGGCGGCCAGATCACCAACGGCGACACCCAGTGGATGACAGCGGGCGGCGGCGTGCTGCACATCGAGCGGCCGCCGGAGCATCTGGTGGTCAGCGGCGGCCTGTTCCACGGCCTGCAGCTGTGGGTCAACCTGCCAGCGAAGCTCAAGTGGACCGAGCCCCGCTACCAGGACCTGCGGGCCAGCGAGTCTGCGCTGCTCACCACCCATGACGGCGGCGCGCTGGTCCGGGTGATCGCCGGCGACGTCGCCGGGCACCACGGCCCCGGGTCCACCTACACCCCGATGACGATGCTGCACGCCACTCTCAGCCCCGGCGCGACACTGCGGCTGCCCTGGCGGGCGGACTTCAACGCGCTGGTTTACGTGCTCTCCGGCGCCGGCACCGCCGGCCCCCAGCGCCAACCGGTGCGCACCGGTCAGCTCGCGGTGTTCGGACCGGGTGCGGCCATCACCGTCGCCGGCGCGGTACACCAGGAGTCACGGCACCCCGCCCTGGACGTCGTCATCCTGGGCGGCGCCCCGATCCGGGAGCCGATCGCCTGGGGCGGGCCGTTCGTGATGAACACCCGCGCGGAAGTCGTGGCGGCCTTCGAGGACTTCCAGGCTGGCCGGCTAGGCACCATCCCCGCCCACCACCTGCCCCCCGCAGGAGTGGGCGGCGAAACCCGCTGAGCGCTCTCAGCGTTTTCTCATCTCACGCGCGGATGCTGGTGGGGGCCTATGAACCTGGTGGGAGCCTATGAACCTGGTGGGGACCTATGAACCTGGTGGGGACCTATGAACGGAGTCCGTGGAGGAGGTAACAGGAGTGGGTGCGCTGCTCGCGCTCGTCGGACTGGTGCTGGTGCTGTTTGAGCTGCTACTGATCACCAGAATCGTCGTCGATCTGGTCAGCGTCCTCGCCAAACCCGGTTACGAAGCCAGATTCGGGCCGGTATGCCGCGCGGTTTACCGCCTCACCGAGCCGATACTCGCCCCGGTGCGCCGGGTCGTCCCACCGGTCCGGATGGGGGGCGTGTCCTTTGACCTTGCCCTCACGCTGGTCTTTGCCGCGGTCGTCGTGCTGCGCCAGCTGGTTATCGTGGTGTGACGTCGTCACGTCCTGTTCACTCCCCCGCCCTATGTTCCACGCATGCCACGATTCCCTGATGTCACCGGCAGCGTCCTGCTGGTGAACAGCCTGCTGGTGACCACCGTCCTCGCGTGCGCTCCGGCGGTGACCCAGGACGATCTGTTGCGCAGCGTGGACCACATTGTGGTGATCTATGAGGAGAACCACAGCTTCGACAACCTCTACGGCGGGTGGGGAGAAGTCGGCGGCCAGCACATCAACGGGCTCTCCGAGGCCACCTCGGCAAGGACCACCCAGCTCGCCCAGGACGGCAGCCCACTGACCTGCCTCTACCAGAACGACGTCAACCTCACCTCGCCGTCCCCGCTGCCCACTACCTGCACCGACACCGCTCACCCGGCACAGCAGGGTACCCCCGCCACACCGCAACCGGTGCACAGCGCCTTCGCCAACAAACCCTGGCGGATCGACGATGTCATTCCGGCCACGGCCACCACCTGCTCCATCTCCGGAGGGTCCAACGATGTCCTCGCTGGCACCGGAGCGCCCGGTGGCTGCACCCATGACCTGGTCCACCGCTTCTATCAGGCGCAGTACCAGATCGACGGTGGCAAGCAGGATCGCTACGTCACCGGCAGCGACGCGGTCGGCCTGACCATGGGTCATTACGACACCACCCGGCTACCGATCTATGCCTATCTGCACAGCAGGAACGCCCCGCATTACGTGATCGCCGACAATTTCTTCCAGGGCGCCTTCGGTGGCTCGTTCCTCAACCATCAGGTCCTCGTCGGCGCCCAGGCTCCGGTCTTCCCGGGCGCCGACCGCAGCGGGCAGATCACCGGCTGTGCCAGCGGCACGACCCACTGCGACCTGCATTCCGCGGTGGACTCCAGCGGCATGCCGACCAGTTACCCGTATTACACTCCGCCGGCTGGCATCGTGAAGGATCAGCAGCTCACCGAGGCGGCCGACTCGTCAGGTCACTGCGCCTCGAGCTTCCCCGGAGCGGTACCCGCACCGGCCGGCACGCTCTGCGGCGACTATGCGATCAACACTATTCAGCCCTTCACCCAGCCCTATGCCCCGGGCACCACGATCGGCGAGCGACTGCCGCTGCTGCACAGCCCCAACATCGGCGACTCCCTGTCGGCTCACGGAGTGTCCTGGGCCTGGTACTCCGGCGGCTGGGACAACGCCGCGGGTAACAACGGACGCGACGCCACTCACCCGCTCGGCGCGGGCTGGACCGCCGGCCCGACGGGCACCGTTGCCGGCACCTGCACCGCTCCGGTGGCCACGGACGCGGTGTTCCCGTACTGCCCTGACCCGTTGTTCCAATTCCACCATCAGCCGCTGGGTTACTTCGCCAACTTCGCCGATGGCACCCTGGGCCGAACCCAGCACCTGCTGGACGAACAGCAGTTCTTGCGGGACGCGGCCCGGCCTAGCGGCCTTCCGGCGGTCAGCTTCGTCAAGCCGATCGGCGCCGAGAACGAGCACCCTGGTTATGCCAGCGAGAGCAGCGGCAGCTCGCACCTGGTCGAGATGATCAAGGCCATCGAGAACGGGCCGGACGCCCAGCATACGATGATCATCGTCACGTACGACGAGTTCGGCGGGCAGTGGGACCACGTCTCGCCGCCTGGCACACCAGGAAATCCCGGCCCACACGACGCCTTCGGCCCGGGCACCCGGGTCCCCACACTGATCATCTCGCCGGATCTCAGGTCCGGAGTGGACCACACCCAGCACGACACCACATCCATCCTGGCCACCATCGAGCACCGGTTCGGCCTGCCACCGCTGACCGGCCCCGATGACAAGGCCGCCCGGGACGCCCACGTCGCCGACCTGTTCACCGCTGTCCGCTAACACTGCGGCATCAGCGGGTCGCGCTCAGCTGTCGGTGCCACTGCCGTAGGGACGGGTGAGGAGCTCCAGGATGTGACCGTTGGGATCCTCGAAGTACACGCCGCGGCCACCGTCTCTTCTGTTGATCTCACCGGGTTCCTGGCGGGAGGGATCGGCCCAATACTGTAGGTCCAGCGCCTGGATCCGGTTAAAGATCGTGTCGAATTCGGCCTCGCTGACGAGGAACGCATAGTGCTGCGGCCGAATGTCCTCCGAGGTCTCCGCGAAATCCAGGCTCACCCCGTTACCCAGGGTTACTACGAGGAACGGTCCGAACGAAGTCGGCGCGGGCAGCCCCAACAGATCGGTCAAGAACATCGCGGAGGCCCGCTGGTCGCGAGCCGCGACGATGGTGTGGTTGAGCTCAACGGTCATGACAACGTCCTCTCAACGTCCCCCAAGGAGTGACGGTCGGATCTCGGCCCCATACCCGATCCTGGCGGAGAACTTCTTCCGGTACAACGAGAGAGAACCATCCAGCCGGCCCAGTGTCGC
Source organism: Pseudonocardiales bacterium (assembly GCA_019240665.1). Lineage (GTDB taxonomy): Bacteria > Actinomycetota > Actinomycetes > Mycobacteriales > Pseudonocardiaceae. Next base: position 11,655 of record JAFAXZ010000148.1, on the reverse strand, counting down.
CACATGGTGAGGGAATCAGGCCGATCCCGGCTTACGCGACGATCTCGCCAGCCTCGCGGGCGATACCACCGACCAGCTTGGGCCCATCCGTTGACCGGACCATCCCGCGGGCTGCTCGACACGAGCGTCTTCATCGCCGCCGAAAACGGTCGATCACTCAAGGAGGAAGGGCTGCCGGCGGAGTCTGCGATTTCCGTCGTCACGCTGGCCGAACTGCACGCCGGAGTCCTCGCGGCCCGAGACACCGAGACGCGCGCGGTGCGGATGACCACACTCGACGCGCTAGCAGACATTCAGCTGATCCCGGTGGACGACGCCGCCGCGGTGACCTGGGCGCGAATGAGGGTGCACTTGGCGGAGGTCGGTCGCAGAGTAGGCGTCAACGACCCGTGGATCGCTGCCTCCGCAGCGGCGCATAACCTGCCCGTGATCACGCAGGACAACGACTTCGATCTCCTGGAGAGCGTGGCGGGGCTGGCCATTGTCCGGATGTGCGGGGGCTGAACAATCACCAGGCGTGCGCCCTCGCTGGATCACCATGACCGTCCTTGCCGCCGCCGTGATCACGGGGTGCGGCTCATCTCTCCCGGCGCCGACGCCGCCGCCGCCGGTTCTGCCGCCGGCGGCAGAACCGGCTCCCGCTCCCGTGCCGACGGCGCCGCCGGCCGGACGCACGGTGCTGGTGGGCACAGGAGCGGAGGGCGTCGTGGTCGACCCGCGGACGCACATCGTGGCCGTCGGGGTACGTGACCCCTTCGCGCTGGCCTTGCTGGACGCCAGCACCGGCGCGGTGCTGCGCAAGGTGCCGCTGCCCGGCGGGCTGCGGCACCTGCAGCTGGCTGCGCCTGGCGGCCCGGTGCTGGTTCCGGATGAGGGGTCGAACCGGCTGCTGCGGGTGGCGCTGCCCGGCGGCGAGATCACCTCCCAGGTGGTTACCGGGGTGGTCCCGCACGATGCCACCGCGGCCGCGAACGGCACCGTATTCGTGTCCAACGACCTCGGGCACAGCGTGGTCGCACTCCGCGGTAATCAGATCGTGCACACCTTCACCGACGTCACCCAACCGGCCGGGCTGGCGGCCGTCGGCGATCTCGTCGGCCTGGTCGACGTCCGGAAGAACACTCTCACGGTGTACGACGCGGGGCGGCTGCAGCGGGTGGCTGAGCTACCCGCAGGAGCCGGGCCTACCCACGTGGTCGCCGACAAGCATGGGCACCTGGCGGTCATCGACACTCGTGGCGGGGCCGTGCTGCTCTATGCGCTCCAGCCCACAATCCGGCAGATCGGAAAGGTCGCCCTGCCTGGCACGCCCTACGGGGTTGCCTACGATCCGGTCCGCGACCGGCTGTGGGTAACGCTGACCGCGCTCAACGAGGTGATCGGGCTCAACCTCAGCGCCGAGGAGCCGGTCCTCGCTACCCCGCTGCCCACGGTCCGCCAACCAAACACCGTCGCGATGGACAGCAGTACCGGCCGGCTATTCGTCACCGGGACCGCCGAGGGGGTGCTGGAGATCATCGAGAGAGTGACGTAGCGTGCGAATCCTGATCACCGGTGGTGCCGGTTTCATCGGCTCCCACGTCGCCGACCTGCTCGCCACCGATGGGCACTCGGTGCTGCTGCTGGACGCGTTCCTGCCGCAGGCCCATAGCACGGGTGCGCCGCCGGAGTGGATAGCTGGGCACGAGCTGGCCCACGGCGACGTCCGGGACGCCGAGCTGCTGGGCCGCCTGCTATCCGATGTGGACGCGGTGTGCCACCAGGCGGCGATGGTCGGGCACGGGCTGGATCCCTCCGACGCACCGGACTACACCGCCAACAATGATCTCGGAACCGCGGTGCTGCTGGCGGCGATGCACAAAGCGGGGGTGCGCCGCCTGGTACTGGCCAGCTCCATGGTGGTCTACGGCGAGGGCCGCTACGCCTGTCCCGATCACGGCGTCGTCCCAGCTCCACCACGACGGGCCGAGGACATCGCGGCCGGGCGCTACGAGGTGCCCTGCCCGCACTGTGGCTCCGACCTTGAGCCGCTGCTGGTGGGCGAGGACGCCCCGCTGGATCCGCGCAGCACCTACGCGGTCACCAAACTGGCCCAGGAGCAGCTCGCCGCCGCGTGGGCTCGGCAGACCGGTGGGGGGGTGTGGGCGCTGCGCTACCACAACGTCTACGGCTCCCGGATGCCCCGGGACACTCCCTACGCCGGGGTAGCGTCGATTTTCCGGTCGGCGCTGGCGCGCGGTGCACCGCCGCAGGTGATGGAGGACGGGCGGCAGCGCCGGGACTTCGTGCACGTATCCGATGTTGCCCAGGCCAACGCTCTCGCCCTGACCGCCCAGCCGCCGTATGGGTGGTGTGAGCCGGTCAACATCTGCTCGGGGCAGCCGCACACCGTCGGCGAGTTGGCCACCGAACTGGCCGACGCGATGGGCGGGCCAGCTCCGCAGGTCGTCGGCGGTGCCCGGCCGGGCGATGTGCGGCATGTGACGGCCGACCCCGCTCGGGCCGCCGAGCTACTCGGTTACCGGGCGCGGGTGTCGTTCGCCGAGGGCATCACCCGGTTCGCCACCGACCCGCTGCGTGAGCCGGTCACCACGTCGTGAGCAGGAAGTGGTTGACGACCAGCGCGAGCACCGCCTGGGCGCCCAGCCACCAGCGGGCCTGCCGCGCCGGAAGCAGCCCGACCGCGGCGGCCAGCCACACCGCGAACGGTAGCCAGATCCGCTCCACTTCCGCCTTGCTCAGCCCGGAGAGGTCGGCAACCAGCACCGCCAGTACCGCCGCCGCGCACAGCAGCACGAGCGCGCGCGGCTGACCCCGCCCCGGCGTGAACACCCGCCGCAGCCCAGCCACCCCGGCCGGACCGAGCACCACCGCTAGGCACGCCAGGTCAGCCCACACCCAGTAGCCGTACGGGCGCTCCCGGCCGTACTCGCCGGGCTGGTAATACCGGATCGTGACCTGCTGGTATCCGTCGAACCACCAGAAGCCCGCGGCGGCGAAAGCGGCCACCACGGCTGCCACGCCGGCACCGGCCACCAGCAGCGGGGCGACCCGGCGAGCGGTCACCGCGACGGCCACCGGGAGCAGCCCGGCCAGCACCAGCCCGTAAGACAGGAACAGGCTCGCGCCGAGCAGCAACCCACCGGTCACAGCTGCGGCGACGGCCGGAATGTCGAGCCGGGGCCGGGCGACACCCAGCGCGAGCAGCGCCACTCCCCACGCCAGCACCCCAGCGAACAAGCCGTCCGCGGACACCCCCACCCAGACAGCGCCAGGGAACAGCACGCCGAACGGCAGCGCGGCCCGGGCGGTGGCCTCAGCGTCCAGGGCCCGCAGCGTGACCGCCACCGCAACAGCGGCCGACGACCCGACCAGCACGCACAGCAGCGCCGCCGGTGCCCCGCCGGACAGCCCGATCCGGTCCAGGCCGACGAAGACCAGCAGCGCCCCGGGGGGATGCCCGGCGACGTGCGTGGTCCAGGACTCGGGTCGCCCTCCGGGAATCCGCTCCGCGAAGGTCCGCAGCATCGCGCCGACGTCGCCCACCCTCGGGACGTCGTGTAGGTACTCGGTATCGGTAGTCAGCCGCCCGACCACCCCGCGCTGCCACCCGTCGACCAGGGCCAGGCCCATCGTCCAGGCCACCGCGGTAGCCGCGGAGACCCCGAGCAGTCCCCGCCAGGACAGCCGGGCGGCCAGCTCGGGTCCGCGCAGGATGACGAGCAGCGCGAGCAGCACCGCGGGGACGGTGCCTGGGCCGGTATGGGGCAGCCACTGCGCACCCAGCGGCGGGGCGTCGACGTGCAGCGGTACCCCTTGGTGGAGCAGCCAGGCACCGAGTGCCGCCGCCACCGCAACCAGCAGCCCGGCACACCCGGCGGCTCCCAGATCCGCGCGGAGACCGCGGTCCACACCTGTCGACGGCTCGCGCGGCGCGGTCCTCGTCACAGCCCCGAGTTATACTTCGGCTCAGGCGTCGGGTTGATCACCTCGGGTTGATCACCACGGTTCCAGCGAAACCCCTCCACGCGAGTGGGCAATAGAGTCTAACCTGAACGTGATGCGACTTTCCCGGCAGGCACACTTCAATCAGGCCTTGATGCGGATTCCGCGACGCGCGGAGAGCACAGACCGTTCCACCCTCGCCATGACGTTCGTCTCGGCCGGGTCGTTCTCCGCCATGCTGCATTCGACAGACCATCAGATCCTGTACGGGCGCAGGGGAACCGGAAAGACCCACGCCCTGCTCTACCTGAGCGACCTTATCGAACGCACCGGTGATGTGGCGGTGTACGTGGACCTGCGCACCATCGGCTCGGCCGATGGCATGTACACCGACAGTAACCTGAGCCCGACGATACGCGGAACCCACCTGCTGGTGGACACGCTCGAGGCGATCCAGGACGAATTGCTCTCGGTCGCTTTCAAACACGAGACCGGTGACCAGAACGCCCTGCTGCTGGGGCTGGACGCGCTAGCGGAGGCGGCGACCGCGGTCAAGGTCGTCGGTGAGGTGGAGCAGGAGACCACACTCGGTGGCTCGGCCGAGTCTGGAGTAGGCCTCGAGTTGTCCGTGTCACCGAATGCCAAGGTGTCGGCGACACGGCGCAGGTCGGCCACGGCCGAGAGCCGGTTGCGGCGCACCGGAATCGAGCGGCATCACGTGGTGTTCGGACCGCTCAGCAGGGCTCTGCGAGGCATTACCAGCGCGTTGGGCAGCGTGCGGTTGTGGTTACTGCTGGACGAATGGAGCAGCATCCCGCTCGACCTCCAGCCCCTGTTAGCGGATCTGCTGCGCCGCAGTGTCCTGCCGACTGCGGGTATCACGGTCAAGATTGCGACGATCGAGCGTCGGTCCCGGTTCAGCCAACCCTCGCTGAGCCGGGATTACGTCGGAATCGAGGTTGGCGCCGACGCGGCCTCCGCGGTCAGCCTCGACGACTTCATGATCTTCGACAATGTCCGCAGCCGGGCACAAGAGTTCTTTGGGCAGCTGTTCTACAACCACGCCAGCGCACGACTGTCCACCATGATCTACGAGCCGCCGTCGAACCCGGACAGCTTCATCGAGGCCACCTTTCATCGCAACAGCTTCCCCGAACTAGTGCGCGCAGCGGAGGGCGTGCCCAGGGACGCGATCAACATCGCCGCGCTGGCCGCGCAGCATGCCCGCGACGAGCTGATCGGCCTACCGGACGTGCGCCGGGCGGCACGGGACTGGTACCTGCGCGACAAGCAGACCGCGATCAACGCGAACGAGCCGGCCCGCCAGATGTTGCGGTTGCTGATCGACGAGGTGGTGGGCCGGCGCCGCTCCCGCACCTTCCTGCTCGACCAATTGGACGCGCGGCATGAGACGATCGACGAACTCTGCGACGCGCGCCTGCTGCACGTGCTGCGACGCGGCATCGCGGACCCGAAAAGTCCGGGCACACTCTACGACGGGTTCGCCATCGACTACGGTTGCTATGTCGACCTGCACTTCAGGCCCCGCGACCGGGGCGGGTGGCTGAACTCACCGAAAGGCGTCCCGCCGGACGAGTTCAGCCGCGCCAGAGAAGCCATCAACCTGGCCAAGCTCGAATGATGCCATGCTGCTTGGTGAACGATTGGCGGACCGGGACCCGCTGCCCCACCTGATCCGCGAGCCATCACCGACTGGTCCGCATCCTGACGTTTCCCTTGTCAACGCAGGAAGCCGCAGCAGCGCCGAAGGCGCGCAATCTCCGACCGTCGTCTAGCGCGTGGCGTCAGTGCCAGGGCACGCGGACGGTGCACACTGGCTACATGGCGTGTTTCGGACGCAGACGCTATGACCCTCGCTACGACGAGCCCTACCAGCGTCGGCCGGTGGGCGGGTCATGTTTTCGAGACGCGTGCCTGCTCGACGCTGGATGCTGTCTCGGGGAAAGCCTCAGCGGCAACTGCCTGGTCCTGATGTTGCTGGCCGTGCCCCAACTGACCACAGCTCTGATCGCCGAGGTTCGGACCCTTCGACGGAAGCAAGCCGGAGCAGGCTCCGGACTGACGGCGCTGCTGGTTGCCGGTATCCGAACGTACCAACGTGAGGTCAGCCCTCGTCGGGCGCCGTGTTGTCATTTCACTCCCAGCTGTTCGGAGTACGCGGCGCAGGCACTACAGACCCACGGCACTCGACGAGGGAGCTGGCTCACCATCAAGCGGCTGGCTCGCTGTCGACCCGGCGGGCTCATCACCAACGATCCGGTGCCACCCCGCGCGGCGGCTTGGTGAGCACCACGACACGTGAGCTACCGTGGCCACCCGCTGAGCGTTCACAATATTGTCACCGACGTTAACACCGTTGAAACAAATATTCTTCACTCTTCCTGGTGAACTGCTAGCAGATAGTGCACGGCGACCCCCGACTGGCCTCAGGGAATCTAGGTGCTGTGCTCCATGTGGGTGCAAGGGAGTGCGCGATGGTCCCCTACCCTCCGTGGCTGAACGCGGGAGACAACGCCTGGCAGCTCGTCGCGGCGACCCTGGTCGGCCTGATGAGCATCCCCGGTATCGCGATCTTGTATGGCGGGATCGTGCAACGCAAGTGGGCTGTCAACACCATGCTCATGGCGTTCACCGGCTTTTCTCTGGTGCTGCTGGTGTGGGTGCTCTGGGTGTTCAAAATGGGTTTCGGTAACCCGCTCAAGCTCGGCCCGGGCATCCTCGGCGACTTCGTGGGAATCCCCGGTCCGATCCTCGGACACGCCACCCAGGGTCAAGCGCAGATACCGCTGCTCAACGGTTCGATGCCGCGGTTCCGGTTCCCCCAGTCCACGCTGGCCTACTTCCAGTTCGTCTTCGCCGGGATCACTCCACTGCTGTTTTTGGGCAGTGTCATCGGCCGCATCAACTTCAAGGTCTGGCTGATCTTCGTTCCGCTGTGGTCCACGCTGGCCTATTCGGTCAACGCGTTCCTGCTGTGGGGCGGCGGTTGGTGGTCCCAGCGCGGCGCCCTGGACTACAGCGGTGGCTACGTGATCCACCTCGCCGCTGGAACGTCCGGGTTCGTGGCGGCTGCGGTGATCGGGCCGCGGCTGGCCCGCGACCGCGCCCGGTCGATACCCAACAACCTCCCCATGGCCGCCGCTGGCGCCGGCATTCTCTGGCTCGGCTGGAACGGCTTCAACGGTGGTGACCCGTACTTCGCCGGCGCCGATGCTTCCACCGCCGTCATCAACACCAACCTGGCCACCGCGACCGCGCTGCTGGCCTGGGTCGTGCTGGACATGCTCTTCGGTATTGACCACAAACCCACCTTCCTCGGTGCGGTCAACGGCATGATCACCGGACTGGTGGCCATCACCCCTGCAGCCGGCTACATCAACGGCCTCGGAGCGCTCCTCACCGGGCTCATCGCCTCCACCCTGGTCTGGCTGTCATGGAACAAGCTCAGCAAGATCAAGCCCTTCCGCACGGTCGACGACGCATTGGGAGTCGTCCACACCCACGGCGTCGCCGGACTAGCCGGGGGCCTGCTGGTAGGACTCTTCGCCGATCCCACCATCATCGTGTACCTGGGCAGCGGATCGACCGCCAACGTGTCCTACACCGGGCTGTTCTACGGAAATCCGCGCCAGCTTCTCTGGCAAGCCGGCGCGGCGCTCACCGTCATCGTCTGGGACGCACTGATCACATTCATCATTCTGAGGTTCCTCGGCCTCTTCATGAACCTGCGACTGCCCGACGCCGTCCTGCAAACCGGTGACCTTGCCGTTCACGACGAAGAGGCCTACCCCACAGACACCCTCATCCGCGCCGACGGCACCCGCCAAGCGGTCGCACCAGCAGGGGCCGCTGCGACCGCGGTGCCGCAAGCCCGGCCGACCTCGCCCAACCCAGCGCCGGGCAAACGACCTTAGACTGGCCGCATCACCCCAGCCCCGGAGAAGGGGTGACCATGAAGCTCATCACCGCCGTCGTCACCCCGTCGGAATTTGACGCCGTAAAAAAAGCACTGAACATTTTCGGAGTCACCGGTCTGACAATCACTGAAGTGTTCCAACGCGACCTCACGGGCGGCCGAAACCAGATTTACCGCGGCCAACGATTCCACGCCGATCTGCTACCCCACGTCCGCATCGATCTCATCGCCACCGACCACGACACCCCCGACCTAGTTCACATCATCACGAAGGTGGCGTCCATGCGAGCACGCCCAGAAAATATCTGGATTACTCCCGTCGAAGCGCTGGCCAGCGTCCGAACCGGCGAGCGTGGCACTGACGCACTATGACCCACTCTGGGGATCGATCACGTGATCTTGCCCAGGTACGGCGCAATGTGGTTCCAGACGTAGCCACGGTAGTGTGTCACATGCGCCATCCACACTGCATAATGCCACCCACTGAAGAATCAGCGCGCTGCCATGGGGATAGGCAGGGGAGCGACCAGGGATGAGTCGAGTCGTCGTTGTAGGCGCTGGGTTCGCCGGGTTGGCGGCTGTGCGGGAGCTGCGCAAGTCTGGTGCCCAGGTCACACTGGTCGATCACCACCTCTACAGCACTTTTCAGCCGCTGCTCTACCAGGTTGCCTCCGGGGGATTGAACCCGGGCGACATCGCCTACCCGACGCGCAACTTCGTCCACCGCCATGGTGCACGATTTCGCCGCGGCAGCGTGACGGCCATCGACATCGAAGCCCAAGAGCTGGTCCTCGATGGTGCCGCCCGGGTGGTATACGACTACCTGCTGCTCGCCAGCGGAGTGACGACCAACTATTTCGGCGTGCCCGGCGCCGCTGAGCACAGCCTGGCCCTCTACACCCGTCAAGAAGCGATTATCCTCCGGGACCGCCTGATGGCAGGGCTGGAAACCCTCGCCACCCGGGGTGGGAGCGGGGACCTCACCGCCGTCATCGTGGGCGGCGGCACCACCGGCGTGGAGACCGCCGGCGCGCTGGCCGAATTACGCAACGCGGGCGTCAGAGCAGCCTTTCCCGAGATTACGCCCGGCCAGGTGAACATCGTGCTCGTCGAGCAGAGTCCGGAGCTGCTCGCCTCGTACCCTCCCCGGCTTCGTCGCTACGCCCTGGCCCAGCTGCGCAAGAGGGGCGTACAGGTACGGCTGGACACGCCCGTTCGCGAGGTCACGCACGATACGATCACTGTGGGTGATGGCGCGGTTCTGCGCGCGGACCTCACGATCTGGGCTGCCGGTGTCGCCGCCGCCGCGGGCGTACACGAATGGGGCCTGCCGCACGATCGCCGCGGCCGCATTGTCGTCGACGACCACCTGCGGGTGGCCAGCCACCCCAACCTCTTCGTCGCCGGTGACCTTGCTTCTCTCGACGGACATCCCCTGCCGCAGCAGGCGCAGCCAGCCATCCAAACCGGCACCCATGCCGGTCGGCAAATCCGTCGCCTCCTGGCCAGTGAGCCCACCCAACGGTTTCGCTACCGTGACAAGGGCACCATGGCCACCATCGGCCGCAACGCCGCCGTCGTCGCGCTCCCATATGGCGTGCGCGTCACCGGTGCCCCGGCTTGGGTAGCCTGGCTCGGCCTCCACATCGTCATGCTGCTCGGTAACCGCAACCGGCTATCGACCCTGCTCAACCTGTCCTGGCGCTATCTCGCCTGGCCCTCCGGCAACAGCCTCATCGTCGGTGATCTCCCAGCCCAGGATTAGTTCGTCGACGTTGGGCGCCCGCTGGCCAAACGCGCCGCTTTTGGCGCCTTCCGGGTCTGTCACGTCAGGGGCGGCGGTGTTCCGTCAACGCTGGCGGCGAGCCCTGGATCCCACGCCCCCACCGCGCAGGCGTGGCGAAACACCGAGCGGGCGAACTCCAGCGCGGTGCCGCGCGGATCCGGGCTTGCCAGCACCTGGTCCCAGTCCAGGATGTACTCACCCAAAACGTCGTCCCAACGGGCACCGGGAGGGGAAGCGGCCAGGCGCGCGAAGCCGTCCGGCGCTGGGTATGTGTAGGCGTAGAACGCCGCGTTGCCGTAGCGCCCGTCACCGGGCCACCAGCCGACAGCGACCTCTTGCACGTCCATCGCGTTGCGCATGATGAAGTCATCGGACGGTGGATCGGCCGGCGATCCGGAAAACAGGTTCACCGCCAGATCGAACGAGCCCCACCACGCGTTGACCGGCGTTGAGCGCCCACGGTAGGACGCCCGAAACGCCGCAAGCACCATCGCGGCCTGGGTCGCGGCAGCAAAATAGTCAGCGACCTGGCCACGGTCATAATGGGCGTGCTGGTCGTCCTCGTCGAGCGGCACGCTCCACGAAACCTCTTGCGGCGCCGGGTTGATCTCCACCGGACCACCCACGTCGCGCACCGCTGCCAGCACCTCCCGGGTAACCTCCCCCACCGCACGGTTCGGGGTAAGCGCCACTCGGTGAACTCGCCCGCCGCTATGCTCAACCACCGCCTCGTGGAGGCGCAAATCCAGCACGACCACCAGGGACCCCGAACCATCGGGCGCGGGCAGCGGCAACGTTTCCCATCCCCGCGCCGTCAGCCGCAACGCCGCGTGCTGCAACTGCGGCTCAGGTGGGGCCAGCCTCGCCGCCAGCTTGCCCAGCACCTGGGTATGCGCATGCAGCGTATCGCAGGTTGCGCGCCACTGCGCGTACGGCAGCGCCGGCCAGCCCGAGCACATGACCGAACGCTATCCCGCCCGCCCCCCAACGCTCAACCAGCCGCTCTCCCACCGCCAGCTAGCATCCTGGTTCGCGACCAGCGCAGAGCGCAGCACGCACCGCGGCGCGCTCTAGTGGTCATCGCCAGCCAGATCAACGTGCCTCAGTCCGGATCTTTTCACGCTTCGTTGACGATCTGGGGTGCTTCGGCTGCGGTCGACGGGTGCGGTGCGGGTGCCCGATGAACCGTGTCACCCGGACCGACCAAGAATTCGCTGACGGCGCATTCTCCCTGGTTAAAACCGAGCCGACGCGGGGACTCGAACCCCGAACCTACCGCTTACAAGACGCCCCATCCGTGTTGACCATGGCTGCTACCAGCGACTTCACTGTCTACAGTGATCGTTCTGGTGGCCATAATGGCTCCGGTGGACGCCAGTTCGCGTCACATATGGTGTCACGCCGGCCACACCAGCGTTGTGATCTTCAGATAGATCCGCTCGGCCACCAGCAGCACGCGCGCGCCACGCAAGCAACATCCACCACCAGCCGCTGTGATCCCCCGATGCAGTCCGGCGGCCCGATGCCCGATTCAAGATTAATCCTGTCGGTCCGGGGTCGCGGACTGTGAATTCACGTAATCCACTGTAAGTGCGTATTCGATGCTGGTCTGGTCCTGGCGGCGGGTGTGGTCGTCGCGGGGCGTGTCACAGGCATCTCCGCTGCACACATCGATCAGCAGTCGATCCATTATCACTTGGAGAAGCGTCAGCTGGCACAGCTGACTCACACGGGTCAGCTGTGGGGGTTCAAGTCCGAGGGGGGAGTTGTGCACTAACCACCCGGCTTGTTCTGCGTGAGATCACCTGATGTCACCGTAGAGGTGCCGCTGGTTCTGTTGGAGAGGGCCTAACAACCTGCGGCGGAGTTGTCGGGGAGCTGCGCGGACCGGAGTCGCGTGAGCGCCACGTCGAGTGGTCGCTGATGAGGTGTAAGGTCAGTCAAGTGCCAAGGAGCCCCAGACCCACCGCGCCTGGCCGGTACGGTC
>JAFAXZ010000033.1 GCA_019240665.1 Pseudonocardiales bacterium | reverse complement strand
AGCGTGAGTCTGCCTGGAGCGTAAAAAATGAAGAAAGATGCTCATCGATGCCGTGTGCGCAGCCGCGTAAACGATCCAGCGATCGACTCGTCGCCGCGCACATCACGAAAATCGGCCTCCAAAGCTGGTTTTTCAGCAGCCTGCTAGAGCTGCAATGGTGCGCAACGACGAGCCGATCAGGCCCTGAAGATCGCCGTACATGCTGGACGTATTCGTGATCACGCGCTGGATCTGCTTTTCTCGCTTTGACCAGCGCCTTTCAGCGACGCGGCGCTCCTCCTGAAGGTCCTGCTGCATTTCGACGAACGATTCGACAATTGCCTCGACCCGCTGCTTGAACTCGGAACCAGAAAGATAGTTGTACAAAATTTCCATTTTCTCGTTTTTGCCGATTGCCGGCCAGGGTTCTCTTCGAGGTAACGCCCTTCGTAGAGCATCTTCGTCGCTCACTTCGATAATCATAAGAAGCTGGTAGATCGTCATGTCTGATCCCTCGTGTGGCAGTTCAACGATCTCTGCATCGCGCTGACTGGCATTACCGACACGAAAGTAACTTTTGCAGTATCGCGATCTGGGATGGTGGGTCGCGATAGGGAATATGCCCAGTAGAGCCAATCTCGAGATGTCGGAAAATAACCGGCGACTGACTCTTGGGATTGAGTGGACAGCGGGGAAGTGCCCGTGCCAAGGCACAGGGAGACCTCCATGACACACCAAGATCTCAGCGCTGCGACAGCGCCTACGTGTTTCATGGTGGCTCGCTAAGGTAGCGATTGGTTCCCAGGTCACCCGCTCGCGCTGGTTGGAACATCGGCTAAATACGCTGCCGCTCACAGGTTCCGAACGGAGACCCGATGCTCGTGCCGCGCCTGCTCGCGTTCTGCCCGAGACATGGCCCTAGGGGGTCTGGCGGCTGGTGACCTGGGAACTCGGGTGCCTTCGTTTGCCGGCAAACGAAGGCGCCCACACTCGTCAGTACTCGCTGGCGAGCATCAGGGTGATGACACGCCGGGTCACGTTCGGGTCGGACGGATCCGGCGAATGACACTTCAGGTCCTCGTCGTAGTAGTCGATCTTGAAGAACAGGCTTTGGCCATCGACTTCGAACGCGCCAAAGTCATGCTCTTCGTGCGGGTCGTTGGCGTGGCAAAAGTCGTCGAACGTCGCGACCGTCTTGATGATCCGATCAACAGCTTCCTGGCCGAGCGCGGCAACGCCGGGGGTGATCAGCGCTGTACCGCCGGTCATGTATTGCCGAAGTTGATCGTTGAGGCCGCGGATACGGTCAGTGTTGGTGCTCATTGGTTTGCGCTCCTTGCGCGCGCGATCAGTCCGTCGCCGGAGGCAACGGCTAATCGGGCTGTGAATGAAGTCAGATAAGGGGGTGGGCTCGGGCCGTTGAGGAACAGCCCAAGCCTGGAGTGCTCGCGGTTTAGGGCGCGCTCGGTTTTAGCAGCGCTACGGCCGAGCGATGCTGAGAAAACTTGGGGTACTTGGGAAGATCGCGCCAACGCAGGGTGAGCATGTCGCCCTCGAGGCCGATTACAATCGCTTCCCACCACCCGTCAGTCGCGCCACCGGACGCGACGACCAGGTGGCCGACGCTGATGTCGTTCCAGTCGCGGGGATAGCCCTGGGCGACAACAGGTTCGGCTGGTTCTGCGGCTGAAGGACCAGGCCCAGTGCCAGCAGCGGCCGGTTCGGCCGGTTTTCCTGCTGGGTCACCGGGCTGGCCCTGGCCATCACTGACGGTGTTGGTCCCTGCCGCTTCGACCAACTTGGCGTACAGGTCGCGACGGATATTGGGTACGAACGCGCGGCCGTTTGCATACATCCGACCGGCGGGGAGCTTTTCGGCGATTTCAGCCAACGTCGGCGAGCTAACAGGACAAGCGGTAAGGCTCATCAGGTCGGCGGCTTTTGCGGCGAGACGGGTATGCGCTCCGCCGAACCGCGCGGCCCTGGGCTTCTTGGACTCGTCAAGGCCGAACAGAACAACATCCAGCGGTTCACTCGGTTTGGGATCAGCGACCTTGGTCGTAAGGTTTGGTCATGGTGGTGCTCCTAAAAAGCCGCAGGGGGCCTCTTAGGCCCCCTGCGGCTGATTTGGACGAGACCTTCGCCCGACTGGGCGGTGGCGATCGGTTCGACATTGGTCGTCCTCCAAAGTCTGCCATCGGCCGGCGAATCGGCGACCGATTGAGTATAATACTAATTACATCTTTCGATTGCAACGACTAAATTCGGCTGATATTTCAATATGTTACGAGCGTTGCCGCTGACTTCGCAGCGCCAGCCGGTCGCACAGCCCATAAACCCGGCAATAACCGTTTGTGCAGGCTGCGTCGTCATCGATCCTGTTGCCATTGCAGATGTCGAGACCCCGTTGGGCGCAGTACCGCCAGATGGCGTGCTGTACGAACCTCGGAAACACCGCGGGAAATGCTGGGTTGAAAGCCCGGGCGTCGATCTGTTGGGCAACCTGTTCCAGAATATCCGCGCAGCCGTTCGATCGATAACACCCGGGGCCATAGGGGTGGGCAGCTGAGAAGCGCTCGAGGATCCCCGTTCGGTGGAGGAAATTGTGCACCAGAGTGTCGACGACAACCATGCTGGTGCCCACCTCCAGCCAACGCTTGCGGCCTTGGCCACCGCCGAGCAGCAGCCCGGATAGGATCATGGTCCAGACTTTGTCCGAGACACCGTAGATGGTCCTGAGGGGTACGAGGAGGCTATCGCGGAGTCGCCTGAGCCTATCGGGCGCAGCTGGATCGTCTCCCTCGGCGAGCCGGTTATCGATCCAGGACACAAGGTCGTCGCCCGCAACGTCCCGGATGAACAGGAACAAGCCGTAAGCAGTCTGGTTCAACCGACCATTTCTGAGGCGATGGGTTGGCAGCGGGCAATCGGGCAGGTGGTCGGGTTCGGCGCAGGTTCCCGACCCCTTGTGGTACCGGCAGTCGTGGAAATGCCAGAAGACTGTGAGCTTCGGGCAGGACGGCGGCCGGGTCAGGTTCCGCTGAAGTTCGGCCCAGGTTGCTCGGCCGTGGCGCTGCATGTAGGCCCAGGCGATCCAGTCCGATATCCTTTGGTAGCTCACGGCCTCGGTAAGCCAGTCGAACAGGACCGCCGAATCGTGCTGGTCGATGGCTTCTAGGACCCCGTGGTTAGTTAGTTCGTTGCGAAAATCCTCGATCAACGACGGCAGCCCAGCGACCCGACAGACCGGCTCAATCAATCGCTTTGCGTGGTCCAGATCCGTGGTGGTCACTATGGCCTCAGCTGGGGACATCCGGCGAACAATCAGATTAGCGATACCAGTCGCCGCTGGGCGTCCGAGTCGCCGTCGATGTATCGCTGGGTGGTTAGGATCGATCGGTGACCCGCGAGCAGCTGCACGTCTCGCAGAGATCCGCCGGCCTGATGGACCAACCGCGCGGCTCGAGTCACGAACGTCCGGCGGCCGGAGTGCGATGAACAACCTTTAAGATGCAGCCGCCGATAAGCGACTGAGAACCAGTTCACGATGCTGGGCCGGCGTCATCGAACCACCACGCTCTGATCTGATCACCGGTCCGCGACCACCGGTGCGAGCCATCCATGCGACCAAGGCGGCGCCCAATTCTGGATGGATCGGAATAATCCGACCGCTATTCTTTTTCGCCGCTCTGTCGCGTAGCTCGATAGCCGATGAGACCTCGCCGTATGGGTCGAGCACCATGTCCCAAGTCAGGCAAGCAATTTCCCCCACCCGCAAACCGCCTTGACTGACAACAGGACGATCACCCTGTTGCGGGCCGACCACCGAGTCGCATCAACATAAACCAGGAGGTTACGAACCTGCGCGTCAGAAAGAATCCATGAGTGCGAGCGTCAATTTAAAATGATTATGAAATGTGTTTGTCACGTTCGCAACGGAATTTTTGCTGGGAATCGAAATAGCGACTCCTGTTACGAACTAACCTCAAAGTCGCATGCTCGGTATTCTCACCGCCTTCTATTTCGAGGACGTATCTTCCATTCTTGCGCTAGACTCAATGGATCCGACTGGCCAACCAACTGATGTCGAAATGTCAGTTTTGTCATCAGTATGAGAGCAAAGCGATCTTAAGAACCAGCTAAATCAGCCACGCGCGTTGTCAGTACCAATGCCTTCGGGAGCGAAGGGATCGTGTTTTGTGATCTTTTTTGTAAGTGAAAGCTGGAATTCTGGCGTTCGAGTCGAAGGATGCGCTACGCGGTTCGCGCGGCGGGATTCTGAGCCATTTTGGTGCCCCTCTGCGCAATTTCAGCGGCGCATGGCGGACCTGACGGATTCATCGCCATAACAGCCAGGGCGTGATATCGAGATCGCCTTCTGTGTCGCTTCGAGGATGTTGTAGTAGGCATGGGCTCCTTACGGAGTTGCGACGACGTGCTGTAATAACCGGTGCGGACTTTCCTCCGAGCGTGCAAGAGCCATGTCAGAAATCGCGACCGTTGATCCGCAAATTAACCTGGTCTAATGTCTGTTGCGTTTTTCAACTGGTCGCAATCGAACCGCCGTGGATGTAAGCATGAATCGTGTCATCACCGGTTTGGCCTGTGCTGGGGCATTTTTTCTACTGGTCTGCGCCGCTGCTCTTTTGTTGGTTGCCTCGGCACCACCCGCCATCGAAGCCCCAAGGAATGTATTCGATTTTACAACTCTTCGACGGGATCCAACTGACATCGATCTCCCCACCCTCAGAAGATATCCAGCGAGAGATGGAGAGCAGCTGGCCTACCGCTATTACGACTCGATCGCGAACCGAATCCTTATCTTCGTGCACGGGTCAACGTACCATAGCGCCGGGTATCACGCCCTCGCGTCGTTCCTGAGCTTGAATGGAGCCGCAAAGGTCGTCTTACCCAATCTGCGCGGTCACTTCCAGTCGGGACGGCGCCGCGGAGATATCGATTACATCGGCCAACTCGAAGACGATCTCGTCGACTTGATCCAGTTCATTCGCGATGAACATCTCGAAGGGCCCATCACCTTGGGAGGGCACTCAAGCGGAGGAGGACTGGCGATTCGGTTCGCTGGGGGCCCTCGCCCCGATCTGGTATCAAACTATCTGCTGCTTAGCCCAATAATCCCGGGCTCGCCATCGGTCAAGGAAGGGACGGCGGGCGGTTGGGCAAGCCTGCATCGGCGCCGCCTATATGGGCTTCTTTTCCTTGATGCGCTTGGAATTCATGGCTTCGACGGGCTTCCGATCATTACGTTCAACAAGCCGGTGAAGTACTGGGACGGTACGGAGACATTGTCGTATTCCTATCGGCTGAACGTCTCTTATCATCCTCGTTACGGATACGCCGACGACATCGAGGCACTGGGCGACAAGGCGCTTGTCCTCGTTGGGGTGGACGACGAGGCCGTGGATGCAGACGCGCTGCGCGCGCTATTTGCGAGCAGAGCTCCGCACTCACAGGTGGTGAGCCTCGCCCACATCAATCACTTCGGAATATTCACTGACCGCGGCGTGCTTCAACGGATTGCCGAATGGCTTCGCGGCGTTCCAAGTGACGAGGGGACGAAACACCCATCGTGATCAGGATCAATACGGTGCCGAGGTGCTACCTATTAACGTGAGCAGGTACACACGGTCTGCGCTTGGGGATAGTCTGCCGACACGCGATCGTTACGGTCAAAGTGCCGCCGTTGAGCGCGGACCTGCGCCAATCCAGAGGAGCCGCGTGAATGGAAGCCACTATTTGTCATCTGACGCCGTATAACGCGCTTAGTCCGCCGAGCGCCGAGGCGGGGTTTCGCTGCGGACGGACGGGTATGAAAATCGCGGTATGGGCGGCAGGCTTGGCTTTGCTCGCTCCCCTCGCGGCATCCGCGCAAACAGCTGCCGAGCTGGCCAGCGGAGAGACTTCCAGCGTGCTCACCTACGGCATGGGCTATCACCAGCAGCGCTACAGCCCGCTCGAACAAATCAACAAGAATACGGTCAAGCGCCTGGTCCCGGTGTGGAACTACAGCTTCGACGACAACCGCAGCGAAGAATCCCAGCCGCTGGTCTACAAAGGCGTGATCTACGTCACCACCCACAACGCCACCATGGCGGTCGACGCCCGGACCGGCAACCAGATTTGGAAGACCAAGGTCAACTACGCGGCGGCAACGCCGCGCATCGTGTGCTGCGGCATCATCAACCGCGGCGCTGCGATCTTCGATGGCAAGCTGTTCCGCACCACGCTCGACGCCAACGTCATTGCGCTCGACGCCAAGAGCGGCAAGGAGCTGTGGCGGCAAAACGCCGGCGATATCAAGCTTGGGTACTCCATGACGATGGCGCCGCTGGTCGCCGCCGGCGTGGTGGTCACCGGGGTCTCGGGCGCCGAGTTTGGTACCCGCGGTTACATCGACGGCTGGGAGGCTGAGACCGGCAACCACCTGTGGCGGACCTACACGGTTCCGGGACCGGGCGAGCCCGGCCATGACACCTGGGCGGGCGATACCTGGAAATACGGGGGCGGCACCACCTGGATCACCGGCTCGTTCGATCCGCAGCTCAACACCGTCTATTGGGGCACCGGCAACCCGGCGCCGTTCAACACCGCGGTTCGGCCGGGCGACAATCTTCACACCTGCTCGGTGCTGGCCCTCGATCCCCAGACCGGGTCGATCAAGTGGCACTTCCAATTCTCGCCGAACAGCCCGTTCGACTATGACAGCGTTGCCGAAATGCTGCTCGCCACCATCGAGGTGAACGGCGTGCCGACCAAGGTCATTCTGCACGCTGATCGCAACGGCTTCTTCTATGTGCTCGATCGCACAAACGGCAAGCTGATTGGCGCGAACCCCTATGTCCAGATGAACTGGGCATCGGGCATCGATCTCGAGACCGGCCGGCCGATCGAGACAGACGTCGCCCGCAAGGCGCGCGCCGGCGAATTGGTCACGGTGTGGCCCTCGATTCTCGGCGGCAAGAACTGGCCGCCCATGTCGTACAATCCGCGGACCGGCCTGGCCTACGCAAATACGCTTAATTTCGCGTCGAACTACCAAGCGGTGCCCGCGGATTACAAGGCCGGCCAATGGTACCTTGGCATGGATATGGCGGCCGGCTGGACTTTCCCGGACGGGCCGCGCGGCTACCTGAAGGCGATCGATCCGATGACCGGAAAGTCCAAATGGGAGGCGCCGAGCGACCTGCCCCGGTTCTCCGGAACGATGACGACCGCAGGTGGGCTGGTATTCACCGGCGGCTATGACGGCGAGCTCCAGGCGTTTGATGCCGACACCGGTGACAAGCTTTGGAAGTTCAAGACCGGGTCCGGCATCGAAGGCCAGCCGATCACCTGGGAACAGGACGGCGTGCAATACGTCGCCGTGACCACCGGACTGGGCGGCGTGTACACACTGTTCTCGGGCGATACGCGCCTCGCCTCGGTGCCGGCGGGCGGGTCGCTGTGGGCGTTTGCGCTGGCGCCGCAATGACCCGGGATCTCGGCATCTTCGCCGGCGTCATCCTGACGGTTGCGGTGCTTTCGGCCGCGACGCTCACGGACGTCCCGGCGGCCGAGGACGCGCCGAGGAGCGCGGTCCTGCAGGCCCAGACCGAGGCGCAACGGATCGCCGCCGGCAAGCGGCTCTACGTGCAGAACTGCATGCATTGCCACGGATTGAACATGGTCAATCCCGGCAACGTCACGTTCGATTTGCGCGAATTTCCCAGGGACGAGAAGGCGCGGTTCGTCGAGTCGGTGACGCGCGGCAAGAACAACATGCCGCCGTGGCGCGACGTTCTCAGCGCCGACGAGATCGACGCGCTCTGGGCTTATGTGCGCGCCGGAGGGCAGTCTTGAGCGCGCGGCATGCTGTTACGCTTGCCGCCGCCCTGCTGGCGTGGGGGCCGACACCGCCACGTGCGCAGGAGGCCCTGCGCGTCTGCCTGAACCAGGACCTTCCGCCCTACTCGGTGCACCGGGCGCAGGGCGGCAGCGGCTTCGATCTCGCGGTCGCGGCGGCGGCCGCCGAGCGCCTCGGACGCACCCTCGCGGTCCAGTGGTTCGAGAGCAAGCTCGACGAGGGCACCAGCATGGCGCTCGAGGCCAATGCGCTGCTGTCCGATGGACGCTGCCAGCTGGCGGCGAGCTATCCGCTCGTCAGGGCCGCGCTCGGAAAACCCGGGCTGGAAACCACGAGGCTGCCCGACTTCGAAGGCGCCGGCGCGGCGGACCGGCGCCGCCGCGTCGCCCTGGGCACGCTGGTAGCCAGCAGGCCCTATCATCGCGCGCTCCTCACCGTGGTGCTCGGCCGCGCGGCGGCCGGCAGGCCGGTCGCGAGCCTGGCGGACCTGCGGGATCTGCGCTTGGGCGTGGAGGGCGGCACGTTCGCCGACGCCATCCTGATGCTGTTCGACAATGGCCGGCTGATCGACCGGATTACCCACGTGGTTGCCGGTCGCGGCGAATTGCTGCCGCGGCTGGAGCAGGGCGACTACGACGCCGTGCTGGTGGAATTGCGGCGGCTCGACGCCTATAGGGCCGAGCATCCGGATACACGGCTCACGCCGTCCGGCTACCACCACCGCATCGGCTTCAATCTGGGTTTCGTGGCCCTCGACCCGGTCCTGATCGGCAAGGTGGACCAGGCGCTCGACGCGATGCTGGACCGCGGCGAGATCGAAGCCCTGGCGCGCGCCGCCGGCATGACGCCGGTGCGGCCGCAGCCGCCGCCCATCCTCGAGGACTTCTCCCTGGCCGATCTGCGGAAATAGCGGCGCCTACACGTAGGGCAGGTCGATCAGGCCGCGGCGCAAGGCCTTGATGACGGCGACGGTCCGGCTGCTCGTCTCGAGCTTTCGCATCGCGTTCTTGACGTGGAAATTCACAGTGTTCTCGCTGATCATCAGGATGACGCCGATATCCCACGATGACTTGCCTTGCGCGGTCCAGCTCAGGCAATCCCGTTCCCGTTGCGACAGCTGGACATTGTCGGCCTCGCGCTCGGCCGCATGTGCCAGCTCGCTGAAGGCGACGTGGAATTGCGACGCAAGCGCGGTGAGGCGACTCAGGTTGGCGGTCGGGTCGCCATCGTCGCAGCGCGACGCAAACGACATGACGGCCACCTTTCCGCACGGCCCGTGCAGGGGCACACTGACGCCGTTGCGCAGTCCCGCTTCGCGCGCCTCGTCGAGAACGAGCCGCTGTGCGCGGTCCAGCGTGCCCCGCTCGGCAAGGGAATCCCACAGGAACGGGCGCGCCATGCGCGGCGTGCACGTCACCACCGGATCGATCACCTGATATCTGCGCTCGAAGTAGCGCTGCTGCCAGCCGACCGGATAGTTCAGCACGACGGCCGGAGGCACGCAGCCGGTCGGCTGGAGCGGCGCGCGGTAGGTGAGCGTCCCGTAGGCGACTTGATCGAACCCTTCGCTGCCGGCGGCGTCGACGAGGAGGCCGAACAGCCGTTCCGGAGATCTCGTCTGGTTGGAGCACTCGACGAAGTCGAAGATGTCCATGACCGTCTCCCCGCTCAGTCGTTTGCCAGGACGTGCCGCTCGCGGCGGAACAGTTCGATGAGATACTCCGCCACCGCCCTGATGGGCTGGACCGTCGCGAGGTCGCGGCGAATGAGGAGCCACACGTCGCGATTGGGAATGGGTTCGCCGGACGGGATGTTGACCAGTCCGGGATCGTTCGCCGCCAGATATCGCGGCAGCAGCGCGAGCCCGTAGCCGGCGCGCGCCGCGGCGGCCTGCGACATCTGGCTGTTGGTACGGAACACGAACCGGCGGGCGGGAAACTGACGCGTGAGCCACGCCGCCTCGAAGATGAAGTCGCTGTCCTGGTCGAAGCCGATGAAGGCGGCCCGATGCCCGGCCTCAAGCTTGTCGCGATAGGCCGGCGAGGCATAAAGGCCGAAAGCGATGCTCGCCACACGGCAGGCCGTGAGGTCGCTCTCTTGCGACGATCCCTGCCGCAACGCGATGTCGGCTTCGCGCCGAGCCAGGCTGACGATGCGCGTGTCGTTGATCAATTCGATGTCGATGCCGGGATGACGGTCGTGCAGCTCGCCGAGGCGATGGATCAGGAAACCATCGCCCAGCGCGTAGGTCGCGGTCACTCGGACCAGCCCATTCAAGCCATTGCTCGCAGCCATGGGCGAAGCGCGGCACCGCCGCGTCCTCCAAATGTTCGCCTAGTCGGGCAATGCCTGGCCGTCGGCGACGAGCGCATCGCCGTCGGCGCGCCGTTCGGACGACGGAAGCCAGGGCAAAGCGCGAGGCCATGACCCGACGCGCGTGGTCGCATGAGAAACGCGAGGATTTCCGGCCGTCGCAGACAGCCCCATGGCGCGTCGACGCCATCCAATAGCGACGACCGCCCCCTCGAGGTCAATTGTCTGTTTTCTAACCGGCAGGGTGAAAATTTTCTCGGCGGCCGTGCGGTCGATCAGTCGTTCGCCAGGAGGTGGCGCTCGCGCCGGAACAATTCGACCAGATAGTCCGCCACCGCCCTGATGGCCGGGACTTTGGTCAGGTCGCGGCGAATGAGGAGCCAGACGTCGCGATTGGGCAGCGGCTCGGCGAACTGGACCGGCACCAGGCCGGGATCGTTCACCGTCAGATATCGCGGCAGCAGGGCGACGCCGTAGCCGGCGCGCGCGGCGGCGGCCTGCGAGATCTGGCTGTTGGTGCGGAACACGAACCGCTTGGTGGGAAACTGGCGGGTGAGCCACGCCGCCTCGAAGATGAAGTCGCTGTCGCGGTCGAAGCCGATGATCGCCGGCGTCTGTCCGGGCGCGAGCTTGTCGCGGTAGGCAGGCGACGCATAGAGACCAAACGCGATGCTCGCCACGCGGCGGGCCATCAGGTCGCTGTCCTTCGACGATCCGAGCCGCAACGCAATGTCGGCCTGGCGGCGTGCGAGGCTGACGACGCGCGAATCGCCGATCAGCTCGAGGTCGATACCCGGATAGCGCTCGTGCAACTCGCCCAGCCGATCGATGAGGAAACTGTCGGCCAGCGCACGGGTGGCGGTCAAACGCACGAGGCCATTGAGCTCGTTGCTGGTGTCCATGCGGCGAAGCACCGCCAGCGCCGCCTCCTCCATGGCGTTCGCCTCGTCGAGCAGCGCCTTGCCCTCGGCCGTGAGCGAATAGCCGTCGGCACGCCGTTCGAACAATGGCCGCCCCAGCAAACCTTCGAGGTTCATCACCCGGCGCGCGACGGTGGCGTGCGTCACGCGCAGACCGCGGGCGGTCGCCGACAGGCTGCCATGGCGCGTCAAGGCAACGAAGTAGCGAAGATCCTCCCAGTCGAGGTCGCGTGTCTGTTTTCTAACAGGCATGGTGAAAATTTGTTGGATGGCGGCGCGCGTGCTCGCGGCCTAGGGTTGGCGCCATCGGAGCCGACCGAAGTGTCCCCACAGGGGTCACGAGTCTGAACAAAGCTCCCAGCGCTCCCGCGTCGCTGTTTTGGCCAGATTCGTTCGCCGGATGTGAAAAGACGCGCTCCGGAAACTGACGCTGATCGACGTCGTCTGCAGCGTCCCGTGCAGCATCACCGTTTCTTGTCGACCACCGAAAGGGGTACACGCATTACGCTCACCCAGTGGGCCGACCCACTTCGGCGGAGCAACGTCAGGAGGACGATGATACCGATACCGATCCTAGTTGATTTCACGTCCATTGCAAGGGGAAATCGCGGCCATTGGCGCGTTTGAATCGCGCCGAAGCGCGCGGTCGGGAGGGGGCCACATGACCGTCACGACGGGCGCTTTCGACTTTGCGCAAATCGCATCATGCAAGATCCATCCCGGTATAGGCGTGGCGCGCGTCGGCAACAGCCCCGACGCGTACTTCATCGGACCCGAGCTTCCCGGCGACCCGCGTGCCGTCACGGCGCCCGACGGCGCCTTCAAGGATGCAGGCGGCCGCGTGAAACGGCAGGCGGCGCGCTTTCGCATCTACGGATACGACAAGGACGGAAGGAACCTGGGCGAACTCCCCTGCCTCGGCCCCGGCGACCGCAAAGGCGGCGGCAAGGCGAAGGTGGAGTGGACGGTGCATCTGGCCAACAAGAAGGGGGCTTGGCGCAAATGCGTCAGCCGCCATCAGGCGATCGACGATGCGCCGCTCCGCAACATTGCCAGCGTGCCGGGCCGCAATCCCGATACGCGTGATCCGGACGATCGCCACGAGCTCATCATCGATGCGGGCGCGCGATCCATCAGCAGCCACGGACATTCGGAAAACGCCAAGTTCGACACCGGCCGATTTCTCGGAACGACGGTCGCGCTCGGCGAATTGAAAGCCGACCGTCATGGGCGGCTCATCGTTCTCGGCGGCTTCGGCGCGGCCGGATCGACCAAGCTCGACAATCCGATCGGAGCGGATCCGGATCAGACCGACACGTGGGCCAACAACGACCACTGGTACGACGATATCTCCGATGGTCCGGTCACCGCCACCGTGACG
The DNA here is from genome assembly GCA_019240665.1 of Pseudonocardiales bacterium. GTDB lineage: Bacteria > Actinomycetota > Actinomycetes > Mycobacteriales > Pseudonocardiaceae. The sequence continues at coordinate 34,122 of JAFAXZ010000033.1, read as the reverse complement.
CTGCCGACCCCGGACGCGAGGACGATCGAGATCCGCGATCCCGAGGATGCCGCCTGGGTCATCGTTGCGCCGCCCAAATATGCCCCCGGGATATTCTCGATCGTCACCCTTTTCGATGTCGTTCGCGAAGTCGCAATCGACGCGAGGTGGATCGAGGATGAGCCCGACGTGAGCTACGTCCGGGACATCCAGCCGATCCTGCTGCGTGCCGCCGACACCGCATGGGTGAACAACGACGTGCGCCGCGCGCACCGCGTGCCGTTCGCCGCGCTGCCATCGTTCTCGCCGGAAGAGCGGGCGCGGCTGTTCGCGCGGATCCGCAATCCGCGGCCGGATGCGGCGGTTGCCGCCCAACAGGCGACCGGCCAATACATGCCGCCGCTCTCGGGCGACGGCGGCAAGGCCACCAACGGCAAGCCGACGACTTGGCTGTCGCTGTTGCCGTCGCAATACCGCAAGCTGGAGAAATGGAACGACGGCAAGTTCGCCGAAGGCGAGCACGCAACGGCTCTCAAGCTCGACGATCTCGATGCCAAGGCGCAGGTCGCGGCGCTGCAGCGGGCCGCGCTGGAACCATGCGCAGGTGGCGCCTTCTATCCGGGCGTCGAGGCGTCATACACGGTCGCTGACGCGCGGCTTTACGCCGGTGCATTTCGCATCGACGGCAAAAAGACGAAGGCAGGCGACGTCACCAAGTACCTGGCGGTGCCGTGGCAGGCGAGCCTGTACCTGCGCAAGGACGGCTGGTGGCCGGCGGCGCGGCCCGACGACATCGTGCCGGAGGAGGTCTTCGACGAGGCCGACAGCCAGTGGCGCGCGGGCGGCAAGCCGGTCAGCGCCGGGCTCGAGGGTCGGGTGCGGTGGGACCGCGGGCTCGGCGTGAGCACGCTGTTCCGCCGGCCATGGCAGAACCCGGCGCGGGCGGTCGACGATCCGCGCGACGGGGAGCGGCGCGGCCCCGACGACATGGTGCGTTACTGGAGCGAGCTCGGCTTCGTCGTGCCGCGGCGCAGCGCCAGCGGCGAGATCGTTCATGTCGAGACGGAACGGCGCCCCTATGCCGGCATGGACATCCGCGAGCTGTTCCATGCCCTGTTGAACCTGGAGGAGCACCGCAACTGCCTGCCCAAGGTGCAGGAATACGTCGAGAACGTCCTGGCGGCGGCGCGGCAGGTGCAGCGGCTCCCCTCCGCCTTCAATTTCATGAACAACATCCGGCCTTTCCGCTACAGCGAGCAGGCGTTCGAGGCGCGGATGAAGGACATCTATGACGATTGTTTCGAGTTCGCCTTCACGAAAAACGGGCGGCGCTACGATCCCGAGGACGAGAGCCACAATCCCTACTTCAGGACGCGCGAGCAGATGGCCGAGCGCATTCGCCAGCTCACGCCGTTCAATTTTCTCGATGGCGCCTGGCTGCGCAACGTCCACCGCCTGGGCCCGATGGACGAGGTGAACTCGATCCTGTTCTCGATCTTCAACGAGGAGCTGGGCGACGGCGTGCTGGCGCAGAACCACGCGAACATCTACCGCGACCTCTGCCACTCGATCGATTTCTACCCGCCGCCGGTCGCCAGCCTGGCGTTCGCGCGCGACCCGCAATTCCTCGATTCGGCGTTCGAGAGCGCCACCTTTCAGCTCGGGATTGCCGAGTTCACCGAGCGCTACTACCCGGAAATAATCGGCATGACCCTGTGGCTGGAGTGGACGGCGCTCGAGCTGCACCGGGTCGCCGCGATGATCGAACGGGTCGGCCTTGACGCCCATTTCTACCGGATGCACATCGCCATCGACAACGCGGAGGACGGCCACGGCGCCGGCATCCTGCGTGCCGTGAAGCTCTATCTCCACCAGGCCATGTTGCAGGGCGGGGATCCGGCGGTGCAGCAGCAGTGGCAGCGCATCTGGGACGGATACGTGGCGTTCGCCTTGACGTTCGCGATTCTCATCCAGCAGGTCAGCCGGGTGGTCAAGGAGCCGCTGACGTCGCAGGAGCAGCTGGAAAACCTCATTCGGCGCAAGAAGACGTTCGGACAATACAACCACAGCACCTGCGCGCTGTGCGGCGTTCCGATCAACGAGTGGTTCAACGAGCCGACCGGATTCCTGCGCGCGCTCATCAAGGCGGGGTTCATCGTGCCGGGCAAGCCGGCGTCGAGCCCGTTCCTCGGCTTGTTGGGATTCCGCGGGCCGATGTACCGCGTCTTCACGGAGGCGGAGATCGAGCTGTGGCGCCGGTGGACGCTGGAAGAAGCGTGGAGCCTGGCCGACTCCGAGGATGACGGGTCGGAACTTGCGGCCGACGTCAAGCGGCTCAAGGGCAAGCTGGCGCGCGATCCGAGCCTCGCGCACCTTCTGTCCGGAGACCGGCTGAGCCGCCTGCAGCGGGTGACGTCACCGCGCCGGATCGCGCTGTGGGTTGATCTGGCGGATCGGCACGCCGCAAGCGCGCCGGCGGCGGCCGCGACCGCCGCAAACGGCGCCGCCGACGGCATCGGGGCACGCAAGGCGAGCGCGATCGAGGCCAGGTTCAATGCGTGGGTCGCCTGGGGCATGGTGCGCGCCTTGACCCATTTGGCGGCGCAACCCTTGACCAATTCGCAAAACGGCGGGTTCAAGTTCAATCGTGCGGACGCCGCCGAAGGCCAATCCGCGCTCGAATGGCTTGCCGACATCCGCGATGCGGCGAATCCGGCGCGCACGGCCCGCGCGTATCTGGAAGCGCTGGGCGCGGAGTTCGAGCAACAGAAAGATCCATCGGCGGGCGCGTTCATGCGGCGACTGGCGGCGACCCCGCTGGCCCAGGGTTTCGAGCTCGTCGCCCCGGGCAACGACGGTCATTGCGGGCGCGACATGATGACGGCGTGGTTGGAGTGCGGCTGCCCCATGCCGGACGTGCGGCTCGGCGAATTGAAGCCGTTGCGCATCGACTCCACGCTCGACGAGGAAGAGCATCACCCCACCGGTGTGGCGATCGGCTTCGGCACGATGCATTGAGCCGGCCCGCCGGATCGCAATCAGTTTCCAAACGCACACACGCACGACCGCTGACCGTTCGTCGGGCCTCACACGCCGCGCGCGCAGGTGCTCATTTCTGATCGGCCACGGTGAGAAGATAAGGACTAGTCTACTGTCGGTCGTTGCGTAGTCTGGGCCTGGGAGGGCGCAATCCATGGAAATCGCCGAGCTTCGTGGTCCGCAGCCGATGCGGGGCGAGTTTGCCGATGCGGTGCGCGCCGGCAACGTCATCGCGGCCGTGCGCCCAATCACACAGCGCCGACGGGTACGGAGCGAGAGGGCGCCGCACGTCATCATCGTCGGGGCCGGACTGGCCGGTCTTTGCGCGGCCTATGAGCTGCAAGGGCATGGTTGCACCTACACGATCCTCGAAGCCGAGACGCAGCATGTCGGCGGACGCGTGCGGACCGCAAGGTTTTCCGACGGATCCTATGGCGAGCTCGGCGCCATGCGCATTCCCGAGCAACACGCGCTCGCACGCAAGTACGTGAAAGACGAATTCAATCTTCCGACCAGAGCGTTCGTGACGAGCAGCGAAGCTGCCTTCTATCTCGGCCGCGGCAGGCGCGTGAGAATCGGTCGGGTCAAGCGACAGGTCGCGGCCGGACAGCCGGACTCGCTGCGGCAGGCCTATCGCCTCAACGCGTGCGAAGCGCAGAGATCTCCGGCCGAGCTGTGGGACCGCGCGGTTCTCAGCCATATTCGCGCGCTTGCCGCCGACGAACGATGCGAGCTCAGGGATTCCAACGTCTTCAAGACCCGACGGCTGATCGAGCTCGATCGCTTCTCGCTGCGGCGGCTGATCGAGCTTTCCGGCCTGTCCAATGAGGCGATCGAGTACCTCTTGGCGATTTCGGGCCTCAGGACGCTTCAACATTCCGCCGTCACCGAGCTCTTGCGCGAGGAGCTGTGCGGGATCTGGAGCAATCCGGGGTTCTATGAAATCGTCGGCGGCATGGAGCTCCTGCCAAAGGCTTTTCTGCACAGGCTGCGCTCGAAGCCGAGGATGGGATGCGAAGTCATCGACTTTCAGCAGGATCAGCACCCGAACCGCGTCGCCGCGATCTATCGCCACCGGACAAGGCCGCACAAGCACGAACGCGAGGAAGCCGACTTCCTGATCTGCACGATTCCATTGCCGGTGCTGGCGCGCCTCGAGGCGCATCGCCGCTTCTCGCCGGAGAAGCAGGTCGCCATGCGCGATCTTCGCTACGAATCGGCGACCAAGCTGCTGATACCGACGACGACGCGCTTCTGGGAAAAGAACGAGGGAATTTTCGGCGGAGCGAGCTACACGGACCTCATGCCGGGCTCGGTCTACTACCCGTCGGACAATGTCGGCCGGGATGAGGCAAGGATGGCCGGACCCGGCATCCTCGCCGTCTCGGACTGCTGGGGCCAGGAAGCCCGCTGGCTGGGGCACATGCGTGCCGCCGAGCGCGGGGCTCTCATGATCGAGACCTTGGGGAAGACCCTGCACGCGGAGCTGCTGCAGCCCGGCACGGTGCGGCACGACGAAGTGAGGAGCTGGTACTGGGACGGCCATCCGTGGGCGTCCGGCGCCTTCGCCTTCTACATGCCGGGCCAGTTCGCCACCCTGCATCACCATGTCACCGCGCCCGAAGGGCGCATCTACCTGGCGGGCGAGCATTGCTCGCGGATGCATTCGTGGATGGAAGGGGCGCTGGCCTCGGCGCACGACGCGGTCGCTTCCATCCTGGCGCAGGCCAAGGCGGCTGGTGCCGTGAATCGCAGCCGAGCGTTCCTCGACGCGTGAGGGGCCGACGGTAGCGTCCGGACTGTTTCGCCGAGATCGACTTTCCGTTCGGTCGAGGCGGGCGGGGGTGGTCGGACAGACGGGGAGAAAGCCATGACCGGCCGGATGATCGCAATGACGCTGCTGATCTGCGCGCTATGGGCGAGCGTCGGGGTGGCGATCAAGTTCTCGCTCGATAGCGCGCCGCCGCTCGGCCTCGCGGCCGTTCGCATGTGGGTCGCGGCCGCCGCACTGTGGCTGTGGATGGCGCCGCGCTGGCCCAAAAGGTCGGATTGGGCCACGTGGCGCGTCGTGATGGTCGCGGCGTCGTTCTACTGCCTGCTGCTCGCGTTCACCCATGTCGGCTTCAACCACGTCGCGGCGGCGCGCGGAATCGTTCTTCTGAATACCACCCCGCTGTTCGTCGCCCTGCTGGCCAATTTCATCATGCCACGCGAGCCGCTGGGATTCGTCAAATCCGCGGGCCTCCTGCTGGCATTCGTCGGCGTGGTCGCGATATTCGCGCACCGGCTCGACGCGACCGGCGGCTCGGCCTTCGGCGAGGGGATCATGCTACTCGCCGCGGTCAGCTGGGGCTTTCAGACCCTGTGGACGAAGCGGGCGGCGCGCGACGTCCACCCTGCGGCCTTGAATCTGATCCAGTTCATCGCGGCGGCGGCGGTGCTCAGCGTCGTCAGCATGGCAAGCGAGCCCATCGGACTCTGGCGGCCGACGGCGTCGTTGGCCTTCGCCATCGTCTACCTGGCGATTGCCGGCACGGTCGTCGCCTGGCTGCTGTGGTTCCGCGTGCTCCAGCAGGTTCCGGCCAGCACGGCAAGCGCGTTCATCTTCACGGTGCCCCTCGTCGGCGTGGTGTTGAGCTTCCTGCTGCTCGGCGAGCCGATCACGCTGCAATTCGCCTTGGGGGCCGGGTTGGTGAGCGCGGGCATCGTCGTCGTCAGCCGTGCGAGCGCGCTCGCCAACGGATTCGCCGCGTGGATTGAGGCGAGGGGACGCGGTCGCGCGCATCTTGCGTGCGCAACCGCCTCAGCGCCGGCCATTGCGGCCATCCCGCAGATTTCTCACCGTGACGGTCAGAAAACGCGCAATTGACCGCACCGGCAATGCGCGCGGATGATGAGCGCGAGACGCGGATCGTGAGGACCCATGTCCATCGCCTGCTTGAGCTGGGAAACCGCGCATCTCCACGGCGAAGCGTGGATCTCGCATCATCGCTTGCGCCATCGCTTGTTCGTTGATCGCCAGAACTGGCGGGTGCCGACCTACAACGGGCTCGAATACGACCGGTTCGATACGCCCGCCGCCAGATATATCCTGTGGCTCGATCGCTTCGGCCAAGCGCGCGGGGTCGCCCGCCTGCTGCCGACGACCGAGCCCTACATGATCGAGACGTTGTGGCCCGACCTGGTCGACGGCCCGCTGCCGCGCAGCCATGCCGTCTGGGAAGCCACCCGGTTCGGCTGCGATTGCTTCCTCGATCCGCAGGCGCGGCGGCGAATCGTTGCCGAGCTCATCTGCGGCTGTCTCGAGTTCGCGATCGCCCAGGGCATTTCCCGCTATATCGCGGCGATGCCACTTGGGATTTTCGAGCGCGTGATCAGGGCCGCCGGATGCCCGGTCGCGATCCTCGGTCCGACGCGCCGGATGGAACGCCTCAACGTCGCGGCCGCCTATGTGGACGCGTCAGCCGAGATCTTGGCGGGCGTGCGGGCCAGGACCCGCGTCGATCGCCCCGTGCTCGAGCCGCCGGCGCCGGCGCGTCCCGTGACGGCTGGTCTCGTGGTCAACGGCTTGGCGGCATGAGCGGCGCGGCCGGCTCAGCCGCGCAACCCTTCGACGATGCCCATGCGCGCGGCACGCCAGGCCGGAAACATCCCGCCGATGAAGCCGATGAGCAGCGCCAGCAGGACGCCCCTGACGATCAGCGTTGAGCTGAGCTGGAAGCTGAATACGACCTGCGTGAAGCTGCCGCCAAGGGTCGAGACGGTCAGCCCGTCGAACGCCACGAAGGTCGCGGCCGCTCCGATGGCGCCGCCGACCGCCGCCAGCAGCATCGATTCGCACAGCGTCCCGACGAACGCCGGAATGCCGCCGAAGCCGATGGCGCGCAAGGTCGCGATCTCGCAGGCGCGGGCCGCGACCGAGCTGTACATGGTGTTGAGCGCCCCGGCGAGCGCGCCGAACGCCATGGCGATCGCCAGCGGCCAGCCGAGCCGGCGGATCAGGTCGGAGACGCGCGAAGCCTGGTCGGCAAAATAGGCGGCCTCCGATTGCACCTCGAGCTTGAGGCGCGGATCGGCCTCCACGTAGGCCTTGAAGGCCGCAAGCGCCGCCGGGCTCTCCAGCTGCGCCCGCACCGTCTGGAACACGTTGTTGCGATTGAACAGGCTCTGCACCGCCGCGGCATCGGCCCACAGCTCCGAGCCGAACACCGAGCCGTTGGCCGAGAACACGCCGACCACGGTCCAGCGGCCGGTTCCGAGCGTGATGGACTGGTTGAGCTCGAAGCCCTCGAACTCGCCGATCACGTCCTGGCCGACCACGATTTCGTTGGCGCCGGGATTGAACATGCGGCCTTCGATCAGGCTGATGCCCTTGCGCAGCGCCGCGCCTTCGCGGCTGATGCCGCGCAGCGGAACGTTGGCCTTGACCTGATCCCGGCGCTTGACCGCGTCGATGACGAGATAGAGTTCCGCCGAGATCAACGGCCTGCCGGTCGCGTCCCTGGCGATGCCCGGCGCCTCGGCCAGCAGGTTCACCTGATTGCGCACGACCACGCTGTTGAGCTCCGAGCGCGAGCCTCCGCGCAACGCGATGGCGATGTCGTCGGAGCCCGAGCCCGTCAGCGTGCGCTGAAAGCCGTTGGCCATCGCCAGAAAGCCGAGCAGCACGAGAACGACCAGCGCCACCGCGAAAACGGTCGAAATCGACAGCAGCAGCCGCTGCGGAATGCTCCTGAGGTTGATCATGGTCACGGCAAAGATCTGCAACACCAGCGAAGCCATGGCTCAACTCCGGCCGAGGGAGGTGACGATCTTGAGGCGGAAGGCGCTCAGTGCCGGAGCGAGCCCGGTCACGAGGCCAAAGGCGAACATCAGGACGACCGCCGTCAGCGCGATGTCGGGCGTGAGCACGAGGGCGGAAAAGAGGCTCGAGGACGACATGCGCAGGCTCACCGCGGTCAGGGCGGCAAGGCCGAGCCCCGGCAAACCCCCGAGCAGGGCCAGCATCAGGGATTCGCCAAGTATGAGGCGCAGGATGCGCACGCGCGAAAAGCCCAGGGTCTTGAGCACGCCGATCTCGCGCGTGCGCTCCCGCACCGCCATCACCATGGTGTTGCCGACGATCATCAGGATCGTGGCAAAGGCCGCGCCGATGATGAGCACGACCACCAGACTGATATTGCCGAGCTGTGCGCCGAACGCGCGGTTGAAGGCCTTTTCGCTGTCGGTTGCGGTCTCGTTGGCGGAGTTGGCGAACATCCGGTCGATCGTCTTGGCCAGGCGATCGTTCACGGACGGCGACACGGTATTGAGCGCGATCCAGCCGATCGTGTCCTTGCCGAACAGGCGGGTCTCGTCGAAATAGGCGTAGTGCAGCACCATGAAATTGGTGCCGATATGGGGCGTGCGGCCGCGGACGATGCCGGCGATCGTCACGTCCCAGGCACGCGAGCCGTTCTTCTGCACATAGATGTCGCTGGAGACGGGAATGCGGTCGCCGGCCTTCCAACCCCATTTCTCCGCCATGGTCTCGCCGACCAGGGCGGCGGTGCGTTCCCGAACGAAGGCCGCGCGCGCGTCGGGACGAAGATCATAGTCGTTGGCATAGACCTCCAGATAGGTCTCGGGCTCGACCGCCGTCACGATCAGGGTGTTCTTGGGCTCCTGGTAGTAGCCGCCGAACCAGCTCAGATGGGTCGCCTGGCGCACGCCCTCGATGGCGCGCACGCGGCTGTAGTGCGCGATCGGCAGGGGCTGGGTGAAATTGATCTTGTTGACGACGACGAGGCGGTCGGCGGCGGCCGCCTGCTCGCGCGCGTTCATGCTGCGCTCGAAGCCGACCAGAACGCCGAAAATCGCGAAGGCGATCAGGATCGACACGGCCATGAGGGCCGAGCGCAGCTTCTGGCGCCGCAGATTCTGTCGGATCAGCACGAGGTCGTTCATGCGGCGAGATCCCGTTCGATGAAGCGGCCCTTGTCGAGGTGCAGCGTGCGCCGCGCGTGGCGGGCGGCAGCTGCATCGTGCGTTACCATCACGATGGTCTTGCCGAGGTCCCGGTTGAGGAGCCGCAACACCGACAGGATCTCGTCCGCCGTCGCCCGGTCGAGATCGCCGGTCGGCTCGTCGCACAGCAGCAGGTCCGGGTTCGACACGATGGCGCGCGCGATCGCCACGCGCTGCTGCTGGCCGCCCGACATCTCGCGCGGATAGTGCTTCTTGCGATCCGCCAGTTCGACGACCTTGAGCGCCGTCTCGACGTGCCGCCGGCGGTCCTTGCCGGGGCGGGTCAGCAGCGGCAGCTCGATGTTCTGCGCCGCCGTGAGCATCGGCATGAGATTATAGAACTGGAAGATGAACCCCACGTGGGCGCCGCGCCAGCGGGTGAGCGCGCTCTCGGAGAGCGCGTCGACGCGGATGCCGCCGATGTGGATCTCGCCCGAATCGGCGCGGTCGATGCCGCCGAGCAGGTTGAGCAGGGTGGTCTTGCCGGAGCCCGACGGGCCCATGACGGCGACGAAGTCGCCCGCCGGAATCGACAGCTCGAGACGATCGAAGATGGTGATCGTCTCGCTGCCCTTGTTGAAGCGCTTGCACACATCGATCAGGCGAACGAGCGTGTTGTCAGGCATCGATCAGTCCTCTGCTGGCGATCTTGGCGTCGTTCAGTTGCTGGCGGAGGTCTCCTCGCGCAGCACGGCGCTGGGCGGGCTGCCCTCGAGAAACGTCACCTTGACCCCCATGTCGGGAAGAATGCGCGGGTCCTTGCGGGCGAACCCGATGCGGACCTTCACGGTTGCCTTGTCGCGATTGGCGGTCGGGATGACCGCGATGACCGACGCCGGAATGGCCCAGTCCGGATAGGCGTCGAGCGCGGCGGTGACGGCGTTGCCGGCATGAACGCGGCCGATATGCGCCTCGTTGACCTCGACCTCGACCTCGATCGAATCCATGTCGACGATGGTGCAGATGCCGGTTCGCGTGAAGCCGCCCCCGGCCGACATCGGCGAGATCATCTCGCCGGGCTGGGCGCTGCGCTCCACCACCACGCCGGCGAAAGGCGCGCGGATGCTGTGCTTCTCCAGCACCGCCGCGCTGCGTTGCGCATCGAGGCGCGCGGTTGCGACCTGCGCGCGGGCCTGGTTGAGCTGCGCCGACAGGACGCCGACCCTTGCCTCCGTCCGGGTGCGCTCGGCGTCGCTGGCAAAACCCTTCTGCGAGAGGGTCTGGACCCGGCCCAGGATCTGCGCGGCGTCGCGCAGATCGGCGGCAATAGCGGCGGCCGCCGCCTCGGCGCTGGTCACGCGCGAGCGCGCGAGCGCCACATCCTGCTCGGCAAGCACGCTGTCGAGCTGCGCCACCACCTGGCCGGCCGCCACCACCACCCCTTCCTCCACCAGCAATTCCACCACCTTGCCGGTGACCTCGGCGGCCAGCGAGGACTTGCGCCGGGCAACGACGTAGCCGGAGGCGACGAGGCCGCCGCCGGGGCGCTCGGCCGCGCCGGGATTTGCGCCAGCGACCGCCGGCGCCGCGGCGGCGACGTCGGCCCGATACTCGACCTGCCGGGTCGGCGCGAAGCCGAGCACACCGGCGAGCGCCACGCCGGCGAGCGCGCCGCCGCCGGCAAGACGCCACCACATGCGGCGGCCGGCGAACGGCGGTGCCGGGTCGTGCGGCCGCTCGACCACGAGCGATCGCAGCAACAGGGCTTTGTCCTCACTCATCGCGGGTTCGTCGGTTCGCCGTTGCACTCATCCACCGATCACAGGGAAGCGGCCGCCAGCGAGCGGCGCTGCCGATGAGTACCAGCATCGGGTGCGCGCACAACCTACCCAACTGCGTAGGTGCGGATCGCCGCCGCAGAGCATTAGTGTGGTCGCGAACGCAAACGAGCGGACGCGCGAAAGGTGGGGGATGAACAGAATTGCGATCGGAATGACGGAGTCCGACTGCCACACCGTTTCCATCTACTTGTTCAAGCTATTTCTGGAGGAGCACGGATTCGACGTCCTCAATCTCGGCGCGTGCGTTTCTCTCGACACGATGTTCGCGTCGGCGACGAAGTTTTCGGCGGATGCCATCGTGTTCGGCGCGCAGAACGGCCATGCCTATGACGATCTCATCGACCTGAAGCTCTACAAGCAGAAATACCGGCTCTCGTGCCCGATCTTCCTGGGCGGAAACGTGGCGGTCGGCGCCGAGAAGGCGGACCACATCATCGAAGCCATCAAGGACCTCGGGGTCGACTACATCGTTCATGGCTTCGACGAGTTTCTGGCCATCGCCGCGACGCTGTCGCGCCCGGCGGCCGAGGGTGAGCGGGAACGGCATCGCGATCGGTATCCCTCCCCGCCCGACGCGAAGGCGCCGGCCGCTCACCCGCACATTCGGCAGCGGCGCAGACTCACCGCCAGCCGGGCCTCGGTGACGCGGGCCGCGGGCCGCGGCGGGTCAGGGCCGGCATTCAGGGAGAACTTGGCAAGCGGTCCATTGCCGGACCAGGCAAGGTAGGGAAGTGATCGTTGCAGGGTTCGCATGCAGAACCGCGCATCAGAGATGGACGATATGAGCGATACATTGAGCGCTTTCACCGATGAAATGAAACGAATGCTGGCGGTCAAGACCATCGATATCGACGTGCCGCTGTCCCAGCTCGGCGTCGACTCGCTGAACATCGTCGAGATGGTGATCATCTGCCAGCAGATCTACGTCAACGTGGTGAACTACGAAGACATCGCGATCGACGAGAACACCACCATCCGCGAATTGGACGAGCAGCTCAACGCCCTTTCCATCCCGGCGGCCATCGTCGACGCCGGCACCCTTGTCCACCAGGCTCCTTGCACGGAGCAACCATGAGCGGCGCGCTTGCACAACTCGACGGGGCGATAGACGCCCGCCGGCCGAGCCCGGCCAAAGGCCGGCCCGAACGTCTCGATGTCGGCTTGCGGCTGCAGCCACGCGAGGCGGCGCCCCGGCAGACCGAAGCCGCACGCTTCGTCTCCGCCGCCGTCGGCGGCCTGCCGCCCGGCGATCCGCGCATCTGGGCGCACAGCATGCAGCATCTGGTGCTGGCAACCCTGCGCGATGGCGGTTGTCGCAATATCGCGGACGTCAGCGGCCAGGTGCTGCACGAGGACGCCGTGGTGGCGGCTCGCGACCGGCTCGAGCACATCGGTGTGCGCCCCGGCGACGTGGTCCTGATCAAGGCGAAGAACGACGTCAACGGCGCCGCCGCGCTTCTCGGCGCCTGGCTGCAGGGTTGCGCGGTGTGTCCGGTCGACCCGTCCGCGCCGGCAAGCGTGCACGACCTGATCGCCCACCATTCGGGCGCGCGGGCGGTGGTGGATTCGGCTGGCTGCGTTTCGCTCGCGGAAGGCGCCGGCGCTTCGCGTCGTAGCCGCATCCGCATCGGTCGGCCCACTGGCGTCGACCTCGGGCTGATCATCTTCACGTCGGGAAGCTCCGGCGTGCCGAAAGGCGTCATGCTGACCCACGGCAACGTCATGTCGGCGCTGCGTGCGATCAGCAGCTTTCTCGAGATCGGCCGCGACGACAAGATCTTCTGTGTGCCGCCGATGTTCCTGGACTACGGGCTCTATCAGGTCCTGTTCTCAATGTTCACGGGGTGCCGGCTGGTGCTGGCCTCCGGGGTCACCAGCCCGCTGAAGATCCTGGCGCTGATCGAGCAGGCGCAGCCGACCATCCTGCCGGTGGTCCCGGCATTGGCCTCCGGACTCGCGACGGTGCTCAACACCTTCAACCAGACGATCGAGAGCCTGCGCACCATCTCCAATACCGGCGGACATCTCGCGCCGGCGACCATCACGGCGATGAGCCGGTCGTTTCCCAACGCCCGGATCTTCCCGATGTACGGGCTGACGGAGACGAAGCGCGCGCTTTATCTGCCGCCGCAGCTGGTGGCGCAGAAGGCCGGTTCCGTCGGCGGACCGATGCCGGGGCTCGACGCACGTGTCGTGGTGCGGGACGAGGCCGGAACGCTGGCCGAGGCGAAAGCGGGCGAAGTCGGCGAGCTTTACCTGCGCGGCAGCTCGGTCATGCAAGGCTATCACAGCGCCGACAGCGGCGCCGGCGCGCGGCTCGTGCCGGGCCGCTATCGCGACGACGTTTGGCTGGCGACCGGCGACCTGTTCGAGAGGGACGAGGATGGCTGCCTGTATTTTCGCGGGCGATCCAAATCCCTGATCAAGCAGAAGGGGTATTGCATCTATCCGCGCGATCTGGAGGCGGTGGCGGAAGGGCTGCACGACGTGGCGTCCGCGATCGTGGTCGGCCGGGATGAGGCCGATGGCGACGAGAGCGCCATCCTGTTTGCCATCCTGCGCGGTCGCGGCGACGAGGCTCACCAGGACGACGTCCGCGCCCGAATTCGGGCGAAGCTACACAAGTCGCTGCAGCCGAAAATCATCCACTTCCTGACGGAGTGGCCGCCCTCGCCGGTGGGCAAGATCGATCTTGGCGCCCTCAAGCAACTCGCAAGGCAGCTTTGACATGACCCAGGTCCCGGCGCGCGGCCATTGGGCCGCGGATATCGAGGCGGCGGCGCTGGAGACACCGGCCTACGTCTATTCGGTCGATGAGGTGTGCCGCCAGATCCGCGCCCTCAAGGCGGCGTTGGGCACACCGGTGATCGTCTCGTTCAAGGCTTGTCCGAACCAGGATGTGGTCTCGCGCATCCCGGTCGACTGCTGGGACGGAGTCGAGGTGGCGTCGCGCGGCGAGCTGCACATGCTGGCCGGCCTGCGCAGCCGGCACCTCTACGTGAATACGCCGGCGCTGACCGATACGCTGGTGCGTGCGGCGCTCGGCGCCAAAGCCACCTTCATCGTCGATTCGCCGCAGCACCTGCACCTGATCGCCCGCCTGCGCGGCAAGCGTCCGGTGCTTCCGGTCATGCTGCGGCTCTCCAACCGGTTGGTCAACCAGCACGATTCGTCGGCGCCCACGCTGCGCAACGATCAGTTCGGCATGGACATCGACCAGGCATACGAGGCGATCGACGTCGCGAGATCGCTGGACATCGACATTCGCGGCGTCCACCTGTTTGCCGGTCCGCACACGTTCGGACGCGCCGGCCGTCACGTGGTCGGCACGATGCTGGACCTCTTGCCGAGGCTCGAGCAGCGCGTCGGCAAGCATTTGCACACCATCAATCTTGGCGGCGGGCTCGAGGAGAACTGGTACGCGAAGGGCTATGATTTCGCCGCCTATCGCGCCGAGCTCGCCCGCTTTCCGCATCGCATCGAAGTCATCCACGAATTCGGGCGCGCAATCTTTGCCGCGGCCGGCTGCTTTGCCGTGCGGGTCCTGTTCTCGAAGATAGTGGACGGGCAGAAATATGCGATCTGCGACGGCGGAATGTCGCAAGCTTTCTTGCTCGCTCAGACCGAAAACATCCTGCGCAAATACCGCGCGCCCCGGGTTCTCGGTCGCAACCGCGCGCAGCCGAACGGGGGCGAGAAGACGGTGATCGTCGGCTCGACCTGCAGCCGTGACGATGTTATCGGCGAGACACATGAGGAGCTCAACGCGGGCGATATTCTGATCTTCGAAAATTGCGGCGCGTATTTCCGCAGCTATTCCATGAACAATTTTCTCCAGCTCGGGGGGCCATCCGTCTATGTCATGTGAGCTTGGTCATATCTTCGCCGCCCCCGCGCTCAACGCCATCGCGCGCCACACCGACGTGGAGGCGTCGATCCGCGAGCTGATGGCGGCCTCGGCGACGCGACTGCTCGATTCGATGATGATCGTCGCGGATTCGTGTGCGCCTTTCGTGGCGGTCGAGCAGTCCCACGTGAAGCTGCCGGTTGCCCAGCCGCCCGTGCTGCATGGCGTGCGCGCGCTGGTGGAGGAGATCGCCGTCGACGGATTCGGGCCGCACGCCATGCGGTTCTTCGGCATGCTCGGCTCCATCATGGTTTCGCTGGCCGGAACCGCCGTGCAGGTCGCGCAGGTCATGAGCTGGGTCGATGCGGGCCTGACCGGCACGTTCTGCATGACCGACCGGGGCGGTCCCCTGGCGTCGCAGTGGCGATCCTGCGCAACGACCGGGAGCCCGGTCAAGCTGACGGTCGACAAGGTCTGGGCCATGAACGCGAGCCGCGCCGATTTCGCCCTCATCGTGGTGCGGCGCGGCAATTCTATGATCCTGGCCCCGGTCTTGCTGGCGCCCGACGTCTACGCGCAGGCGGCGACGCAGCCGTCCGGCGCGGCGTTCCTCGACGGCCATCTGCCGCTCGCAAACGTCCAGGCCATGCTCGAGGCCGAGCCAAGCTGGTTCCTCAACGAGGGCGGGCCGATCTCGCCGAAGATCTTTCTCACCCTGGCGCGGCCGTGGCTGGTGCAGGCGTTGTGCTCGCACCTCGCCTGGCTCGCGCGGCACAATCGGATCGTGCTCAATGCCGAGATGGGCGAGCGCGTCGCGTTCCTGCGCCAGGCGGCGCAAAACCAGGCCAACCTGGGGGTGTTCGACCGATTCTCCGAGGACCAAGCGATGGCGCTCAAGTGGATTGCCAACGAAATCTTCGCCGAGCTCGTGGTCTCCGGCGCCGTGCGCCACAAGGGGGACCAGCGCGACCTCCTCGGTTTCAGCAAGATGGAGGGCAGCTCGTACCGATGCTTCTTCGAGATCTACGAACGCAACAAGAAGCTGCGCCGTGTTGACGGTTGAGGCGGTCCAGTACCGCAGCATTGCAAAATTTCCCGACTGCGCGCGCCAGGGCGGCCGGCAGGCAGCGGCGGCGGTCGGCGAGATGCTGGGCGTCGAGATCGCGCGCGCAACCCCTACCATCGCGCCGGAGCAGATCTCCTTCAACATGTGCGTCTCGACCATCATGGACCTGCTGTTCGCCACCGGATGGTTGAAATGGCCGGACATCGTCGAGGCGGCCAGCCGGTTCACCGACAAGCCGCCGGAAAACTTCACGGCGTCCTACGAGTGCGCCGGATGGGGCTTCGCGCTGGAATACGCCAAGCGGCGGTTTCTGCCGGGATCGCACATCGTCATCACGGTCGCCGACCTCAATGTCCTGGACTTCAGCTTCTGGCGCGGCAATCCGAACTGGGGCAATTCGGGTTTCGGCATCGCGACCGTGGTGTTCAAGGTGCCGGAGGACGGCCGCTTTCCGCTGATCGCAAGAGTGGCGCAGTCGTCGTACGGCATGGCCGAGTTCTGCGTCGACCTGCGGAAGTGGCTGGAAACCTCGGAGTCGGGGCTCGCCAACGTCCCGTTCCTGCCGTCCGGCATGGCCGAGATCTACACGCACTTCCTCAAGAGCGAATGCCTCATGCCCAACCTGCACGGCCAGTATGGGCACTGCTTCGGCTCCGACACCTGGGTGTCCTACATCACCCATGCCAAGTCGGGCCGCCTCGACGCCGGGCGGATCTACACGGCGACGTCGGCGTCCCTGCGCGGGTATTGGTCGATCACCGATTTGACGTTTTCCGACGATTGTCGGTTCGAGTTCACCGCCTGAGGAATTTTCTCCGCGCGAGCACCAACCCATGAGAGTGCATTACGAGGGCCTCCTGGTCACCACCAAATACGCCAACAAGCTCACACCGAGCACCCATTCCAACCCGCCGTTCACCGACGACATGGACTTCGAGAGCTTCGAGATGATGGGGCGGTCGCAATGGGCAACGCCGCTCGTGACCTACGAGGAGAAATACGGCCTCTTGTCCGACATCCTGCGGGTGATACGCGGCCATTGCGGGTCGGCGTGCGATGAGATGATCCTCAACTCCCGCATGCCGAGCACGATACGGATGCCGCAGGAGATGTTCGGCTCGGATCTGTTTCTCGTGCTCGACGTGGCGGCGGAGACGCGGCGCCTGTGGGCGGAGGGGCGGCGGTTCATCTCCATCCAGGAGGGCTTCGTCCGCAACCTGATGGAGGAGGGAGAGAACGAGCTCGTTCTCGATTGGTACAGGCCGCCCGCCGATGCCGGCGATCGCCTGCATCAGATGATCCGCGGGTTCGAGGCGATCGGGCTGAAGACGTGCTGCGCGGATGAGCGCGAGGTCGAGGCCGCATGAAGGACGCGATCTACATCACCAATCTGCAGCCGGTGACCCGCGAGGTCCTGGAGAGCAGCAGTTTGCGCGACGAGCATTTCGAGCTGTTTCTCGTCACCAGCTCGGCGGAGATCGACATCGTCAACCAGTCCGCCGCCATGCGGGTGATCAACGCGGTTCGGCCCAAGCTGCATCAGGAGGCCATCTCGTTCCTGTCGATCGGCTGCGCCGGCCTGTTTGCCTGCATTCTCGAATTCCTGCAGACGGACGCGCGCAATGCGCGGGTGCTGTTGCTGGAGACGCCGGCGGATTTCGTGCAGGCGACCCTGGATCTCGCCAATATCGGCACCGGCGGCGATGGATTCATTGCGCAGGACGTCTCCTACGTGGTCGATCTCAGCCGCAGCCCGGCTGCCGGCGCGTTGCGCGTGGCGTACTGCGAGATCCTCGCCAGGCCGCCGGCGCTGAGCGGCACCGCCAAGCTCGCCGTGCGCATCCTGACGCGACTGCGCGCCATCATGCGTGAATTCCCGGAAGCCAGGGTGGTCACCTTCGAGAACTGCTCCGAATGGTCGCGCCGGCTGGCACAGACCCTGTCCGTGCTGGCCCCGCTCGAAGGCGTCACGCTGGATTGGCTGCCGTCGGTGGAGAACGACCGCCAACATTTCATGACCGTGCGGCCGCTGCTCGACTTGGCGGCAAACCTGAGCAACGCCCGCATGAGGCCGCTCGTTCTCACCTGTCTGGGCGCCGGAGGCCGGTTCGGCATCCTTGCTCTGAGCCCAGATCACGACTGCGGCAAAGTCGCCACCGCGACCGGGATGCCGAAACACCTGGGCCAGGTCGTCGTGCGGCGGTCGGATCGCGACACGCGCGGCGCGCCGCAGAAGATATTCTACATGCAGAACGAATATTACGGCCTGGAGAATTTCTATTTCAAGTGGAACGTCGACCTGGAGGGGGCACAAAGTGCATAGGATTCTCTACAAGGCGCCCAAGCGTGAAATGGATTTCCTGCTCTGGGAGCAACTGCGAATTCACCAGACCTTGGGGCTGTCCTCCGATCAGCACCGGTCGGCGATCTCCTCCTCGCTCGAGCTCGCGCGCGAATTCGCCGAAGGTCCCATGGCGCAAAGCTACGCCGAGACCGACGAGCAGGAAGCCCATCTGGACCACCAAGGCGTCGTATGCACGCCTGCGAGCTTTCCGGCGCTGATGCGGCGCTATCGTGAGATCTGGGGCTCGTGGCAGGCGCACGCCGACGAGGGTCGCAAGCCGCTGCCGGAAATCGCGCAAAACCTCATCATCGAAATGCTGGTCGGATCGAACCCCTCCTTCGTGACCTACGTCGGGTTCAATGGTCCGGCGCAGACCCTGTTGAACACCTACGGCAGCGACGATCTGCGCCGGCGCTATGGTCCCGCCCTGGCGACGCTGAGCGCCAGCGCCTGCCTGTGCCTGACCGAAAAGGCGGCGGGCTCCGATCTCAACCTGCTGTCCAGCGTGTGCCGCAGGCAGGACAGCGGCGTCTATCACCTGACCGGCCACAAATGGCTGATCTCGGCCGGAATGCACGAGCTGACCGACAACATCTACTATTTCGTCCTCGCCCGCACCGACGCCGAGGCGACCGGAATGATGGGCCTGTCCTGCTTTCTCGTGCCGCGCTATCGCCTTGATGCCGAGGGAAGGCCGGCGATCGACAACGGCGTGCGCTGTCGCGAGGTCGTCAGGAAAATGGGCCTGCGGGGTTGCGCCAATACGCTGCTGGAATTCGGACAAGAGGTGCCGAGCGAGGCCTACCTGCTGGGCGAGACCGAGGGACGGGGGCTGCAGCAGTTGATGCTGATGATGACCCCGGCGCGGATCAGCACCGGCATCTATGCGCTCGGGCTCGCCGCCTCGGCCTGCGAGACGGCGCGCATCTATGCGGCTCAGCGCATCCAGGGCAAGAAGTTCGATCAGTCGATGAGCGGCAAGGCGACGAGCCAGCCGATCTGCCAGCATCCGGACGTGAAACGGATGCGCCTCGACATGTTGTCGGTGACGACGGGCTGCCGGGCCATGATCGCGCGGCTCGGCTTCTACCAGGCGCAATTGCGCACCATGGCGCTTGCTCCGGAGCGCGCCCAGGTCGCGACCGATATCCTGGATATCCTGCTGCCGATCGTGAAGGCCTATACGTCGGATCAGGCCTGGCGCGTGACCGAGACCGCGATTCAGACGCTGGGCGGGATCGGCTATCTGCGCGACTATCCGGTGGAGCAGAACGCGCGCGATTGCAAGATACTGTCGATCTGGGAGGGGACGAACCATATCCAGTCGCTGTTCCTGATCCGCGACAAACTGGGCCTGTGCCTGCGCAACGCGAAGCTCGACAGTCTGATCGGCGAGGTCTCCGCGACGCTCGACGTGTTGGCCGGGATGGGCGGCTTTTCCCGGGAGACCGAGCACATGAAGGCGGCCGTGAGCGCGTTGCGAGGTGCGGCGGAGATGATCGGCAACGCGGTCCGGCAAGGCGGGATGAACAGCGTGCCGGAGTTCTCCTGCGAGTTCCAGACCGGGCTGGCGGAGATCGCGGTGGCCTGGCAGCTGCTGGACGCCGCCGGCGTCGCGCAAAGCGCGCTTGCCCACCACGTCGCCGATCCGGACGAGCGGGCGTATTACGAGGAAAAGGTCGAAGCCGCGCGCTATTTCGTCCGCCGCCGTCTGACGCAATCGTCCGCAAGCCTGGCGAACATCGCGCGCGAGCTCGGCTACCTGCCGCAGCGCCTGCCGCTGGGGCAACACGCCGCCCGATCGATGCCGACCGCACAACGCCAGCGTCGCCGATTTGAGTAGCCGAGATGAATGACCAAGCCGTGAAAGGCCACGCGTGCCTGCTCGAGCAGCTGCCGCCGCTCGACGAATCCGTCGACTTCATCCGGTCGCTGAAAAAGCCGACCGCTCAGACCGTGCTGGCCACGCAGCGGGCCGCCGGGGAGCTCGTGCTGCAACCGCGATCGGGCGTCGGCGCGCATCACAAGATGCTGGCGCTGCTGCTCGACTTCGACGCAGCCGACGTGCCGCATATCCTGTCGATGACGATCGACTCGCACACGCGCCTGCAGCGGTTCGACAAGGCGCGATGGGTCATGCTCGAGGCGCCCGATCGATTGAATGGCTACCCGCTGGTCGGCCATGGCTGGGAGCGCGGGCGCGAGCTCAACCTGAAAACGCGCAAGCCGATCGAGGTCCGCCACGGCTCTCCCGATCCGCGCATCCTGTTCGAGTATGCCGTGGCGGCCGGTCTGACGTCGTTCGAGGGCGGCGGCATCGGCTACAATATCCCGTACTGCCAGGGAATTCCCGTGGTCGACACCTTGCGGTTCTGGCAGGAGGTCGACCTGCGATGCGGCGAGCTCGCACGCCGCAGCATAAAGGTCGACCGGGAATATTTCGGCACCCTCACGGCGGTCCTCATGCCGCCATCGATCTCAATCGTGTCGGCGCTGCTGGAGGCGGTCCTCGCGCGCGACGCCGGCGTCGTTTGTCATACCTTGGCGATCTGCCAATCGGGCAACGCCGAGCAGGATATTGCGGCGTTGCGCGTTCTGCGCAAAACGGCGTCGGAGCTGCTGGCGGGATGCGACGACGTCTACATCGCGCTGCATCAGTTCATGGGCGTGTTTCCGACGAGACGCGTCGACGCGGAGGCGATGATCCTGCTGGGAGCGCTCGTCGCCAAGATCGGCAATGCCGACAAGGTCATCACCAAGACCTATCACGAAGCGCTGGGCATCCCGACCACGCAAAGCAACATCGAGGGGATCAACCTGACCAATCTGGTCAACAGCCCGCTGGTCGGCCAGATCGCCTTCGATCCGGCGGCGATCGAAGAGGAGGCCGAGCTGATCGAAGGCGAGGTCCGCGACCTGTTGTCGTGCGCGCTCGGCGAGGACAATCTCATCGCGGCGGTCGGTGCGGCATTCGCCCGCGGCCACCTCGACGTCCCGCTGTCGGCCAACAGCCTGATCAGGTCGGACGTCCTGCCGATCCGCGCCAAGAACGGCGCCGTACGGTTCGCGGACTACGGCAGATTGAGCGTCAGCCCGAAATGGCGGGTGCGCAACTATCAGAAGCTGGGCGAGGCCCAGATTGCGGCCAACTCCCGATACGCGCTGCTGCGCGACTCGGTTCTCCATTTCAGAACAAAGGCCGTCGGCCTCTGACCGAAGCCGCGACCGTGGGCGGGGTTCTCTCCGGCACGGGGCGGTTGTCTGCGGACGCGCGGCCGTCCCGCCGTGACCGAAACGGATATGCGGTTCGATGACCGCAGCTGAGCCGCCGCGAAGCCCCATGGAATCCTCCGGACTTGACGACAGCAGAGGTTGGCCCCATGGCCAGGATCGAGAATGTGACGCCGATCCTGCGGGTTCGGGATCTCGCAGCGAGCCGGCGCTATTACATCCGGACGCTTGGCTTTTCGCTGGATTGGGATGCGGGCGGGATGATTCCGTGTCGCGCGATGGCAAATCGATCATGTTGTGTGAAGGCGCCCAGGGCCAGCCAGGCGTCTGGCTCTGGGTCGGCGTCGAGGACGCCGATGCATTCTTCGCCGAATTCGAGGCGAAGGGCGCGCACATTCGAAGCCCGCCGCAGAATTTCGACTGGGCCTACGAGTTTCAGGTCGAAGATCCTGACGGTCACGTTCTTCGCGTTGGCGGTGAGCCGAAGCCTGGGCCGGCCGATGGGGTCTTCAAGTCCTGATCTGGGGGCCAGGCCCGCTCAATGCACGCTCAGCGCCTCGAGCTCATGTCCCTGCGCGCCGACAACAGCCGCCTCGCGGGTGCCGGCGAGCAGCATCGGCGTCCCGTCCGCGGCGTGCAGGGCAAACAGCACGGCATGTGCCGGGACTTCGGGCGCGTTCGGGTAATGCCGGCTGACGTCCTCGGAGCGAATGGCCTTGATGTAGGCGATCCGGCTGGTCCCGAGCTCGGCAAAGGCCTGGGCCGACATGACGCGGTGGTGGCGGCGCGTCAGGATGGGCTTGCGATATCGCGCGCTGTCACGGATGGCGGTCGGAGCCCCGACGCCGTGCGGTGCGAATGCGTTTGCAGGAATTCCATCTGCAAAGCCGCCAGCATGGCTTCGCCGGCGCCGCGCATGGTCTGTGCGCCATGCCGCGCAATCCGCCGTCCGAGCGCGAAGGGAGCGACTTGGAACGACCTCCGCACGGCCGTCTTGGGATTGACGTAGAACAGGCGGCGCATGGCCAACGCGAAGATGTTTTCGCCGAGCGGCTCGCTCGCCTCGAACTTTCCGACAGCGATCGTGTGGGAACGCGAAGCTTCCGCCTGCTCGCCATGACAGAGATGGAACCGTGCGCCGGGCGGCCCGAGGCAGCTCTCGAGATAGAACTGCACCATGGGAAAAACCAGCCGGGCCTCGATCTGCCGGTCCAAGGTGCCATCGGCGACTCCGCGCGGGAGCCGGAGCGCAAGCCGTCGGCGCTCGCGCAGCACGGCCTCGCGCGCCGCAACGGCGGCGCGGACGTCCGGCTTCAGCTGGTCGAGAAAAGCCGCCTTGTCGGTCTTGGCAAGGGGCACCATCACGCTGCCTTCAGGCAGCCGGTCGGCGCAAGCCACCAGCGTCAGGAGACTGGTGTTGACGAACGGCAGCCGCAGCCGCGCCGCCGCCGACCGGGCCCAGGCGGCAACCGCATAGTTCGGTGCGTCGGCGGACGCGCCCGAGCCGGTCTCGACGAATTCAATGCGCAGGGCATCGCCGCCAATTCCCGGCGCTGCCCGATCCTCGCGAAGGCGCGGCGAGCCGAACCCGGGCTCGAGGCGCGCCGCCGGGGGCAGCAGGCATCTGTTTCGGCCGATCTCGGCCAATCCGGCAACGACGCCGTAGGTTGCCAGGTCGCTCAAGACGTCCAGCGGCCAATCCTCGGCGCCGCCGGCCGAGACGTCCGCGCGATCTTCGGCCGCGTGCCAAGTGTTGCCGCTGTAGCGCGCGAGCGGCAGCACAACCGGTAGACCGGTCGCACGGGACAGCGTTTGCGTTCTCATCTGCTCGCGCCCGTCGTCACATTGGCCAGGATCCATGCCCCCAGATGCCGCACCGAGCGGAGCAAGGTCGTGAAGTGATCCGCATCGGCGAAATTGACCGCACTGAACGGCACGTCGGGAGCCAGCGCCCACGGCAAAACCGTTTGCACCGCGGCGCCGTGGACGAAGACGTCGTTGTCGCCGGTGGCCAGGAATATCGGGCAGGAAATCCGGGCGAGGGCGTGCTCCAATTGCCCGATCATGCAGCCCGCGACCGCGGCGGCGCTGTAGCCGTAGGGCGGCTCGCGCGACGCCGGCGGACGATAGGTCAAGACCGTTCGCTGCGTGCCGAGACGAAGAATTTGTGCCAGCAGGAACTTTCCGTACGCAAACGTCATCTTGTTGTGGTCGCCGCTTTGCTCCACCGGCCGCGCGGCGTCCGGACGCAGCATGTACTTCAGCGAGTCGAAACGCCCCTTGCCGGCGCTGTCGCTGCGGACGAGAGCGCCGTCATTGGCGAAGGTGGGTGTCAGCAGAGCGATTCCGGAGAGCAGGCCGGCCGGCAGCAACGGCAGCGCCTTCAGCAGGATGGCGGCCGCGCCCGAATGCGCCAGGGCGAAAAGCGGCAGCGGGTGGGCGTCGTGCACGGCGGCAAGGCAGTCCGCCAGGTCGTCGGCATATTGCATGCGGCGGCGGATATGCCCGCGCTCGCCGCCGGATAGCCCATGGCCCCGCTGGTCCATCAGCGCAACCTGCACGCCCTCGTTCGCCAGGCAGCGCGCGAACGGCAGGTAATAGCCGCCATGCATGCCGGTTCCGTGCAGCACGACGGCGACGGCCTTGGGGACTTTCGACGTGTGGAAAAATCGAAACGCAATGTCCGCCCGGTCCGGCATGGCAAGGCGCATCAGGCTCATATTGCCTTTCGTATGGTCGAGCTGGAACATGGCCACCGTGCTATGCCGTGCCGGGCGCGCCGGATCCGTTACGCCGCTCTGCCCGAGTACGTCACGGCGACCTTCGTCAGGCCCAGCGCCAACAGCTCGTCACCCAGAGCGGCGAACCGAGCCGGCCCGTCCTCGGGAAAATTATGCCACTCGATGCGCACATCGTTGTTGCCGATCTCCATCGGATGGCGCACGAAACCTTCGTAGAAGGTCAGGAATGACTCCCCGGTCTGGGTCAGGCGGATCACCTCGGGCTGAAGCTCGGTCACGATGAAGACTCCTTCGCTCGCCAGCTCCGGCGGCATGCGTTCTCCGTGCGGCACGCGGCCATGCAGGACGACCCGGCGAATCCGGTCCGCCAGGACGGTGCGGATCTTCTCGAAAACCCGCGCCATGAACGCGTGCCGCTGCGCGAACGACATCAGCACCGGCGCCCAGCTGCGCCGGGCGAACTGCGCCGCGGCGGCAAAATCATCCTCGCTGTCGAGAACCGCGGGATGCCGATTGGACGGGATGATCGTCCCCGCATACGGCGCGGACGTCAGCTGTGCCTCGAACGACAGGGTCATGCGGCTACTCCCATTGGTGCGGGCAGCGTATCCTCGAGGATGAACTGGCCGGCGGGGTGCAGGCGCACTTCGGCAAAGCACCAATACCCGCTGAGCGCGATCGACGTCGCCAGGAAAACGTCGCCCGGCCGGTCGAGGCCAGCGCGGCGCTGCTCGATGAGCGCGATCCACGGATCCGCCCCGAAACTGTGGCCGTAATCCGCATTGCGATTGGGCAGCAGCCGCTCGGTCGGCAGCAGCCGGTCGTAAAGCACCGCAATGTTGGGCGGGAAGAAGGGCGGGCAGGCCAGAAGCGTCGCGTCCTTGGCCATGACGTTGCGGAGATCGAAGCAGAACTCGCCGAACGCATTGGATGACTTCGAGGTCTGGCAATAGATGAAGTCGTCCGTGGAGCAGCGCAGCACGACGGTGGCCACGCCGAAGCCGGAGTGCCCCCACATCGGGCTGGCGCGCCAGTAGGAAAGGTCGAAGACATTCAGATCCAGAATCGTGACCACGACATAAGGTGCAGCGAGTTTGCAGGATTTCGCGTAGCGCAGGACGTAGCCCCAGGAGGCGCATTCGTACGCGGTCACGAAATTTTCCGGCGGGCAACGGGTGTGCTGCCTGGCGTTGTCGGCGATTTCGGGCCACGTGATCCAGCCGGACGTGAAGGGCATATCCAGCATCGTCGACACGACCATGTTGAGACCCACCTGGTCGGCCGGAATATTGCCCACGGCCTTCTCGATCTGCCGCCCGAGCAGTTCTCCCAATTCTCGCGCGACCGCATCCTTTCCCTGCCGCGCCAGTGCGGCCCAGGGTTCCGTGCGCCGGTAGATCGCCGATTCCAGTTCAAACATCTTCCGTCGTCCCTCCGTGACCCATGACGGCGCTAAAGAACGTAAGACACCGCGCCGCCATGCCCGAGATACTCGCCCGGCGTATAGGTCCGGCAGTACGCACCGGCCCCCGGGAAATAGAGGATGTCGCCGGGCAGGAGCTCGTCGGTCGCGCTGCCGAGAATGTCGGCGCGGTTGCTCGAAGAGCCGACGATGATGGTGGTTTCTCCGCCGCCATTCGCATGCGCGGCGCGGATCGGCCCGTCGCCCGACCTGACGAGCGGCTGCGAGGCCAGGCAATGCTCGCCGGCCGCCCGCGACAGCAGGAACGCCTGGATCATTCCGCCGTCGCAAATGGCGTAGGACCGGCCCTGAATGCTTTTCCTGGCGACCACGCTGGTGACGAAACATCCGGCCGACGACATGACGGACCGTCCCACGTCGTGCATCACCTGGAGATGCTCGGGAAACTTCCTCACCTCGCGGCGATAGGCCGCAAAGTCGTGGCCCATGGCCTGCCAGTTCTCCTCGAGGCCGCCGCCGAGGTTCACGGTCCGCAGCGGCCGCCCGAGATGGGCCTCGACCCGCGGCACCAGATCCTGGATGGCGCGCACGATCGACATGGCGTGGCGGCCGAAGCTGTGCCGGCCGCCGAAGGTCTGCAGACCGTCGACCGGGATGTCATGGGCCTTCGTCAACGCGAGCGCCTGCCGCAGATCGTCCCAGTCCATACCGAGGTGGTCGAGCGGCAGCGCGGCGCCTTCGATCGACTGGTTGACCACCCCGACATTGACGCCCAGCGTCAGAGGCATGACCTCGCGCTTGCCGCGCAGCTTGGCGAGCAGCTCGACCTGGTGCGGGGCATCGACGATCAGCCGGAATTTCCCCCCAAGGAGGGCGCGCATCGTCTGCACGTCGATCGAAGGAAGATTCACGTAGGAGAACTCGCTCTGCCAGCCCGAGACGAGGCTCATCTCGGCCCGCGATGAGCAGCGCAGGCCGAAGCGCACGTCCTCGGCCAGCCGCATCAGCAGGTCCGCGTTGGGGCAGGCCGACACCGAGAACACCAGCGGCGTTCCAAGGGCTGCGCCCAACGCCCGCATCTGCCGCGTGATCTCGCCGGCCGAAAACACGTAGGCGGGCGTCGCGATCGGCTGCCCGTTTAGCAATTCGATCCAGCTGTCTTGGGCCAACATGCCGCCTGCACCTCGATCATCGTTTTAGAGCGTTGAGACCACGCCGTCTTCGCGCGTCAACGCGACGAGGGCGTTCGCGTCGATTTTGCCGTTCGGCGTCGCGGGCCATTCCTCCACGAAGCGGACGACGCGCGGCATCAGGGTCTTGTGGATGGTCTGCTTCAATTCGCCGGTGACCTGCTTCTGGCGGGCGCGGGTCGCCGGCCCGGCGAGTTGCAGGAACAGAACGGCGGACTCGTCGCCGTTGTCCTCGGTCCGGCCGACCACCCTGGCGGTCACGACGTCCTGGTGCGCCTCGGCCAGGATTTCGATATCGCGCGGGTGAATGCAGTAGCCCCCCTGCTTGATCAGCGCCTTGGAGCGGCCGCGGAAGTAGAACAGCCCGGCGTCATCCACGGCGAACAGATCGCCGGTCGCGAGCCAGTTGTCGTCGCGATAGCGGCCCGGCAGCAGCCGCGCTCCCTCCACCTGGTCGCCCCGATGATATCCCTGCATGACGGAGGAGCCGCGCACGTGGAGCTCGCCGACCTCGTCCGGTGCGGCTTCGCGCGGCTCGGCGCCAGGCTCGTGGACCACCACCTTGGCTTCAAGGCCGGGCATCGGCCGGCCGACCGAATCCCGCCGGGCCGGAAACGCTTCGGGGTCGTAATAGAGCGCGCGCTTGCACTCCGTCAGCCCGTACATCGGCACGACCTTGGCGCGCGGGAACGCCGCCGCCATGGACTTGATGGCGCTGTCCGGCAGATGACCGCCGGTATTGGTGATCAGCCGAACGTCCGGCCCCTGCTTGCCGACGATCTCCAACATGCGGGCGAGGCTCGAGGCCAGTGCCGGGACGACCGGCAAGACCGTCGGCCGCATCGTCTCGATCAATTTCAAGACCATGACGGCGTTGGTCTGGTTGTTGTTCAGGATCAGCGAGCAGTCGTTGAACATGGTCAGCAGCAGCTGATAGAGCCCATAGTCGAAGAAGAACGGCGGAACGCAGAGAATGCGGTCCGCGGTGCGCAGCTGCAGGTAGGCGCTGATGCTGCGCACCGCCGACATGACGTTCTGGTGCGTCAGCAGCACGCCCTTGGGCACGCCCGAGCTGCCGGACGTGAAGACGACCAGCGCAAGGTCGGGTCCGGTGATCCGCTTGCTTCGGCGCAGCACGATCAGCTCCGGGGCGGGCTCGGCGTCGGCGTGCAGGAAAACCCCTCCGTCCGGCGTGACGCTGGCCCGCGCCTTGGATTCGCGGGCGATGAGCAGCTTGACCGCCTCCGGAGCGTCCGGATCGACCGGACACACCGCGCATCCCATCAGCCATGCGGCCAACAACGTTGCGACGACACTCAGGCTGTTTTCGGCCTCCACCAGCACGACATCGCCGGCGCGAATACCCGCAGCCGCGAGCCGGCCATGCGCATCCTCGACCCGCGCCATGGTCAAGGTGTCGTCGGTGTTGTCGCGAATCCGCTCAACGCCGCCGTCGCGGACAAAGCCGGCCACGAGATCGGTGACGCTATGCGCCCACAATCGCGCGTCTCCGCGCGGCAGCTCTCCCGTGACCGAAACGGAAGCGCTCTTGAAGAGCGACGTTTCCCCATTATGAGATCGCATGCTGATAGGTCCTGTCATCAATGGCAGATCACACCGCGCGAATAACGGACGCGGAGACGATCGTTTGCTTCACGCCGGCGGCGGCCCGGGCATGGGAACGGGAAGCGCGCCCGCAGCGGCGGTGTCGATCGCGGGGACAACAGACAGCGAGTTCAGCTGCTCGTCGAGCTCGCGGATCGTGGTGTTCTCGTCGATGGCGATGTCCTCGTAGTTCACGACGTCGACGTAGATCTGCTGGCAGATGATCACCATTTCCACGATGTTCAACGAATCGACGCCGAGCTGCGAGAGCGGCACATCGATGTCGATCGTCTTGACGCCGAGCATTCGCTTCATTTCTCCGGTAAAGGCGGTCAGCGTATCTTCCATGGCGAAGCCCCGATCGGTGATCGCTCTCGAAGCGGAACGCGGGCGGTCTCAGTATCCGGCCTCGCTCGGGTTCCAGGTGAACAGCCGGCTCGCCGCATTGATCAGCACGATGCCGGACAGTGCCAGCACACCGGTCCACAACGCAATGTCGGCGAGCGAGTAGGTGTCCGCATAGACGGCGCGATACTTCTCAGTGAAGATGAAGAAAGGAGACCATTTGACGATCGCGAACAGCCATTTCGGCAGGATGGAGGCCGGCAGAAACAGGTCGGACAGGAAGATCACCGGAATATTGATGAAGTTGATGATCGCGTGCGCGGTGCTCGTGCGCTTGATCAGCGACGTGACCAGGATGCTGCAGCCGATCAGGACCAGGCCGGCGCTCGCCAGAAACAGGCACAGCAGCAGGAGGTTCGGCAGGGTGATGGGATGCGTGTTGGGCGCAAGATGCGACAACACGCCGACGAACACCAGGCAGAAGACGACCAGGATCATGACGCGGGAGGCCGTGAAGCTGAGGAAGAACGTGCTCTTCGAGAACGGCATCATGCCGAACAGCTTCAGCCGGCCGCGCGCCCTGAGCTCGACGAGCGCCACCGCGAATCCGAACAGGGCGGTGGTGATCACGGTCATCACCGCGAGTCCCGATACCAGATAGTCGGTGTAGCTGACGCCGCCGGCGGCGGTGCGCGCGCTGCTGCCGCCGAAGATGGCGTTGAGCAGGAAAAACAGGATGATGGGATAGGCGAAGGTCCAGAACACCGCGAGCGGGTGCTTGAGGTAGCTCAAGACCTCGATCTTCAACAGGTGAAGCGGAAGCGAGCCGCGGGGGAGGGCGACCTCAGTCATTTTTGATGGACTCCAGCAAATCCGATGCGTCCGTCGACCAGACCATGAACCGGTCGAGCTCGATATTGCGGGCGGCTGCGCTTGCCGCCTCGCGCAGGCCCTCGCCGCCATGGACCGTCAGGGTCTCGTCCCGCGTGCGGCGCGCGCGGATGTCCGGTACGGACGCGAGCGCGCGCTCGACCGCGGCGCGCGCCTCGGCCCGCCCGGTAAAGGAGCAGCCGACGGATCCGAACATGTCGTCCACGACCACTTCCTTGCGCCCGTAATGCTCGACGCCGCCGGCGCGAAGGAAGAGGACGTCGTCGCAGACCGCGACGGCGCGCGGCGAGTGGCTGACGAACAGGCACGCCAGCGTGGCATTCTCCGCCGCCTGCTTGCGCAGCAGCTCACAGAACACCCCTTCGAAATGCGGATCCAGGTTCGAGGTCGGCTCGTCGAAGATCATGAGATCGGGGCCATGCGCCATCGCCATGGCGAGCTGCACGCGCTGCTTCTCGCCCGAGGACAGCGAGCCGAAGCGGCTGGCGCCGAGCTCGGTGACCCCGAACGCCTGGAACACGTCGTCGCGCGATCGCGGATAGGCAGCCTGGTGCAGCTTGCGGATGTCTCGCACCAGGTAGATGTCGTTGTATCCGGCGTCCTGGAGCTGGACGCCGATGCGCACGCGCTCGCGGATCGGCAGCTTGCCCGGCTGGTGACCGAGAACGCGGATGGAGCCCCTGGTCGCGGTCCGCATTCCGAGCAGATACGACAGCAGCGTCGATTTGCCCGATCCGTTCGGACCGATCAGGGCGGTCACCCGCCCGGGCGGCAGCCGAAAGCCCGGGATGGTCAATTCGAACTTGCCGCCCACGCGCTCGTGCAGGGCATCGATGTCGATGCGCAGATCCGGGTCGCCCGCATGTCCGCTTCCCGTCCACGCGACGGCGGTGGCGCCGCCGCCCTCCAGTGCCGGTATCAAATAGTGCATGCTCGTCACATCCATTCGGAAGGAGGCAATTCAGGCCGCGCCGCGACCTCCGCGGCGTGGCCGCCGACGCGCCGCTACGGAGCCGACAGCGCCAGCATCTGCTCGTCGATCTCCCGGATCGTGGTGTTCTCGTCGATATTGATCGCGTCGTAATTGATGACGTTGGTGTAGACCTGCTGGCAGATGATGATCATCTCGACGACATTGAGCGAGTCGACGCCGATCTGCGACAGCGGTCTGTCGAGATCCACCTCGTCGAGCGCGAGCATGCCCTTGATGCCGTCGGCGAGCTGAATGATGGTGTCCGTCATGGGCGGCACGACCGTGTGCGTCATCGGCTGCATAATGGTGTGCGTCATCGTCGATACTCGGCCGGTTGGTTGTCTGCGCCAGGGATCTACTGGCCCAAATTGATGACCTGCACATTGATGCCGTCGCCGACGACGAACGCCGCGTCATTGAAATTGGGAGCGCGCTGCGCCGGCTTGCGGTTGTTGCTGATGCCCCATGGCTCCGCCGGGATGCCGAAGGGCTCGGCCGTCTGCAGGACGCCGTCGCTGTTGACGTCCTGATAGGCGGCGACGGCGTAGCGGCCGTTCGGGACCTCAACGGTCGTCGAGAACGGCGGCTTGCGGCTGTCGATCTGCAGGAAGGTGACGCCGCTCCGGTTAGCAACGGTGGGAAACGCCGCGGCATGCTTTTCCGGCACGACCGCGACCAGAACGGGCCCCTGTCCGGGAAGAACGTCCGCGAACTCCAGCTTCAGCTCCCCGGCGGACGCCGCGGAGAGCCGGACAAGCGCGACCGCGGCGACGATTCCGGCGACTAGGCCGCTGTCCCTACCAATTGCCCACATGACGAGCTCCTCGGTGAAATGAACGTCTCGTTGGTTCGCCGGCAACCTAACGTCGCGGCGGCCGGCGCGCACCTACGCAGTCTGGTAGGTCGCGCATTGCCGCGTCGCGGCGGCAGCGGAATTGCCGTCGATGTGCGGCCGGAACGGCCGCCGCAATCCCCGCCGCTCCAGGCGCGGGATCACCTCGTCGCGGAAGTACGGAAACTCTCCCGCATAGTCGACGAAGGCGAGAGTCGTGCCGTCGAATCCGGTCGCGCTGATCGCCTCGAGGCCGTCCGCCACCATGTCGGGGTCGCCGATGAGCGCACGGCCGCCATGGCCGCCCGCAAAGTTGTTGCGGATGATGGCCTGCACGGTTGCCGGCAACGTCTTGCTGTGCGGCAGCATGGTGTCGATGAGGCGGTCGACCGCGTCATGATCGGTGTGCTGCTGGGCGTAGTAGCGATGGTACTCGGTCGCCTCCTTGGCGGAGGGACGACAAACCACGTAGCAGAACGTCAGCGCGCCGGCGCGGCGCCCGAGCTTATCGGCGTTCGCCTTCAGCGCGCGGATGTCCTCCCTGGCGGTGCGCAGGTCGATCGCCGCGGTGAACAGATACTCGGCGTTGCGGATCGCGAACTCGCGCCCCTCCGCCGAGATGGCGGCGTTGAAGATCGGGATCGGGCTGACGATCGGCCGCGGCTCGCTGTAGACGCGCTGCAGTTGGTAGTGCTGGCCGTTCCAGTCGAACGGTCCGGGCCCGTACCAGAGCTTCACGACGATGTCCAACCACTCCTGCCCCAGCGTGTAGCGCGAGGTACGGTCGACCGGCAGCGATATGCCCAGCGCCTGAAATTCCGGCGGGTTCCAGCCCACCACCACGTTGAGCCCGACCCGGCCATTGCCGATTTGATCGAGGGTGGCGATTTGCTTGGCGATGACCACCGGATGGTGCACAGCCGTGTGCACGGTCGCGAAGATGTTGATGTGCTTCGTCGAGGCCAACAGGCCCGCGGCCCATGTCATGCTGTCGAGCACGCTGCCGTGGAAGTCGGTCTTGCCGCCATAGCCGATCCAACGCGCGATCGGCAGCAGGAACTCGAGGCCCGCGTCGTCGGCCATCCGCGCCAGCGCGAGATTGTTCTCCCAGGTATTCCTCCATCGCTCAGGCACCGTCGTCGGTGCCAACCCGCCGGAACAGTTGGGGCCGAACAGCCCCAGCTTCAGCTTGTTCTCGTTGCGAATTGGCGGCTGGAAGCTCGGTGAGACGGGAATGACGTGCTTCATGGGCGAACCATCCTGGGCAGAACGACGCCGTTAACGAGCGGGATGCCCGTTGCCGCTGATGAAAGGTCGGCTCCTGCGGCTCGGCGCATTCGCCTTCGCCGCCGTCCGGTGCTCTTGATTGCGGGATGTGCAACTCGCCGCGAATGCTCGACAGCGTCGGTCGCTCGCCGGCCTCGACCCGATTGAGGACGTCAACGGCGAGATCGTCCGGCGGGGTCGGGGACGCGAGCAGGTAAAGGCCGAACGGCGGCAGATGCGTAACCGTTTCGCCCCGGCTCGCTGCCTATTTCGCGGCGCGCATGTGCTTTTGCGCGCTGCGCGCCGAAAGGCCGATCTCGGTTTCGATCCAGGCCTGGAACTTGGCACCGGACAAGTAGTGCCGGGCGAGCGGCACGGCCTTGCGGATTTCGATAATCGAGGCGACACATTGTCGGCGGATGCGATCCGCGTGACACCGCAGGAACCTTTCCACCGCCGGGGACACGCTCGCCTAGTCGAACGCGGCAACGCAGTCGTCCGCTTGCGGCGGAGGCGCCGAGGCTGAACCGTGACGGGTCATGTCGTGGCCGCCTTTCTGGTTAACGGCCGACGATCTCGGCTCGCGCGGATGTGGACTTCTGCTGCTGCGGCCATGGTCATGGCTCGCTCCCTGAACGCAAACGTCAAATCGTGTGTTTCGCAATCTATTCCGCGGCCATCGGTTGTATACCTCTGCACTCTGGTAGGTCGCGCATGCCATCTGAGCGATAGGCCCCAGGGGCCGCACAAACGTCGATTGCGTGTTTTCTGACAGTCGCGGTGAAAATTTTCCGAATGGGCGTGCGCGTCATTGCCACATAGCGCGAAGGTGTTTCAGCCCAAGCATTGAAGCCGAGCGCCGGCTGTTTCGCACTAAGGCGACATTATGAGGAATGTGGCAAAGTACAGTCGGCGCGCTTAGGGAAGCGCGCAAAATCCTGGCTGGCGGCTACGCGGTCTTGGCCGGCCAAACCCGTTCTTCGATCCGCAGAGGGCGCTCCGTTCTCGGCCCCGCGCGTCCTCTCCGCGGGTGAGCGCGCGGCCCTGTCCGTAGCGCGTGAAGATGTCTTCGCTTTGTAGGACATCGATTGCTTGCGGGCCTTGTGGGCGACGCGATGGCGTTCTCGACAACCTACAGATCCTCGCCGGGCCGCCGAGCGGAGTTAAGCGGCGTACGAGGCGAATTCATTCGGACGGCCTGTGGCCTCGAACCGGGCGAGACATAGCGGTTTGTCGGTAGCGTTTGAAGTTGTCCGCTTTTGGGTTCGGCGTTCGAGGGGAATCGGAACAACCCCCGGCGCCGCTGGGCGGGTCACGATGAACCCGCTTCCTCGGGGTCGACGGCCACGAAGGCCTTCTCGGGAACCGCCGCAGGTTTGGCGAAGCGGGCATTGTGCTGCGGCAGATAGACCTCAGGGATCCAGTGGTTGGCCGTCTCGAGGTCACGCAGGCCCGCATGCTTGAGCTCTTTGATCAAGCGATCCTGCAGCGTCCCGAACATGCGCTCGCTGCGGCCGCGCGCTTCCGGGGAGTAGGCCGGAATGTGCTCGATGCCGAGCCGAT
>JAFAXZ010000092.1 GCA_019240665.1 Pseudonocardiales bacterium | reverse complement strand
GAGGTCATCGACATCCATCACGATCTGGCTGGCGCCCTCCGAGCCTGTGCCCGTGCTTCGATCTCCACTGGTGGACGCCACCGAGCCAAGGCCACGAACTAGCCCCGCGTGTCCGGGGGGATCCGCCAGCGGATCCGTCATCTAGCGGATGTGGATCACTAGATTCGTTCGCTACGGTCTCCTACGTCTGACCTGAGCGATGAGGGCGGGGCTGACGTGGTCGCAGGCGCAACGCAGGCGCACTGGCAGCAGGGTCAAGACGCGCTTCGGGACGAGGTTCGGCGGGTGACGGCTCTGCTGCGATCCATCCAGGATCCGGAGCCGCACGCCGTGGGGCACTGGAACCTCGGTGAGGTCGCCATGCACCTTTCTCAGGTCTGGATAGTCGTGCCCGGTCTGGCCAGACGCGACCTGTCGCGGGCCCGCGAGGTGGTGCCTAACCTTGCTGGCGACTCGCTGATCAGGACTGTGTGGGATCTGGGCGAGACGACCATCCTCGGGGTGAAATCCGACCCCGAGCGGAATCCGAGCGTCCTGGCTGACCGCATCGAGGCCAGGGCGGAGGAGTATCTCCGCGAATGCGTGGGTGCAGACCCGAATGCGCCACGTCCCTGGCTGGTCCAGGGCACCACCGTTCGTCAGTCGACTTTGACCTACCACCTGCTGAACGAGACCGTCATGCATGGTGGTGACATCGCGCATGCCGCCGGGCGCCCGTGGCCGATCAAGCCGGCCCACGCGGCCATGGTGTTGGGGCGATTCATCGTGCCCGTGCTCCAAGCCCTCGATCCACGGGCGATGGTGGACGCTGAGCAGGCAGCGGGCCTGCGGGCTAGCTATGACCTGCGAATCCGGGGAGGGGATCGTTTCCATTTCGTCTTCAACGATGGCGCACTCCGGATCGAAGATCCGTCCCCGTACAAGGTCGACTGTCATATCTCGGCCGACCCCGTCGCGATGCTCATGGTGGTCTGGAAACGCCAGAGTCAGTGGTTGGCGATCGCCAGGGGCAAGCTGCTGGCCTGGGGTCGCAAGCCGTGGTTGGGGCCCCGATTCAGGACATTGATACGCAACCCCTAGTGGTGGAGAGCTGCGCAGCTTTTCACCTGTAGTAACGTTTAGTTACCCTCTGGCGATGAAACGGTAAGTTGACTACGCTATCGTGTTGAGGGGGACCAGGGGTGCGACGCAAAGTCAGCAGTTGGTTCCTCTTTGTGTTGCTGATGTTGCTGCTGGTCGCGCCTTGGCCAGTCGCCACCGCTGCGCCGTCAGACGACTACGGCGAATACTCTCTGATGACGCAGCGTCATGCTGGACAGTTCTACTCCGGTGGGAGCCTCGCGGGGCAGTGGTCGTGGACACCGCAGGGCGAGGAGTCGGAAGTGGTGTGGGGCGACCCGTCGAAGCGGCCACCAAACAGCGTGGAGCATTTCATTCATGCCGGTAACTGGGTATTGCTCGACGGGTACGGGTGGCGCGATCACGGCACCTACTATGTGCAGCGGGTGAACCGGGAGTTGATCGGCGAGGGATCCTGCCGGAACATGACGCCGTTGTCGTCGGACGGAGACCGTCAACACTACGTACAGTGGCATATCCCATCCTGGCCCTACTGCCTGCAGGCATGGGGCACCATCACCGAGCAGTTCAGCGGCAAGACCGTGGACTTCTTTCATGCGCAGGTGTGGTCACCACCGAGCACGTGTCGCAACGCCTACCTCGGGGCGCGAACCTGCATACGCCAGTGGGAATCGTGGTGGGACAACAATGGCGCCCCCGGTGCCCCCATCACTCGCAAGCTGGAGCGCAGCGTGTACCTTGCCCGCGGTGTCGGGATGGGCTTCGTGATCGACCAGACTTACCCGCAGGTGTGGCATGCTGAGCTGTATTCTGCGTGGGCCTGGTAGCGCTGATTACGTGCCCTGAACGGGTGGCAGCGGAGCACCGTGGCCCGGAAGTTCCGGGCCGCCGGTCGGCTGGCTGCGGGCTCGCCCGTAGCGTTCGTGAGCTGCCTGTTTGCTCACCCCCAGCGACTGACCGATGTCGGTCCATGGCGCACCACGCGTCCGAGCCAACTGCACCAGCCTGGCCCGCCACCGGTCCACCACCCGGGCGAGTGCCTCCACCGCAGTCAAGGCCTCGAGTACCGGTTCGACAGGGCGCCGTTCGGTGCTCGCAGCGGTGAGCCGCTGGATGTCGGCGGTGGCGTCCTGCGGGAGATACCGCCCGAAGCGCTCAGCGGCGTGCAGTGCCTCGTAGGTCTGCCAGGGCAACGGCGTCGAGCCAGCGTGCGGTGCGGGTCGGGTACGTGGTGGCGCAGCAGTCGGCTTGCCGGGGTCTTTCGGTGGCCCATCGGCGCCCGGGAGCTTCAAATACACCCTGGTGGTGGTTCCCTGCGGGCCGGTGTGCTGCTGGACCAGGTCGGATAGGTGGTGAATCAGCAGCAGGCCACGGCCCTCTGCTCGCCCGAGCTCAGCAGGCGGGCGGTCGGAAAGCGGATCAGTGATGTGTCTGGGGTGCCGGACTTCGCACACCAGGTAGCCCCGTTCGGCCCAGATGCCCAGCGTGCCAGTCGCTGTGCCGGGAACGAGGCTGCGGGCCACCAGCTCACCGACGATCAGCTTGAACTCCGCGTGATCGCCACTCAGACCCAGCCGGACGGCGTGGTCGCAGGCGAACTGTCCGGCGAACGCCGCCGTGGTGGCGTCGAAGGTGAAACGAGAACCCGTCGCTGGCAAGCAGAGCTGGTTGGCGTCGGCGACCACGCGGTCGGGCGCGAAGCCCGGGCTGGCCCGCTCACCGCTGGCATCGATCAGTCGCGGGTGGCCGGCTTCGGCTTCGGCGAGGGTCGCTGCGCCCACTCGGTCGGCGTCATACGGGCACAGCATGGTGACCGATCGACCGGCGAGTGCAAGATTAATCAAGCTCTCTTGTGGGGCGCAGGCCGGATACTCCTTGACGGTGCCTCCGGTCCACAGGTGTTCGCCAATGATCCGCACCCGCCCGGAAGGATGCGCATCGGCGAAAGCGCGCAGCACATTGGGGATGATTCGCCCTGGGTGACGGCCGGCGCGGATCATATCGAGCAGCCGGACCCGCTCTGCGTCGGTGCCCAGTGCGGTGAGGATGAGCCGCAGGTTCGGGCCCGGCACGGCCAGCGCCACGGGTTCGCCAGCGGCCAGTCCATCGCGAATGAACGGCACTGTGCCGTCGAGGTACTCCGCGGCGCCACGGTAGAAGAGCACCGGGTGCACGAAATCCTCAGCCCAGCGCAATGCTGGGGCGGTCATCGCCCCGACACCCCCTTGATCGTGATCGTGCGGAAACAGCCGCGGGAACCGACGACCAGCACACCTACCACCCCGTCTCGACGCAACAGAGGGCAGTAACCCACCCACGAATCGGTGGATCACCCATGACCGCGCCAAGCCCCAACCCCGCCAAGCCCCAACACCTAGAGTAGGTACTGATCCGGTCCATCACAACCCGGGGTCGCCCTGATCACAGTAAGTTGTGGCCCGGAACCTCCGCACCACCGGCCATGCTGGGCATCCACGGTCATGGCGGGTGCTACGACGGTGACCGGCGTCCCGTCCGGGCGGACGGTGGCGGCCTCGGCATGAGTCCCCCTTTGTTGTGCCAAGCTTCCCCGGTAAGGGTCTCTCACTGCGGCTGCTGGTGGCCTAGGATTCGCGTTTCGCAGCTTCCACCACGCATCGCCCTACCACACAATCCACCACAGCGAAGGAAAGGCCCATGACGGCGATACAGGACCTGGTGGACCGCAACTCAGTGCGCTCGGGTACCGGCCCTGGCCTGCTGGAGGGTCGACCCAGCATGCGCATCGCGCTAGTGGCCTGCATGGACGCCCGGATTGACCCGGCCCAGCTGCTTGGACTGCGGCCCGGCGAGGCACACGTGATCCGCAACGCGGGTGGCGTCGTGACCGATGACGTCATCCGCTCCCTGGCGGTCAGCCAGCGGAAGTTGGGCACCACCGAGGTGATGCTGTTGCACCACACCAAATGCGGGATGGCGATGTTCACCGACGAGGACTTCGCCTCCGAACTTCAGGAAGCCACCGGCCTGCGACCCACCTGGGCGGTCGAGACCTTTCGTGACACCGAATCCGACGTGCGGCAGTCGGTGGAACGGGTGCGGCGCAGCCCATTCCTGGCGAATACCACCGCGGTGCGGGGCTTTGTCGTGGACGTCGACACGGGAGATCTCGCCGAGGTCTTGCCGGCTCGACCGTGAACCCGACACACTTGATCGCCTGGTTTGATGGCCATGCGCGGGACCTCCCTTGGCGTGAGCCGGGCACTACGCCGTGGGGTGTTCTGGTCAGCGAGGTCATGCTGCAGCAAACCCCGGTGCGTCGCGTCGCCGGGGTGTGGACCGAGTGGCTGACCCGCTGGCCCACGCCGTCGAGCCTGGCTGCCGAGACCCCAGGCACCGTCATCCGCGCGTGGGGAAAGCTGGGTTATCCGCGGCGGGCGCTGCGACTGCACGCGGCCGCCACCGCCATCGCCGGGCAGCACAACGACGTCGTCCCCGCCGATGTGGACATGTTGCTCGCGCTGCCCGGGATCGGCGCCTACACCGCCCGCGCGGTTGCGGCCTTTGGGTACGGGCACCGGGTGCCGGTGGTAGACACCAACGTCCGCCGGGTGGTTGCTCGTGCGGTGCACGGCATGGCCGATTCCGGGCCGCCCTCCACCTCCCGTGATCTGTCCGATGTGGAGGGCATGTTGCCCGCGATGCAGCCGGCCCGCTTCTGCGCCGCACTGATGGAGCTCGGTGCCGTCGTATGCACTGCTCGCCGCCCGCGTTGCGCCGACTGTCCGGTGGCCGGCGAGTGCGCCTGGGTGCGTGCGGGCCGGCCCGCCGGAGCCGCCACCGGTCAATCCGCGCAGCGCTACGCGGGCACCGACCGCCAGGTGCGCGGGTTGCTGCTCGACGTCCTGCGGACAGCGGCGGACCCGGTCTCCCGAGCCCGGCTGGACGCGGTCTGGCTGGACGCGCCGCAGCGCGACCGATGCCTAGGCGCGCTGCTCGTCGACGGCTTGGTGGAGCGGACAGGCGATGGTCGCTTCGCCCTGCCTGGAGAACGCTGAGCCGCACCGGGGTCCTAGCCGTAGGCTGGCTGCATGGCCGTCGTGAAGATCAATGCAATTGAGGTGCCGGAAGGCGCGGGTCCCGAGCTGGAGCGCCGGTTCGCGGCCCGTCACGGGTCGGTGGAGTCCGCCCCAGGTTTCCTCGGCTTCGAGCTACTGCGCCCCGTGGCCGGGGACGATCGGTACTTCGTCTACACCAAGTGGGAGACCGAAGAGCACTTCCAGGCCTGGCGCAACGGCCCGGCGATGGAAGCGCACTCCGGTGAGCGGGCGAAACCAGTAGCCAGCGGCTCGTCCCTGCTGGAGTTCGAGGTCGTGCAGTCCGCTGAGCCCTCGTAAACCGCCATTTGCCTGGCGGCGAATGGCGATTCCGCCTGGTCGGGAGGGGCCCCGATTCGGGGCCCCTCCCGACCAGGGGATCAGTCGGGGCTTGGGGCGCTGTCCAGATCGACCAGGGGGGTGTCGGGCACCCGCAACCCCTTGGCCACGCCGCGGAATACAAACCGAGCGTCCTCGGCCGGGGCCTCGCCGTCCCAGTTCTCGGTGTCAATGATGACGATCTGCCCAGGCTCGATTTCGCCGAACAGGATCTTCTCCGACAGCTGGTCCTCGATCTCCCGCTGGATGGTCCGGCGCAGCGGCCGGGCTCCTAGGACGGGATCGAACCCGCGCTTGGCGAGGAGCTTCTTGGCCATCGTGGTGAGCTCCAGCTCCATGTCCTTGCTGCGCAGCTGAACCTCTACCCGGGAGATCATCAGGTCCACCATCGTGATGATCTCGTCCTCAGTGAGCTGATGGAAGACGATCGTGTCGTCGATCCGGTTGAGGAACTCCGGGCGGAAGTGCTTCTTGACCTCGTCGTTGACCTTGCTCTTCATCCGCTCGTAGGTCGAGCTCTCGTCATTGCTCGCCGAGAAGCCCAGGCCCACCGCCTTGGAAATATCTGAGGTGCCGAGGTTGGTGGTAAAAATGATCACGGTGTTCTTGAAGTCCACCGTGCGGCCCTGACCGTCGGTCAGCCGACCGTCCTCCAACACTTGCAGCAGCGTGTTGTACACCTCCTGGTGCGCCTTCTCAATCTCATCGAAGAGGACCACCGAGAACGGCTTACGACGGACCTTTTCGGTGAGCTGGCCACCCTCCTCGTAACCCACGTATCCGGGAGGGGCACCGAAGAGCCGGGATGCGGTGTAGCGGTCGTGGAACTCACCCATGTCGATCTGGATGAGTGCGTTGTCATCACCGAACAGGAACTGCGCCAGCGCCTTGGACAGCTCGGTCTTACCCACCCCGGAGGGACCGGCGAAGATGAACGAACCGGAAGGTCGTCGGGGGTCCTTCAGGCCTGCCCGGGTCCGACGGATCGCCTTGGACACGGCCTTGACCGCCTCATGCTGGCCGATGATCCGTTTGTGCAGCTCGTCTTCCATGCGCAGCAGCCGGGTGGTCTCCTGCTCGGTGAGCTTGAACACCGGAATTCCGGTCCAATTGGCCAGCACCTCGGCGATCTGCTCGTCATCGACCTCGGCGACGACGTCGAGATCACCGGCCCTCCATTGCTTCTCCCGATCGGACTTCTTGATCAGCAGCTGCTTCTCCGAGTCGCGCAGCTTCGCGGCGCGCTCGAAGTCCTGCGCGTCGATGGCTGATTCCTTGTCCCGCCGCA
This sequence comes from Pseudonocardiales bacterium, assembly GCA_019240665.1. Taxonomy (GTDB): domain Bacteria; phylum Actinomycetota; class Actinomycetes; order Mycobacteriales; family Pseudonocardiaceae. The sequence goes on along the minus strand of JAFAXZ010000092.1, from coordinate 1,407 downwards.
CCGCAGCAATCTTCTCGTCGAAGTCGCGCAGGTCCGGCGGCGCAGTCATCCGGCGGATCCGCATCCGAGCGCCGGCTTCGTCGATCAGATCGATCGCCTTGTCTGGCAGGAACCGGTCGTTGATGTACCGATCGGCCAGCGTGGCGGCCGACACCAACGCGCTGTCGGTGATGGACACCCGGTGGTGCGCCTCATAGCGGTCCCGCAGGCCCTTGAGGATGTCGATGGTGTGCTCGATGCTCGGCTCCTGGACCTGAATCGGCTGGAACCGGCGCTCCAGCGCGGGGTCCTTCTCCACGTACTTGCGGTACTCATCCAGCGTGGTCGCGCCGATGGTCTGCAACTCGCCACGCGCCAGCATGGGCTTGAGGATCGACGCGGCGTCGATCGCACCCTCTGCGGCACCGGCCCCGACCAGGGTGTGCATCTCATCGATGAACAGGATGATGTCTCCGCGGGTACGGATCTCCTTGAGGACTTTCTTCAGGCGCTCTTCGAAGTCACCGCGATATCGGGAGCCTGCTACCAGCGAGCCAAGGTCCAGGGTGTAGAGCTGCTTGTCCTTAAGCGTCTCAGGCACCTCGCCCTTGACGATATTCTGCGCGAGTCCCTCGACGACGGCGGTCTTGCCGACGCCGGCCTCGCCGATGAGCACCGGATTGTTTTTGGTGCGCCGGGACAGTACCTGCATGACCCGCTCGATTTCCTTGCCTCGCCCGATCACCGGGTCCAGCTTGCCCTCGCGGGCACTGGCGGTGAGGTTGCGGCCGAACTGGTCGAGCACCAGGGAGGACGATGGGGTGCCCTCACCGCGCCCTGAGCCGGACTCCGCGGTTTCCTTACCCTGATAGCCCGACAGCAGCTGCAGTACCTGCTGGCGCACCCGGTTGAGGTCGGCGCCCAGCTTCACCAGTACCTGCGCGGCCACGCCCTCGCCTTCGCGGATGAGCCCGAGCAGGATGTGCTCGGTGCCGATGTAGTTGTGGCCAAGCTGCAGCGCCTCGCGCAGCGAGAGCTCCAGCACCTTCTTGGCTCGTGGGGTGAACGGGATGTGCCCTGAGGGCGCCTGCTGGCCCTGGCCGATGATCTCCTCGACTTGCTGGCGCACCCCTTCCAGGGCGATCCCCAGCGACTCAAGGGCCTTGGCGGCGACCCCCTCACCCTCGTGGATGAGACCCAGCAGGATGTGCTCGGTGCCGATGTAGTTGTGGTTGAGCATCCTGGCCTCTTCCTGAGCCAGCACAACCACCCGCCGCGCGCGGTCGGTGAACCTCTCAAACATGGTGCACTCCTGACTGCCGCGCCATCCTGGCGCGGCCGGTACTGGGTCAGACAGTCCGTGCCGCCACTGTAGCTCCCGGACGGTCCTGCTCGCTCTCGAACTGCCGCCCGACTCCTGGCTGCAAC
>JAFAXZ010000088.1 GCA_019240665.1 Pseudonocardiales bacterium | reverse complement strand
GCCCGGACGGGGGTGCCCCCCGCCCGGCCCGCAGGGCTGGGGGCACTGGTAGCCGATAGCCAGCCACCCGCGGTCCCGCTGGCCTGGTTGGCAACCCTGCTGGTCGGCGGGCTGGTAGCGGTGCCCGGACGCCCCTGGCAGGGCCCTCTCGCGGTCGGACTGGCCGCTCTAGCGGTGCTAGCACTCTCAGCACACACCCACCGCCGTTTCGGCGGCGTCACCGGCGACGTCCTAGGCGCCACCACCGAACTGACCACCACCGTCGTCCTCGCCGTCTGCGCGCTGGGAGTATCGCATTCAGCAGGCTGAGCGGGATAAAAGCGGGATAAATAGAGTGCTCCCTACCCCCGCTGAATGCGGGATGTGACGTCAGGTGAGCGGGGTCATCCAGTTGTGCGGGTCGGAAGTGGTGCCGTGTTGGATGGCGGTGAGTGCGGCGCGCAGCTGGGTGGTGACGGGGCCCGGGGCGCCGCTGCCGATGATGAACTCGCCATCAGAGTAGGCGACCCGCCCGACTGGAGTGATCACCGCGGCGGTACCGCAAGCGAAAACTTCCGAAATATCCCCGGCCTGGACGCCCTTCTCCCACTCCTCAGTGGAGATCCGTCGTTCCTCCACGCCTAGCCCGTGGTCCCGGGCCAAGGTGAGCAGGGAGTCGCGGGTGATGCCGGGCAGCAACGCGCCGGTGAGCTCAGGAGTCACCAGTCGAACCTGCTTTCCCTCCCCGAAGACGAAGTAGAGGTTCATCCCGCCCATTTCCTCCACCCAACGCCGCTCGACCGCGTCCAGCCACACAACCTGGTCGCAGCCCTTCTCGGCAGCGTGCTGCTGGGCCAGCAGCGAAGCGGCATAGTTCCCGGCGAACTTGGCAGCCCCGGTACCTCCAGGCGCGGCCCGGACGTATTCGGTGCACAGCCACACGCTGACCGGCTTGAGCCCGCCACGGAAGTACGGACCGGCGGGGGAGGCGATGAGCAGGTACTGATAGGTCGTCGCCGGGCGCACCCCGAGGCTCACCTCCGTGGCGAACAGCATCGGGCGCAGGTACAAGGAGTCCTCTCCACCGGCGGCAGGTACCCAATCGTTGTCGGCGCGCACCAATTCACGCAGGGAGCCGAGGAACAATTCGTCGGGCAATTCTGGCATCGCTATCCGGCGGGCTGAGGAACGGAGCCGGGCAGCGTTGGCCAGTGGGCGGAAGGAGGCCACCGTACCGTTTGGCTGGCGGTAGGCCTTGAGGCCTTCGAAGACCGCCTGCCCGTAGTGCAGCACCATGCTGGCCGGGTCCATGACGAGTTGCCGGTAAGGACCGATCTGTGGATCATGCCAGCCACGGCCGGCGGTCCAGTAGATGTGCACCATATGGTCGGTGAAGTAGCGGCCGAAGCCTGGCGCGGCCAGGATCTCCGCTCGCCGCTGCGGCGTCACCGCAGAGGGGTGCGGCAGCCGGGTGAACAGTGGCGCAGCGCTCATGACCAGCACGGTATCCCGTCGTGCGCAGAAATGGTAGGACGTCCCACTACTTTACCGTGCGCCATGCTGGCTCGCGTGACCGAGCCGCGAGCCCTCGTGCGGATCACCCGCACCCGACTGGCCGACGGACGCGCGCTGACCTACTACGACGACCGCGAGCCCTACGCCTCGGGCGCGGCCACCCGAGCGCTCCATGACCCCCGCGACTTGTCCTCAAGCCAGGCCCAGCCCACGATGCGCTTTGACGTGCTCACCGGGGAGTGGGTCATTCTTGCCCCGCATCGGATGGACCGCACTTACCTGCCCAGGGCGGGACGATGCCCACTGTGTCCCAGCCGGGACGGCGCGGTGACCGAGATCCCGGCCGAGGACTACGACGTGGTGGTGTTCGACAACCGATTCCCCTCCCTGGGGCCTCCCCTGGACGCCACAGCCGGACCAGTACCGGCCTTGGTGGACGGCGATCCGCTGCGAGGTGGTCTGCTTCACCAGTGAGCACGGCTCTTCATTCGCCGAGCTCACCCCGAGCCGGGCTGCAACGGTGATCGAGGCGTGGGCCGATCGCACCAGGACATTATCCGGGGTGGAGGGCATCAGACAGGTGTTCTGTTTTGAGAACCGCGGCGCGGAGACCGGGGTGACCCTGCACCACCCGCACGGCCAGATCTACGCCTACCCGTTCGTGCCACCACGTACCGAGCGGCTGCTGGCTCGGGCAGCGACGCACCGCGACAGCACGGGCGCCGACCTGCTGTCGGACGTGCTCACCGCCGAACTGCGGGCCGGGACGCGGATAGTGCACCGGGGTGCGGCGTGGACGGCGTATGTACCCGCCGCCGCCCGGTGGCCGGTGGAGTTGCACCTGGTACCGCATCGGGCGGTGCCCGACCTGGCTGCTCTGGACAGCGCCGAACGCTCCGAACTCACGGTGCTCTACCCCACACTGCTGCAGCGAGTGGACGGCTTCTTCGCTGACCAGGGCGACCCAGGACCGGTGCCGTATGTCGCGGGTTGGCACCAGGCACCAGTCGGTCCGGGGCGCGACCTTACCCGGTTATACTTGCAGTTATTCTCGGTGCGCCGCGCCGCCGGGAAGCTCAAACACCTCGCCGGCTCCGAGTCCGGGATGGGAGTCTGGCTCAACGACACCACCCCCGAGCGGATCGCGCACCGGCTGCGGGAGCTGGCGTGAGTACTGCGTTGCGGGCCGCCTTTCGCGCCGTGTTCGGCCGGGACCCTGACAGTCTGTGCGCGGCTCCCGGCCGGCTGAACCTGATCGGCGAGCATGTCGACTACGCGGACGGGCTGTGTTTGCCGCTGGCGCTGTCGCAGCGCACTGTGGTGGCGGCGGCGACCCGGGACGACGGTCGGTTACGGCTGCGGTCGCTGTACCGGGATGCCAAACCCTGGGACGGCTCCCTCGATGTGGTGGGTCCCGACCACCCGCCAGGCTGGGCAGCGTATCCAGCAGGCGTGATCTGGACGCTGGGCCACCCGGTCGGCGGGCTTGACCTGCTCGTCGGTGAATCGGTGCCACCCGGGGCCGGACTGGCTTCCTCCGCCGCGCTGGAGTGCGCCGTCGCGTTAACGGTGGACGCCCTGTGCGGGCTTGGACTAGCCGCCACCAGCGCTGGGCGGGCCACCCTTGCGGCGATCTGCCGTCGCGCCGAGAACGAGGTCGTCGGCGTGCCGACTGGCGGGATGGATCAGATCGCATCGCTGTGCTGCACCGCGGGGCACGCCGTGCTGCTGGATTGCCGGAGCCAGACGGTGCGGCAGGTGCCGCTGGATCTCCGCACCGCTGGACTGGCTCTGCTCGTGGTCGACACCCGGACACCGCACCGGATCGTCGATGGTCAGTACGCCGCGCGTCGGCGCAGCGCGGAGCAGGCCGCAGCCGCGCTGGGCGTGCCCACCTTGCGCGAGGCGCACCAAGACCAGGTGGACACCCTGACCGATCCCCTGCTGCGCAAGCGGGCCCGACACGTGGTGAGCGAGATCACCCGGGTACGGACGGTGGTGACGTTGCTGGAGTCGGGTCGAGTCCGGGACATCGGAGCGCTGCTGAACGCCTCGCACGCCTCGTTGCGCGATGATCTGGAGGTATCCAGCCCGGAGCTGGATTGCGTGGTGGACGCCGCCCGCGCCGCTGGAGCGCTGGGTGCCCGGTTGACCGGCGGCGGGTTCGGCGGCTCGGCGCTGGTCCTTCTCGAGCGGACCGCCACTGCCACGGTGACCCACGCCGTGATGACCGCAGCGGTCCACCACGGCCATCCGGAGCCCACGGTGCGTGCGGCGCTACCGTCCCGCGGCGCCCACCTCATCAGCGCACATGGGAGGGCACGAAAGGGGGTCTGACGACCTCGCAGGGTAACGCCCGGCCACGGACGTCGATCTCGACGCTGTCCCCAGGCCGTACGGCGGGATCGAGCAGCGCCAGCGCGATACCGGTATGCAGCGTTGGGGAGAAGGTGCCCGAGGTGGTCTCCCCCAACGGCGCGCCTGCTGTGGACCACACCGCCATGTGCGGCCGCGGCACCCCGCGCGCGGTGGCACGCAGCCCGCGCATTCGCCGGGACGGGCCGCGGTCCCGCTCGGCAAGCAGCGCCTCCCGTCCCCAGAAGGCCGGCTTGTCCCAGCCGATCGCCCAGGAGATGCCACCCTGCAGCGGGGTGATGTCCGGACCCAGGTCCTGGCCGTGCAGAAGGTAGCCCATCTCAGTGCGCAGGGTATCCCGGGCGCCGAGCCCGCACGCGCGGCCACCGAGCGGGCCGGCGGCGGCCAGCAGCGCTGCCCACAGGGCGGGCGCATGCTTCCAGGGCGGCAACAGCTCGTAGCCACGCTCGCCGGTGTAGCCAGTACGGCCCACCCGCACCAGCACGCCGTCATGCTGGGCATCGGCGAAGGCCAGGTAGTTGATGCCGGCGACGGTCGTGCCAGGCGCCAGTCCCACCGCGGCGAGCAACTCCGCCGAGCGGGGCCCCTGCACAGCGAGCACGGCGTACTCATCGTGCTGATCGGTCACCGTCACCATCGGCGGTGCCGCAGCGGCCAGCCGACGACCGACCTCCCTGGTGTTGGCGGCATTCGGCACGCAGAACACCTCGTCCGGGCCGATCAGGTAGGCGATCAGATCGTCTACCACGCCGCCGTCCTCGGCACAACAGAGGGTGTATTGGGCCTGCCCCGGGCCGATCTTGGCAAGGTCGGCGGTGAGGCAGGAGTTGACGAAATCCGCGGCACCCGGACCGGTAATGCTGATCTTGCCCAGGTGGGTGACGTCGAACACACCGACGGCCTCGCGCACCACGGTGTGCTCGACGACGACGCCCCCGCCAGAGTAGTAGATCGGCATCTCCCACCCGCCGAACACCCCGAGAGTGGCACCAGCTTCGATGTGCGAGGTGTGCAGGGGTCCGCGGTGCGGATCGGTACTCACGGCTGTGGAACGCTACCTCTAGTGGCAAGCGGTCGGTGCAGCAGTCACCGCCCCCGTCCGCAGCATTCCGATCACCAGGCCAAATCAGAGAGGAGATCACCGTGACCACCCCGACGCTACGCCTCACCGATGCCGCGGTGACCACCGCGACCGTCGATGCCCTCGTGGTGGGGACCATGTCCAGCGCAGAGAGTCTCCGGCTCCTCCCAGGTAGCGAGGAGGTCGACGCGGCGTTCGACGGGGAGCTCACCGGCTTGTTGACCGTGCTGGGTGCCCGAGGCAAGGCCGACGAGGTGATCAAGGTACCCACCCGCGGGGCCATCAGTGCCCCGCTGTTGGTCGCCACCGGTCTCGGCACGGTCGATGGCCAGCCCACCAGCGAGCAGGTGCGCCGAGCCGCTGGGGCAGCCTCCCGGGCGCTGTCGGGCACCTCGCACGCGATCACCACATTGTCCCGGATCGACCTGGGCGCCGCCGCTGAGGGTTCCGCGCTGGGTAGCTATGCGTTCACCGCCTACCGGTCCCAGAATGACGACGGGCCGCTGGGCCAGATGGACCTGTCGGTGCCCTCAGCCCGCGACGCTGGGGCAAGGCAGGACCTTACCCGGGCCATCGCCATTGCCGAATCGGTCACAGCCGCGCGTGACCTGGTGAACACACCGCCCAACGACCTTTATCCAGCTTCGTTCGCTGATCGCGCCGTAACGATGGCGCAGGCGGCCGGGCTGCGCACCGAGGTGCTCGATGAGAAGGCGCTGCGGCGCGAGGGTTACGGTGGCCTCCTCGGTGTCGGCGGCGGTTCGTCGCGCCCGCCGCGGCTGGTTCGGCTGCATCACGCCCCGGCCGCGCCGAGAGCGAAGGTGGCTCTCGTCGGCAAGGGGATCACCTTCGACACCGGCGGAATCTCGATCAAACCGGCGGCGAAGATGGAAGAGATGACCATGGACATGGCGGGCGCGGCCGCCGTCATCGTCACCACGGTGCTCGCCGCCCGGCTGGAGCTCCCGGTGGAGGTGATCGCCACCGTGCCGATGGCCGAGAACATGCCCTCGGCCACCGCGTACCGGCCCGGGGACGTCCTCACGATGTATGGCGGCACCACCGTCGAGGTGCTCAACACCGATGCCGAGGGGCGGCTGATTCTCGCCGACGCGCTGGTCCGCGCGGCCCAAGACGCCCCGGATTATCTCATCGATACCGCTACCCTGACCGGTGCCCAGATCGTCGCGCTGGGCAGCCGCACACCGGGGATCATGGGCACCCCAGAGTTCCGCGACCGGGTCACCACGATCTCCCAGGAGGTCGGGGAGAGCGGGTGGGCCATGCCACTGCCCGAACACCTGCGGTCCGATCTGGACTCCAAACTCGCTGACATCGCCAACGTGGCGAGCCACCGCTGGGGCGGCATGCTCGCCGCCGGGGTGTTCCTGTCCGAGTTCGTTCCCGATGACGTTCCCTGGGCACATCTGGACATCGCGGGCCCGGCTTACAATACCGACTCACCGTGGGGATACACCGGCAAGGGCGGCACCGGAGTACCGGTACGCACCCTGGCTGCGGTCCTCACCGACATCGCCGAACGGGGTTGAGGCGCTAATCGCGCTCGCGAAGAATGCGCTGGCGGGCGGTGTAGTCCCGCATGCGTTGCGGATATCCGATCAGGGCGACGTCATAGACCGGGATCCTCAGCCGCTTGCCCAGCCGCCGGGCGCCTTGGCCACCATCGATTCTGCGGCGGGTCCACTCACCGTCGTGCGCGACTAGCACCACGGTGGTTTCGGTGACCGTGGTGCGGGGCTCGACGAACGCCTCCAGTCCCCGACGGGACGCGGCCCACTGCTCGAGATAGTTGAGGTCCGCGTCGGAAGCGGCGCGCCTCATCCCTGGCCGCTGCCTGCCCAGGAGCCGATCCAGCACACCCACGTCGGCACCTCCTCCGCCACTGGCCTTTCCGGCGTTCCTGCCAGCTCAACAGCACTTACTAGGGCGATTACTCCACAGCGCTGCGCCGCCTCGCCCACGTCGCTGGCGCGCCGGGCGTGGTGACAAGATGGCTGCGGCGCCTAATCCCACGTTACCGACGTTTGCTTGAGGAGCGTCTCAGTGACCAGCACCCCAGTGACCAGCACCCCAGGGACTAACACTTCAGCTGATCTCGTGATCCTCGGCGGCGGCTCGGGCGGGTACGCCTGCGCGCTGCGTGCCGCACAGCTGGGTCTGTCCGTCATCCTGGTGGAGAAGGACAAGCTGGGTGGTACCTGCCTCCACCGCGGTTGCATCCCAACCAAGGCGCTGCTGCAGGCTGCCGAAGTAGCCGACGCTGCTCGGGACGGCCATCAGTTCGGGGTAAAGGCCGCGCTCGAGGGCATCGACATGGGCGGCGTCAACAAGTACAAGGATGGCGTCGTCGCCAAAATGTTCAAGGGCCTGCAGGGGTTGGTGTCCTCCCGCGGGATCAACTATGTCGAGGGCACCGGAAGGTTCGTCGCCCCTAACGCCGTCGACGTCGACGGACAACGCTACCTGGGGCGCAGCATCGTGCTGGCGACCGGTTCCTATGCCAAGTCCCTGCCCGATCTGGAGATCGGCGGCCGGTTCATCACCAGCGATCAGGCGCTGAACCTGGATTATCTGCCGGACCGCGTGGTGGTGCTGGGCGGCGGCGTGATCGGAGTCGAGTTCGCCAGCGTGTGGCGCTCTTTCGGAGCCGAGGTGACCGTCGTCGAGGCGCTGCCCCGGCTCCTGCCGGCCGAGGACGACTTCTGCTCCAAGCAACTGGAGCGAGCCTTCCGCCGGCGCGGCATCACGTTCCGGACCGGGGTGCGGTTCACGGGTGCGAACCAGTCCAACTCCGGCGTCACCGTGAACCTTGCATCCGGGGAGCAGTTCGAGGCCGATCTGCTGCTGGTCGCCGTCGGCCGGGGACCGAACACCGCTGACGCCGGGTACGCCGAGGCCGGCGTGCGGATGGAACGCGGTTTCGTGCTCACCGACGACCGGCTGCGCACCAACCTCCCGGGCGTGTACGCGCTGGGGGACATCGTGCCCGGGTTGCAGCTCGCGCACCGCGGGTTCGCCCAGGGCATTTTCCTCGCTGAGGACATTGCTGGGCGTAACCCGACCCCGATCGACGAGGATGGCATCCCGCGGGTGACCTACTGTGAGCCGCAGGTGGCCTCGGTCGGGCTGACCGAGGTACAAGCCAAGGATCGTCACGGTGAGATCGAGACGATCACCTACGACTTGGCCGGCAACGGCCGCAGCCAGATCTTGCAGACCAGGGGCGCGATCAAGCTGGTGCGTGCCAAAAACGGCCCGGTACTGGGGATTCACCTGGTCGGCGATCGAGTCGGCGAACTGGTCGGCGAGGCTCAGCTGATCGTCAACTGGGAGGCTTACCCGGAGGACGTCGCTGCGCTGGTGCATGCCCACCCAACGCAGAACGAGGCGCTCGGCGAGGCGCACCTCGCTCTGGCCGGCAAGCCGCTGCATGCGCACAGCTGATCGACGCATACCACCCAGAACATGTCGCCCCACAAGACCAAGGAAGACGAGGAGTCGAGGCAACAGATGGCGTACTCCGTGGCGATGCCTGCGCTCGGCGAAAGTGTCACCGAGGGAACGGTGACGCGCTGGCTCAAACAAGAAGGCGACACCGTCGAAGTCGACGAACCTTTGGTCGAGGTGTCCACCGATAAGGTCGACACCGAGATCCCCTCACCTGCGGCGGGCGTGTTGCAGCGGATCGTTGTGCCCGAGGACGAGACCGTCGAGGTCGGCGCAGAGCTCGCTGTGATCGGTGATGCCGGCGATCGCACCCGCGTCGATCACATCCCAGTTGATCACATCCCAGCCGATCACACCCGGGTCGATCACACTGGAGGCAGTCCCACCCAGTGGGTGGAACCACCGCAGCGGCCGGCCGCGCCACCGGCCCCGTCCACCGCAGGCTCCGGGATACCCGTGACGATGCCTGCGCTGGGTGAGAGTGTCATCGCGGGCACCGTGACCCGGTGGCTCAAGCAGGTCGGTGACACCGTCGACGTGGACGAGCCGCTCGTCGAGGTGTCCACCGACAAGGTCGACACCGAGATCCCCTCCCCGGTGGCAGGCACCGTGCTGGAGATCATCATCGCCCAGGACGAAACCGCTGCAATCGGCGCCACGCTGGCCACGGTCGGCGACAGCAACGGGGGGACGGCAGTGGCCGCCCCAGCCCAGCCGAAACGATCCGCCGAACCCGAGCGGGCCGCCGAGGGTGGCTCCGCATCCGTGTTCGGATCCGGCGGGGAGCACGGCGGTGCGCCGTACGTGACGCCCCTGGTGCGCAAGCTCGCGGCTGAGCACGGCATCGACCTGTCGAGCGTGCAGGGCACCGGGGTCGGCGGCCGGATCCGCAAGCAGGACGTGCTCGCCGCCATCGAAGCGCCCGACCCCCAGCCGGAGCCCGTACTTGCGCCGCAGCAGCCACCAGCCGCGCCTGCGCCGCGGCAGCAACCGACGGCCACCGCGGAGCCACGCTCGGCCCAGCCACCGGCGGCAGCCTCCGAGCTGCGCGGCAGGACCGAGAAGATGTCCCGGATGCGCAGCGTCATCGCCAAGCGGATGGTCGAGTCGCTCCAGATCTCCGCGCAACTCACCACCGTGGTGGAGGCCGACATCACCCGTCTCGCGCGGCTACGTGATCGGGCCAAGCGGGACTTCGAGGCCCGGGAGGGCGTGAAGCTGTCGTTCCTGCCGTTCTTCGCGCAAGCCACCGTGGAGGCGCTCAAGCAGCACCCGAAGGTGAACGCCTCGATTGACACCGACAAAAGTGAGGTCACCTACCACGGCGCGGAGCACCTCGGCATCGCCGTAGACACCGAGCGTGGCCTGCTGGTGCCGGTAATTCACGACGCGGGTGACCTCAACATCACCGGCCTGGCCCGCCGGATTGCCGACCTCGCGGAGCGGACCAGAACAAACAAGATCACCCCGGATGAGATGAGCGGCGGCACGTTCACGATCAGCAACACCGGCTCACGCGGGGCGCTGTTCGACACCCCGATCATCCTGCAGCCGCAGGTCGGGATTCTCGGCACCGGCAGTGTGGTCAAGCGACCAGTGGTGCTCTCCGGTGAGGACGGGGACACTATCGCGGTTCGCTCGATCACCTACCTGGCGCTGTCCTACGATCACCGGCTGGTGGACGGCGCCGACGCCGCACGATTCCTCAACACCGTCAAACAGCGCCTCACCGACGCCGCGTTCGACGGTGACCTCGGGCTCTAATTGGGTGCTCGTCAAGGCAGCCTGAGCCCGGCCGGCCGCTCGGGACCAAACCCAGGGTCGCGGAGTCGGCGCGGAGGGCGAGAAGATCTCCTTATGCGCGTCGCGATCGCGGGGTCGTCGGGTCTCATCGGTACCGCCCTGGTGCCGCTGCTGCGCCAAGCCGGGCATGACGTGCTCAGGCTGGTGCGCAGCCGGTCGCGCGCCCCGGACGAGCGGTCCTGGGATCCGTCGGCGGCGACCATGGACGTCGGCACCCTGGAGGGCACCGACGCCGTGGTGAATCTGTGCGGCTCGGCGCTGGCCAACCGGCGCTGGTCCGGGGAGATCAAACAGGCCATCAGGGACAGTCGAATCGGCCCCACCGAGGTACTCGCCGCGGCGGTCGCCGAACATCGGGTTCCGATTCTGATCAACGCCTCCGGGGTGGGATACTACGGCGACACCGGCAACCGGGAGGTCGATGAGACCGCCCCGGTGGGCTCCGGGTTTCTCGCCCAGGTCTGTCGCGACTGGGAAGCGGCCACGGCACCCGCGGAGCGGGCCGGCGCGCGGGTGGTGCGGGTGCGCACCGGCCTGGTGATCTCCCCGTCCGGCGGGTTGATGGGCCAGCTCAAGCCACTGTTCGCGCTCGGGCTGGGCGCTCAGCTGGGCAGCGGAGGGCAGTACATGCCGTGGATCTCGCTGGACGACGAGGTGGGCGCGATCCGTTTCGCCCTCGAACACGACGAGCTGTCCGGCCCGGTCAATCTCAGCGGTCCGGACCCGGTCACCAATGCCGAGTTCACCAGGGCGATGGGCGAAGTAATGCACCGCCCGACGCCGCTGGTGGTGCCTGGCTTCGCGCTGCGTCTGCTCCGCGGCACCGAACTGGTCAAGGAGATGGTGCTGACCGGGCAGCGCGCGGTGCCTGCGGTGCTGCGCACACACGGCTACCCCTTCCAGCACCCGACGCTGACCGCAGCGCTGGTCGCGGCACTGGAGTAGCCCGCGAAGCGGCGACGGGTACCCGAGGTCCGGCGTAATCTCGCGCCCGTGACCGTCACTACCCACTCTTGCCGGACGCGTTCTTGCCGGGCCATCCGGATCATGCCGTGCGGGATCACCGATGCCGGCGTGACGTCGCTGACCGCCGAGCTGGGCCGACCGGTCTCCGTGGCGCAGGTGTGGCCCGCGGTGCAGCGCGCCGTCCTCGACGCTCTCGACGGCACCCTGCCCCTGCATCCCACCATGGCCAGTGCTTAGGGAGTCCAGATGACCCCCTGGAGCGCAGCTGACATCCCCGACCAGACCGGTCGCACGGTGCTGGTGACCGGAGCCACGTCGGGCCTGGGTCTATGGACCGCGACCGTGCTCGCCCGCAGAGGTGCAACGGTGTTGATGACCTGCCGCGACCCGATACGTGGGCGGGCGGCGTTGGACCGGGTGCGGTCGGGTCCCGGTGGGGCCGACGCCACTCTGGTCCACCTCGATCTGGCTGATCTCAGCTCGGTCCGCAGAACCGCCGGTGAGGTCCGCGCAATCACCGGGAACCGGCTGCACGTGCTGGTGAACAACGCTGGCGTGATGGGCTGCCCACCGCGGCGCACCGTCGACGGTTTCGAGTTGCAGATCGCCACCAATCACCTTGGACATGCCGCGCTGACCTGGCTGCTCGCCCCCGCATTGGTCCCCGGAGCCCGGGTGGTCGCGGTGTCCAGCCTCGCGCACCGCGGCGGCGGGCTGGACGTCGACGACCTGAACTTCGAGCGGCGCCGGTACAACCCGGTTACCCCCTACAGCGCCTCGAAACTGGCCAATTTGCTGTTCACCTTCGAGCTGGACCGCCGGGCCCGGGCCGTCGGGCGGAACCTGCTCGCGGTCGCTGCCCACCCGGGCCTCACCAACACGGAGCTGATGACCAAGACCGTCTGGATGCACTCAGCCGGGCCGTTTACCAGGGCAGTGCGGTGGGGCATCACGCTGGTCACCCAGGGTGTCGCGCAAGGCGCGTTGCCGCAACTCTACGCCGCCACCGCGCCCGACGTGCGCAGCGGGGAGTACTTCGGCCCGACCAGCGCCTGGGAGACCCGCGGAGCCCCTGGCCGGGTGGCAACGAGCCCCGCCGCCCGGGACGAGCACACCGCCCAGCTGCTCTGGGAGCGCACCGCGGAGCTGACCGGCGTGACGCCGGATCCCGCGTAGAGTGGCGCCCGTGAGCGGGGCACCCCCAGGGTCTGATGCCGGCGGGCGCAAGCTGCTGCGTCTGGAAGTCCGCAACAGCCGAACCCCGATCGAGCGCAAACCGCCGTGGATCCGGATCCGGGCCACGATGGGGCCGTCGTTTCGCGAACTCAAGAGCCTGGTGCAGCGGGAGGGACTGCACACGGTCTGCGAGGCAGCCGGCTGTCCCAATATTTACGAGTGCTGGGAGGACCGCGAGGCCACCTTCCTCATCGGCGGCGACCAGTGCACGCGGCGCTGCGACTTCTGCCAGATCGACACCGGCCGCCCCGCCCCGCTGGACCGCGACGAGCCACGCCGGGTCGCCGAATCGGTGCAGGCGATGGGGCTCCACTACACGACAATCACCGGGGTGGCCCGCGATGACCTGCCCGACGGCGGCGCCTGGCTCTACGCCGAGACCGTCCGGCAGATCCACACGCTCAACCCCAGCACCAAGGTTGAGCTGCTCATCCCCGACTTCACAGCCCGTCCCGGGCAACTCAGCACGGTGTTCGACGCCGCACCCGAGGTATTGGCGCACAACCTGGAGACAGTGCCACGGATCTTCAAGCGAATCCGGCCGGCGTTCCGGTATGACCGGTCGCTGGACGTGTTGCGGGCGGCCCGCGACGCGGGGCTGATCACCAAGTCCAACGTGATTCTGGGCCTGGGTGAGCAGCCAGAGGAAGTCACCGCCGCGATGGTCGACCTGCGTGCCGCGGGATGCGAGCTGCTCACCCTCACCCAGTACCTCCGACCCTCGGCGCGGCACCACCCAGTGCAGCGTTGGGTCCCGCCGGAGGAGTTCACCGAGCATGCCCACGCCGCTGAACTGATGGGTTTCGCCGGAGTGATGGCCGGGCCACTGGTTCGATCGTCCTATCGGGCCGGCCGGCTCTACGCCCAGGCCATCGCACACCGCTGACCAAGGCGGTCGCCACCGGTGATCTGCACGTATCCTGTGAGCCATGCCCGCCAAACCGCCCCCCAAGCCCACCTCTGGGACCAAGAACAAAGAAGCGGCGAAGGCCGCCAAGCAGGAGCGCCGCGCCGCATCCAAGCAGCGCTGGGCGCAAGTTCTCGAGGCCTTCACCATCCAGCGCCGGGAGGACAAGGCCCTCCTGCCGTTGATGATCGGCGTGTTCCTGGTCGTCACCGGTGTGGGGTTCGGGGTGGGCTTCCTGTTCCACCAGCAGTGGGTGACCCTGCCGCTGGGTATCGCGCTCGGGGGACTCGGCGCAATACTGATCTTCGGGCGGCGGGTGCAACGCACGGTCTTCGCCAAGGCGGAAGGCCAGCCCGGCGCCGCAGCCTGGGCATTGGAGAACCTGCGCGGCGGGTGGAAGGTGACGCCCGCAGTGGCGGGCACCACGCAGCTGGATGCCGTGCATCGGGTCATCGGGCGGCCCGGGATTGTGCTGGTAGCAGAGGGCTCCCCGCATCGGCTCAAGCCGCTGCTGGCTCAGGAGAAGAAGCGGGTATCCCGGCTGATCGGAGACGTTCCGATCTACGACGTCACGGTGGGCACTGGCGAAGGCCAGGTCCCGTTGGCCAAACTACCGCGGCATCTGGCCAAACTACCGCGCAACGTCAGCAAGGAGCAGATCGGTGGACTGGAAAGCAAGTTGACCATCCTCGCCACTCGCGGTGCCGCGATGCCCAAGGGTCCGCTGCCGCCAGGCGCCAAGATGCGCAACGTGCAGCGCACTGTGCGTCGACGCTGACGCCGTGGAGCCCAGGGTATGCCCGTGATGGGCTAGCCTCGCCCCCGCCAGCCTCGTAACCTTGGCCAAACATCCGGGTGATGGTCGGGCAACACTGCTCACCTAGGTTCGCCGCAGCGACCTGACCGATCACGCCGGTCCACAGCACAGCGCACGAAGGAGTGAACGCCGGTGTTCTCCAACTCCGATGAGGTCCTACGCTTCGTCGCCGACGAGGACGTCGAGTTCATCGACGTTCGCTTCTGCGATGTGCCGGGCGTCATGCAGCACTTCACCGTCCCGGCGGGATTCTTCGATGCGGACGTCATCGAGGAGGGCCTAGCCTTCGACGGCTCGTCGGTGCGAGGGTTCCAGTCGATCCACGAGTCGGACATGCTGTTGCTGCCCGACCCCGCGACAGCGCGCATCGATCCATTCCGGGTGCAGAAGACGTTGAACATCAATTTCTTCGTGCATGATCCGTTCACCCGGGAGCCCTACAGCCGTGATCCACGCAACGTGGCACGCAAGGCCGAGGAGTTCCTGGCCTCGACCGGCATCGCCGACACCGCGTATTTCGGTCCTGAAGCCGAGTTCTACTGCTTCGACTCGGTGCGCTTCGACACCACGCCCAACAGCGCGTTCCACGAGATCGACTCGGTGGCCGGCTGGTGGAACACCGGCGCCGAAGAGGATGGCCGCAACCAGGGCTACAAGGTCAACTACAAGAGCGGCTACTTCCCGGTGCCGCCTACCGACCATTTCGCTGATTTGCGGAATGCGATGGTCACGAACCTCCTCAAGGCCGGGTTTACCGTCGAGAAAGCGCACCATGAGGTCGGTACCGCAGGCCAAGCGGAGATCAACTACAAGTACAACACCTTGCTGCACGCGGCCGACGACCACCAGCTTTACAAGTATATCGTGAAGAACACCGCGTGGGCGGCCGGGCGGACCGTCACGTTTATGCCCAAGCCGCTGTTTGGGGACAACGGCTCCGGCATGCACACCCACCAGTCGCTGTGGATGGACGGTAGACCACTGTTCCACGACGAATCCGGTTATGGCGGGCTATCCGACATCGGCCGGCACTACATCGGCGGCATCCTGCACCACGCGCCGTCGCTCCTGGCGTTCACGAACCCGACGGTGAACTCCTATCACCGCCTGGTTCCCGGATACGAAGCGCCGGTGAATCTGGTGTACTCGCAGCGCAACCGGTCGGCCTGCATCCGAATCCCGATCACTGGCAACAACCCGAAAGCTAAGCGCATCGAGTTCCGGTGCCCGGACGCCTCGGGCAATCCTTACTTGTCCTTCGCCGCGATGATGATGGCGGGGCTGGATGGAATCAAGAACGCCTATGAACCCGCCGCACCAATCGACAAGGATCTCTACGAGCTACCGCCCGAGGAGGCCAAGGACGTCACGCAGGTGCCGTCGAGCCTGAGCGCGGTGATCGACCGCTTCGAGGCCGACCACGACTACCTGCTCGAAGGCGGCGTCTTCACCCCAGATCTGATCGAGACCTGGATCGCACTCAAGCGCGAAAACGAGATTGACCCTCTCCGCCTGCGCCCGCATCCCTACGAATTCGCCCTCTACTACGACGTGTGATCCACTCGGGCCCTTGAACAGGGACTTCACTGATTCAAGGGCCTGGCAGGCCGTCCACAGGCCGTGATCTTGAAATAGCAGGGGTCTCGCTACATACAGGACGGCGGCCAAGGGGGTAGCCTCGACCGCCGTCCTGGTTTTTTGTGGAAGATCACTACGTCGCCGCGCCCCTAAACACTGAGTCGACCGCCTTCCGAGTCCGCTCCGAACTCGACGGCATCGGATGCGTGTACGTGCGTAGTGTGAAAGCTGGGTCCGCATGGATCTGATGATGTTCCCGCGTGTAGATGAGCAGGCCAACTGTGACGGGCTTCCCAGTCGGCACCTCCCAAGGAAGCGTCACCCGCAATGCTGGGAATCGCTGCTTATGCTGCTTGATCGCATCTAGAACGCTCGCCGGCAGTAGCACCTCTCGCGTCTTTCGGTGTTTGGGCGGCGCAAAGACCATCCGATTTCGAGCGATCTTCACCTGTTGCTCTACCCGGAGGATGCCGGGCTCTTCATCTACGTCATCAGCTGAGATGCCGAATACCTCACCCTGCCGGAGACCGCATCCTGCACCCAGGTTAGGAGTCGGAATGAATTAACCTATTCAACTTGTGGCGCGATGGTGTAATTCCAGTCGCCATGGAACTGATGTCGCACGAGGGGTATTGATTCCTTCTGCTGGTTGGTAAGCTTGATTTTGGTGGGGTAGAGGCTGGAGTCGAGTTCGCACTGAACGGTTAAGCCTGTGGTGGTCGTGGTATTGGCGATGAGGCTGGCGATGGTTTGGTATGTTTCGAGTGGTCGCCCGCGCCAGTTCTGGGTAATTCTGGAGAAGAGGCGGTGTTCGATCTTGTTCCATTTGCTGGTACCTGAGGGGTTCCAGAAGTTGGCCTGCGCGGCTAACCAGGGAGGTCGCATCGCTAGCCGTCGGGGCGTGATCGTGACTCGTGTCGTCGCGTCTGCTCTACCTGGTCTGCGTGCGCGCTGCTGAACCTGCTGTTGGTGTTCGGCCGCTCGTCAGCGTCTAAGCACGTCGAGCTCCTGGTGCTGCAAGGATCTACGTGTTCTTCGTCTTGGAGGTGCCCAGCCGGTCCGCGCACCTGCTGGGCACGACCACCAACCCGACGGCCGATGGACCACCCAGCAGATCCGCAACCTCGTGATGGATCTCGGCGATCACGCCACCCAGTTCCGGTTCCTGGTCCAAGACCGGGCCGGCCAGTTCACCGCATCATTCGACGCTGTCCTGGCCGATGTGGGCATCCACATGGTCCGGATCCCTGCTCGGTGTCCGCGGGCGAACCGCTTCGCCGAACGGTTCATCCGCACCCTGCGAGCCGAGCTCACCGACCGAACGTTGATCTTCAGCGAGCGGCACCCGCGTGTAGTGCTCGCCGACTACGTTCGCCACTACAACGGGTCGACGACCCCACCGCTCCTGCGAACTTCGCTCTCCGCGACCGGCTCACCTCGTGGCGGACCTCAGCTACGAACGAATCAGATGTCGACCGGTTCTGACGGCTTGATCAACGAGTGTGAACGGACCGCGTGAAGCCGCTGCTCACATAGGTGCCCGACTTCTGGCACCCCACACGCTGCTCGTACTCCTTATCCCACGCCTCCCGTGTCTCGGCAGCGATGATCTCGGTGGAGCGCTGCCGCCGAAATGCCAGCAACAACGCGAAGAACCCACCCGTCCCCGCAGCCACGGTCGACCCAATCTTGATCGCTTCCAAACGACGAGCCGGATCGTTGCCCGCGATGCCATACAGCCAGACGGTCAGCGGCCAGGTGACAGCCACGATCACCACCACGGCGAGGAGAAGCATCCACGGGGAGATCGGCCGCAAGCGGGTTACGGTTGCCTCGGCTCGTTCCCGCCGCATGCTTCGCCACATCACTGTGTCATCCTTCACGACCGCGATGGCACCAGTGACTAAACCTGCGCTCGCACTGCCGCCCGGCAACTGACCTGGGGATACTCCCCGTTGGGCTATTCGGATGAACGTACTACATAGCGATACGTCTAGGGTCTTGCTCGACCATTTCCGGGACACCAGTACCTGACGTCCGGCGATCCCAGGTGTTCGGGCTGGTGCGCCTTGCCTTTGCAGCGCCCCGGGGTCCTCGAATACCGGGCGCCTTTGGGTTGGATGCCGTAGAGCAGCCACACCGGACACCGCGGCGAGCACGGAGTCACCCGCAATTCGGCGTGCAACCGGGCAGCGTGATTGCGCTGCCGATCCGTCGCGTGCTCATCGAGCCCGGCGGCCTGGCCGACGCTTTTCGTAAGGTACACCGTGAGTCTCTTACCGCATACTCTCTAGCATGACTGCATCGAGACCGCGCCGGGCCGGGGGGCGCACACAGCTTGAGATCGTCCCTGACCAGCTTGTTTGGGCCCTGTATGGCCGGGAGTCGCTGGATCCGAAGGGGCTGGCGGAGCAGGTGGCTCACCAGCTGGATGAGATGCGCCCGTTTGCCCTGGGGTTGGGGGGTCGGATCGGGCGGGAGTATCCGGAGAACAACGTGTCGGCGTTTCGGCGGGTTCGGGTGGCGCTGCCGGATGGGACGTATGGGTATCGGGTGGTGCGTCCGGACTGGGATGCGATGATGACGGGGTTGCGTCGGGGTGAGTTCAACGCGTTGTGTTTGCCGAATATTGATCGGGGGATGCGCGATCCTCGGGATTTGGAGGATTTGATTGATCTGGTGGAGCATTATGGTGTGTATGTGGTGGGGTTGACCGGGAGTATTGATCTGACCAGTGATGAGGGGATTTCGAGTGCGCGTCGGGAGGTGGATCAGCGGAATCGGGAGTCTCGGAATATTTCCCGGCGGATGGTGAATGGGAATCGGCGGGCGGCGTTGGCGGGTCGTCATCATGGGGGGTCGAACCGCCCGTTCGGGTGGCGCACAGACCGGGTGAGTGTGAATAAGCGGGAGGCGAAGCATATTCGGCGGGAGGTGCCGCGGTTGTTGAGGGGGGTGAACCCGCGGACCAGGGCCACGTCATGATTACTGATTGTGACGAGTTGCGGTGTTAAGTGGCTAGGAGGGGAAGGGCGCGGTCGCGGTCGCGGCAGATTGCCTCGGTTGTTTCTTTGATTTTGTGTAGGCCGTTAAGGCGGAATAGTCCGGCGGCGAGGTTGCGGAGTGCTGCCATGGTTTGTGGTCCGTTCCCGACCCAGGCTTGGTGGTGGTCTTCGT
>JAFAXZ010000315.1 GCA_019240665.1 Pseudonocardiales bacterium | reverse complement strand
GATCGGTGGCGACACTCCCACCCCCCACCAACGTCACAGAAGGCGGGGTCACAGACGGCGCGCCATCCCGGAGCAAAGCCGAGCGGATCGGTCGGTCCGCGGTAGCGCTCACCGGACTCGCTGTGCTGGTGCACGCCAGCTCCCTGGCGCTGCGGGGAGCCGCGATCGGCCGGGTGCCCTGGGCCAACATGTACGAGTTCACCTCGGCGATCTGCTTCGTCGCGGTCGCCGGCTGGCTGGTGGTG
Source organism: Pseudonocardiales bacterium (assembly GCA_019240665.1). Classification (GTDB taxonomy): domain Bacteria; phylum Actinomycetota; class Actinomycetes; order Mycobacteriales; family Pseudonocardiaceae. Next base: position 11,860 of record JAFAXZ010000315.1, on the reverse strand, counting down.
CTGTACCGGCAGTCCATGACGTCCCGGCAGCCCATGACGTCCCGGCAGCCCAGTGCCGCGGCGGCGTTACAGCGGCTGGGCGCCTTCGTGCTGCTGCCCGTCGTGGTGCTGATGTTCCTGGGCGGCACAGTGCTCTACGCGCAGGCCGCGCCGCTGATCCCGGCGCTGAACTCGTACTGGATCACGATCCATGTCTCGGCGGCGGCCACCGCATCGGGCATCCTGCTGGTGTCCGGGGTGGCCAGTGTGCTGTACCTCCTCGGCGCAGGAGACAGCTCGCGGATCGCCGCCCGGTTGCCCGCTAGCGCCACCCTGGACCAGCTGGCTTACCGCACCGCTGTTCTCGCCCTGCCGATCTGGACCTTCGCGATCATCACCGGCGCGATCTGGGCTGAGGCAGCGTGGGGCCGCTACTGGGGTTGGGACCCGAAGGAGACGTGCGCACTGGTCGCCTGGGTGGTCTATGCGGGGTATTTACACGCCCGGGCGACGGCCGGATGGCGCGGTTCGCGGGCGGCGTGGATCAACGTGGTCGGCTTCGGGGTGATGCTGTTCAACCTGTTCTTCGTCAACATCGTCATTGCCGGGTTCCACTCCTACGCCGGGATCTGACAGTGCTTTTCAGGGCGTTAAGGGAGGGCGTGAGCGTGATCGGACGCCACGACGAGCCTGTCAGTGGCCCGTCCGGCTCGAACCGGCTGCCCGGGCAGCCGGTGGACCCCTCTCACGACCTGTCTTCCGCGCAGCTACTCCGGCAGACTCGGAGATCTCCGCAGTCTGGATGGCGCCGAGCGCTGTTCGTCGCCTCGGGGGGCGCCGTCAACTTCGGAGAGAGTGCCGCTGAGTTGCAGCGTCGGGAACTGATCTCTCGGATCAACCAGCCGCTGAATGGCTGCTACAAGATTGCGATGCTGAGCCTTAAGGGCGGCGTTGGTAAGACCACCATCACGACCACGCTGGGTTCGACCCTCGCATCGCTGCGCGGTGACCGGGTGATCGGGGTGGACGCCAATCCTGACCGGGGCACGCTGTCCCAGAAGGTACCGCTGGAGACCACCGCCACGGTGCGGCACCTACTCCGCGACGCCGATCGGATCCGCCGGTACTCCGACATCCGGTCCTATACCTCGCAAGGCCCCAGCCGGCTGGAGATCCTCGCCAGCGAGCAGGATCCGGCGGTATCCGAGGCCTTCAGCGAGGCCGACTATCGGCGCACGGTCAACCTGCTCGAACATTTCTACAACATCGTGCTCACCGACTGCGGGACCGGGCTGATGCACTCTGCGATGAAAGGCGTGCTAGATCTGGCGCACTCGCTGGTCATCGTCTCGTCCAGCTCGATCGACGGGGCGCGCTCGGCGTCGGCCACCCTGGACTGGCTGGACGCACATGGATACCGCGAGCTCGTCGGACGGTCGGTCGCCGTGATCAACTCGGTGCGGCCGACCGCAGGCAAGGTAGATCTGGAACGGGTCGCCACGCACTTCGCGGCCCGCTGCCGATCGGTCTGCCGGATGCCCTTCGATGAGCACCTTGAAGAAGGCGGTGAGGTCGACTTCGACCGTCTCGGTCAGCGCACGCGGTTGGCCGCCCTGGAGCTGGCCGCGACGGTCGCCGATGACTTTCCGCACGCGCTCTCCTGGGCCCATCGGTAGCACCTGGGCCCACCAGTAGCGACTGTGTGTCAGCTCTGGTCGCCAGGCTGCTGCCGCTTGCGGTTCAAGCCGCGGAGGAACTCTGGATCGTCGTCCGGTGCGAGCACTGAGCGCGCGGCCGGACGCTGCGGGCGCACCGCCTTCCACAGCAGCGCGGTGACACCAGCCACCCCGATCGCCGCCATTACATACTGCACGGCAGCCACCTCCTACCCATTGCCACGGAGCGTAGTAGCGTCCAGCGAAGCCGGCGAGCGAGCGTCACCCGGATGTCATCCGGCGGTCCTGCGGGCAGTGCGCTCCGAGGAGCGGTCTAGTGGCGCCGGAGTAGTCAGCGAGGCGAGCAGCGCGCGGACTTCGGTCTCGCGGAACCGCCGGTGGCCGCCCGGAGTCCTGATCGAGCCGATCCGCCCAGCGGAGGCCCACCGGGTGACCGTCTTGGGGTCCACCCGGAACAGTGCGGCTACCTCCCCCGGGGTGAGCAGGCGTTCAGTGTGCTGTGGCTGGGACATCGCGGCCTCCCCAAGCTCGTCGACCTCACAGTCGGGACCTACCGGAGCATCGTGACAGGTCACGCGGCAGGTACTCGAACGGTTCTGTAGAGGTAAAGCGCCGGTAATGGATGAACCATCTCAAACCGGTACACCCGGTGGACTGTTAGGGCTGCTCCAGCACGCCTGGCCGCCCAGATGGGTGAGACAGGCTCTGGTGGGTACTGCGGCTCCGGAGTGGGGGGTTGCTGGAGGTGAGTTTACGTCCAAACTAGACGGGGTAGCCCACAGTGGTACCCCGTACGGAGAGGAGCAACCATGGCTGAGGACCGGACAAATGCGCCTTCGGCGGAGGAGTTGAAGGAGCGCGTCGAGAAGATTGGGGAGGAGTCAAAGCTCGGCGCGGGGGAGGAAGAACCCGATCCGGCTACCGCTGAGGCTCCCCCCAAAGAACCCCGAGCGGGAGATGAGAAGAGGGTGCAGACCTGAGCGAACCAGCAGAAGTGGGCCCCTGACCAGCGTCCGCGGTCAGGGGCCCACTTCTGGGCGGAGTAGTCTCCTGGGTGGAGCAGCGGAGCGACGTCGTTACGTGAAGATGTCTTTGATCTTTTCGCCGGCCTGTTTGAGGTTGCCCTTGACCTGATCAGCCTCACCCTCGGCCTGGAGTTCCTCGTCATCGGTTGCCCGGCCGGCGGCCTCCTTGCCCTTGCCCTTGACTTCTTCAGCCTTGTTCTGAGCTTTATCGGCAAGACCCATCGTGTTCTCCTTCTTCAGTCGTGTCCGGCAACTCGCCGGGCGGCGAGTTGCCCTTACCGAGATCATCACGCCGACAGCAGCCGGTGGAAGAATTCGCGGTAGCGCTGGAAGCTCATCCGCAGCTCCTCGGTCGATGCCGGATCGCTGATCTGGCCACGGGTGACATTCTCGCGGATCTCCTGCAGGGTCTGCTCAACGAGCACGCCTGCCTCCTGAACCGCATGATGCGGGTCGTCGACGAAAGCGCCCTGCACTTGTTGCCACCGAGCGCGCAGGCCGGCCGGGTCATTGAGCAGTCCCACGCGCTCCGCACTGCTATCGGCGGCGGCTTCATCGCTCACGTGGCCACCCGACTGCCCGAGCCCGGCCTCCTCAACGCTGGGCTCGGGTGCGGACAGTCCGTATCCCGGAGTGTCGTATCCGGGATCGACGGGCGTGGTTGTCGCCGGCTGGCCAACGGCGCGGCCGGATGCGTCGGTGTAGTCGGTGTAGGGGGCACCCGGTTCCCTGTCCCGGTCAACCTCGGGAACCCGTTCAGGCTCATGGCGATAGGCGGCAGGACCTCGGCCGGTCTCCTCGTCCTCTGTGTCCTTGTCCAGAACGCGGCTTATCTCACTGTCGACGAAGCGACGTACCCGTCCGCCCAGGCCTTCTCGTCGTTCGGGTTCCCCGTGCTCTTGACGGGTGTCCATCTGTGCCTCCGTAGGTGATGTTTCGGCATTGTCTTGTGGCCTGTCGTTGAACGGCTGTGGTCACCCGCTGATGAGCTCGTCGAACAGGGCGCGGTAGTGCACGAACGCCTGCCGCAGCTCCTCGGTGCCCACGGCGCCCGGCTGACCGTGATGGTCTCGTCGGGCGGCATGCGCAGCGCGGTAATGCTTGACGATCTCCGGATGGTCGGCGGCCACGAGCTCGGCCCGCTTACCAAAATCCTCCACCGGGTAGCCGCGGTCCCGCATCACGTCGGTGATCAGCCGGTCCGCCTCATCCAGCGCATGTCCGGGCCGGTCGACGAACTCGGTCTGCACGGCTTGCCAGCGTCGGGTGTAGCGATCGCGGGCGGTGGGCTCCAGACGGCGGATGTCGAGCTGATCGCGCTGGTCGGCAACGTCGCGCAGGTGGCGCGCCGCGTCGCGCTCGCTGCCGTGCATCGCCACCTGGCGTTCATACTCAGGCCCGAATCGTTCCTGGAGGTTGGCCTGGTTCCGCCAGCGCGCAGCAACAACCGCCAACACGATGATCACCACTGCGGCGATCCCTAAGATGATCCAAGCAACCGTGTCCACGACAAGCCTCCACCAACTAAGTCCCTAGTCGGGGGATACCCGTTAGGGGGAAGCGCTACACACGTCACATCCTGATGGGCCTGTCCTGCTCCTGCCGAGCATCCGCCTGCCGAGTCGGCGCACCACCCACGCCCGCCGGGGACCCGGGCCGGCGGGTTAAGCTGAGCGGTCGTGGTGGCACCGCAGAACCCACCGAGGCGTCCCGCGCTCGCCCGTGACGTCGCGCTCTACAGCGCGGCCCGGCTGGCCCTGGTGGCCGTCACGGCGTTGCTCTTACTCCTGGCCGGCGTCCCGCTGTTGGTGTCGCTCCTGCTCGCGGTGGTGGTGGCGCTGCCGTTGTCGATGGTGCTGCTGGGCTCGTTGCGAGCCCGGGTCAACGCCGGCCTGGCAGTGGTGGGGGCGCGCCGCCGGGCCGAGCGAGATCGGCTCCGTCGCCAGCTCCGGGGTGAGGAGCGCTGAATGGTGATGGCTTACCAGGCCAGCACGGTGGCCGTTGCGGTTGCCCACACCAGCAGCGCCAGCGCGGTGTCCCGCAGCACCGGGATCAGCTCTGGCCCGCGTGCCCCGCCCCAGACCCGGCGCAGTGCGGGCACCGCGAAAATCAGGGTGAGCAGGCCGGCCAGGGCGGTCCACCGGGTGGTTGCCAAGCCAAGGGTCACCGCGAACGGCACGGCCACCAGCGTGCTGTACAGCGTGCGGGTCCGGTGCTCGCCGAGACGCACGGCAAGAGTGCGCTTGGCTGCTGCGGAGTCGGTGGGAATGTCGCGCAGATTGTTGGCCACCAGCACCGCGGTCGACATCGCTCCTACCGCGACGGCCGCGCAGCAACCGGTGAGGGTGATCCGCCCACTGACGATGTATTGGGTGCCGAGCACGGCGATCAGGCCGAAGAAGACGAACACGGCCAGCTCGCCGAGCCCGGCATAGCCGTAAGGGCGGGGCCCGCCGGTGTAGCACCACGCCCCGGCGATGCACGCCGCGCCCGGCGCCAGCAACCACCATCGTCCGGCTAGCGCGATCAGCGTGAGTCCGGCCACTGCGGCAACCGCGAAGCTGACCAGCGCGGCAGCGCGCACCGCGCCGGGTGCTGCGGCGCCGGATCCGACCAGCCGCATCGGACCCACCCGGATAGCGTCGGCGCCCCGGATGCCGTCGGAGTAGTCGTTGGCGTAGTTGACTCCGATCACCAGCGCCAGCGCCACGACCAGCGCTAGCAGCGCCCGCGCCCAGTTCGAGGTGCCCAGTGCGGCCGCAGCCCCCCAACCAGCGAGCACCGGCGCGATCGCGGTGGGCAAGGTACGAGGCCGCGCCCCCTCCACCCACTGCGCCACGCTCGCCACGGGCCAACCCTACGAGGTCGCGCAGCGCTTGCCTTGCCCTTGTTGGACCCCGTGGACCGCTATGACTTGTTGGAGCCCTGGGACCGCTACGACACCGACGTGCGCGGCGGAGATGAACTGTTTCGGACCGATCCGCAGCCACTGGTCGGTGCGGCCCTGGGTGCCGGTGACGGGCTGGCTCGTAACCGCGCACTCCACGGGCAGCTTGGCGCGCTGCGCGGCCACACCCACCGTCGGATACTGTTCGCCAGGGCCGCTGTGCACCGGCAGGATCGGGAGCAGCACGATGGCCGGCGGCGCGTCGTCAGTCCACAGGTAGGTGACGGTGACCCAGCTGTTGTCGTGCAGCCCCAGACCGTCCCAGAACGTGCCGTCCGCCAGGTCGATCCCGGCCGGATTGAGTACCTCCCTGCCAAACTGATCCAGGCCATCGTGGTATCCGTCCTCGTGGGCAGCCTGTGCCTGGGGCCGGCCCTGCGGAAGGTCGGCCCAGGACTGGCGGACGTCGGCAGGGTTCCAGTAATCGTCGGTGGTGTTCCACGGACCGACATCCCACACCGGCGCCCATTCGCACCGGCCATTGCCCGCGCAGATCTTCACCGTGTAGTCGCCCGAGTCGCGGGGGGCCAGTCCCCGACGTGAGGGCAGCGCGACGAAGTGGTCCCGCTCGTGAATCATGTGACCGTTGGCTGTGCTGGCTCCGACCAAGCCTTCACGGGTAGCGAACACTCGGTAGCTGGAAGGCGTCCGTGGGCGAGCGGCGAGCAGCGCTACGCCGGGTTGTGCGGTCAGCCGCACTGACCGCACCAGCGGGCTTACGCCACCCCTGCCCCCATGCAGCACGATCCGGGCCTGCACGCTCGTCACTGCGGCGCCCAGCATCGCGGGTGTCTTCGAGCCGGTGGCCACCCACTCGGTCCACGACCCGTCGCCCCGAGTGCCGCGGACGTCGACGGCGACGGTCGAGCCGGCTGGCTGATCGGCCGCAAGTTCCGCTGCTACCTGGCTGCTGAACCCGACTAGTGGATGCACCGCGGTGAGCAGCATGCCTTCCGGCCGGTCCGACCTGATGCTCGCCGGCCCGGCGGGGCTGGAACCCAGGCGCAGCCCGCCGGTGTCAAAACGCACGTTCGTGTCGTCCCGGCCAGGGCTCAGGCGGGCAAACCAGGTGGTGAGTCCCCGGGGAGCCCTGTCGTGCGCAAGGGCCGGGAGGTTCGCCCCAGCAAGCACTGCGAGCAGCGCGACGACGGCCAGGGTGGCAATCCGGGCTGAGAGGCGGACACGGCGGTAGCGACGAGCCGGCGGCGCCAAGGGATGCTCCTGACTGTCAAGGGCAGGTGTTTCCGCTGTGACTAGTGTGGTTCTTGGGACGGTTGGTATCCACAGAACCCGCAGGGTGCGTCGTCGTCCATACCCGAAGTGGGTGAACGTGCACTGAGCGTGTCAGCAGCCGGTCAGTGGCCCCGCGCGGTGAGCATGGTCCGGACGGCCCTGCGGTCGGGTTTGCCGACGCCGCAGAGCGGTAGCGCATCGAACAGGATGATCTCCTTGGGAACCTGCGCCCCGGTGAGCAGGCGGCGGGCCGCCACGCGCAGTGCACCGGGGTCCGGGGGCCGTTCAGGATCAGCGGGTATCACCACAGCGGTGACCCGCTCTCCCCAGTCCGGGTCGGGCAGGCCCACCACGCAGGCTGCGGCGACCCCGGGCAGGCCGCTGAGTACGGCCTCCACCTCGGCTGGGGCCACGTTGAGCCCGCCGGTGACGATCACGTCGTCAGCTCGCCCGAGCACCTGCAGCCGGCCTTGCCCGTCGAGCCGTCCGAGATCGGAGGTCCGGAACCAGCCATCGTGGAACGCTCCCGAGGTCTCCGGAGAAGCATCGAGGTAGCCGGTGGCCAGCATCGGGCCGGCCAGCTCGACGCTCCCGGTCTCGGCTTCGGTGCCGTCCACCCGAACGCTGTCCACCCGAACCTGGACACCGTTCAGCGGCCAGCCGTCGTAGACGCAGCCCCCCGCGGTCTCGGTCATGCCGTAGGTGCTCACCACGTGCACTCCCGCCGTCCGAGCCCGCCGTAGCAGCTGCCCCGGTGCGGCGGCACCGCCCAACAACACCGCGTCGAATCCGATGAGAGGGTGGGGATCGCTGGCCAGCAGCCGGGCCAGTTGGGTGGGCACCAGCGCCGTGTAGCACCGTCCGGCCTCGCCTGCCAGTCGCTGGGCGAGGGCGCTGAAGGCGACCGGATCGAACCCGCTACGCAGGTCGAGCACCACGGGCTGAATGCCGGCCAGCGCCGCTCGGACCAGCACCGCCAGCCCGGCGACGTGGTGCGCGGGCAGCGCCAGCAGCCACCGGCCGGATCCCCCGAGCCGGGCATGGGCGGCCGCGGCGGAGAAGCTCAGCGCGGCTCCACCGAGCTGCACCCATTTGGGCTGCCCGGTGGAGCCGGAGGTGCTCAGCACGACCTGGCCGGGACCCGGGTCCCCGGGCGGGACCGCTTGCCCCGGCCCCAACGGGGCCACCGCCTCGCCTCCCGCCAGCATGGTGTGCAGCGCGGCATCCAGCTCCCAGACCACCTCCACAGACCCGTCAAGGTGGATCACCCGCACCGCGCAACCGCTCTGGTTGCGCCGAGCGCTCCCCGTGCCCCGAGTTCGACATCAGCGTCGTCGCTCCGCCCTCCAGCAGCTCTGCTGGTGAGTTCGGGACATCTAGCGCGCATCGGTCCTCTGCCCTCCCCGACAGTGCTTGACCGATCAGCACCGTACCGGTGCGGCCCCGCGCTGGGTGCACGAGACGGCGGCGCCTCGTCACGCTCGCAGGGGCTCTGTTGCGGCAGATCCGCAAGGTCACGACTGGTGTGCTGGAACGCGGCTGGCCAGCCGTGCGGGGCGCGACGCAGCAGGTACGCGCCCCACCCGGTCAGGTCGCGCACCAAGTCGAACTCGGCCAGGGACGGCCAGAGCGTGGCGGCCATCCGGGCGAAGGCAGCGGCCAAGCGTGCCTGTACCAGCCGGGTGACGGCAGCGGCCAGGGCCTCCATAGCCCGCGAGTACGTCAGGTGGGCCGGCAGCGGACACCACCGTAAGAGCGGGTTGTCAAGCGGGTGTAGGGCTTTTTCTTTTTGTTGGTTTTCCTTGGTTGGGGGTGGTTGCTGCGTTGGTGCGTTGGTGATCGGGTTTTGGTGTCGCGTGGGTGCTGGTGTGTGGGCATGCTGGGGTGGCTGCTCGGATAGGCCTGGTCAGCTTGTGCGGATGGTGGCTCTCCCGCGGAGACCGGGGCTTCCGCGGCGTGTGTTTGCGTCTTTAGGGAGATCATCACGTGGGTTGGTTCCGCTCGGGTGGGTGGGGCCCCGACCACGCGTAATCGGGCTTGTGCAGGGTGCGGTGGGGCTGCCCTTGGTGTTTGGTGAGCTTGGTGGCTCAACGGCGATACGGGCTCGCCTCGTTGTCGGCTCGCTTCAGGATCAACCACACCGTACTGGGCGCAAGCTGGTAACCGAGCCCGGCAAGTTCGCCCTGGATCCGCCGGTACCCCCAAGTCGAGTTCTCCGAGGCCAGTCGCAGCACCAATTGGCGCAGCTCGGATGCCGTGCAACGGCCGCCGGTGCGGCGGCGTCGATGGTGGGTCCAACGCCGGGCCACCAGGTCCCGGTGCCACCGCAACACCGTGGCGGGGGTGACGATTCGATGCATGTGGCCAACCGGGGACAGCCATCGGGTCAGCGCCGCGAACACCGCCCGATCCGCCCACGACAGTCGCGGGGCGCCGCACCTGGCGACCCAACACGGAGACTTCATGGCGAAGCACCAGGATCTCCACAGTCTTCGATCGTGAGCTCCGGGCCAGCAGACCGAGCCAGGTCACAAGCTGCCGGAGGATCAGATAGAGCAGTCGTAACGCCATGGCCGGCGATCATGCCTGACGACCGCTGTCCAGCGAATGCCACAGGTCACCGCCGTGGATGACCGGTCCGGCACCCGCAAGGTTCGTTCCCGCAGGTAGGCGCGGATGACGTCATGCAGCATCACCTGGTCGGGATCGGCCCGGTAGTCGCTGACCAGCGCCAGCTCAGCCAAGCGCTGGCAGAATCGCCGGGTCGCAAACTCAGACCAGCCACCCGTGAGCTTCCAGTACCTGCGCAGCACCGGAGCGGAGATCGCCACATCCTCCCCGAACACCGCCAACTCCAGGTAGCGATCCCGCTGCTAATCGCTCAGCCGGTTCAGGCTGCCCCCGATGGTCCGGGCCACTGCGGTATGCCGCTCCTGGGTATCGGTGATATCTAGCGCCGTCGGGCCTGTCGCGCGCAGCTCGTAGAGGATCTCGCGCATCGCGTCTTCAACTCGCCGCCCAGCCTTTCATCAGCTCGGACCGCGCCATTGACCAATGCCAGGGCCTGCTAGGCTCCCCGCGTCCAGTCCCGAGGACTTCGAGAGGTAATAACATGGCTCAACGCTTGGTCCGCTTCTCTGATCTGACTAATAAGGTCATCGATGACGATGAGGTGGTACGTATCGTTGTCGAACAACATCCAGCCCTTGAGAATGGACCAGTAGAGCTCGAAGCCGCGGCTGACGAGGTTGAGGCAGTCCGAACGAGCGTGCTGAATGTTGTTAGCCTTAAGTTCTATTCGGGTGATGGGTCAGCCCCCGAAACTGTCACAATGGAGATCGAGGCGTTCAACAAGCTCGCGGGCGACATGGAAATGGCAGACGTTCTTCGTAGAGCGCAACCCGCCTACCCGCCGCGCAGGCCAACCAAGCCGGCAGCGGCATCAACCGCAGACAAGCTCGACTACGCATCCCTAGAGCATGCTGGTAAGCCGCATCGAGGCAAGACCACAGATGTCGAGAAAGAGATCGGCAGGAACAACCTTGACAAGATCAACGAACGGCTTGAGCGAGGCGGGCTGCGCACCATCAGACTGGATGACGCTGAGATGGTGGCTCGTTACGGCCTGGAAGATCTGGCCAAGGAAGCTGGGTACTTCCTGCGGTAGAAGTAGCGGCGAGAGAAACACCGTTTCGCTCATCAAACGCTTACCCGTCAACGATTATCTCCCACAGACGCTTTTTATACTTTTTATAACCGTCGGACTGCAGCGGTCATTCTTGGGCAGGTCCGTGTTCAACACCGTCTATTCAGCCGCGTGATGTGGGACAGATGCACGGCAACGGACAAAACAGCATGGCCTCCAGCGCGGTCACACTCAGACCAGATGGGCTGTGTCCCAGGAGGGTCTGCCACAGTGCACCGGTGACCCCACCACGGACCCCGATCCAGCTCATACGGTCGTCGAAGCTGGCCAGTCCCGTGCCCTACGTTTACGCCGCTGTGGCGCACGACGTCTCCCGACTGATCTTCACCGCCGGGACCTGTCCTCTCGATGACGAGGGAGTCATCGTCGCCGTCGGCGATGTAGCCGCTCAAACCGAGCGGGTCATGACCAACCTGCGCATCGCGCTACAGGCCACCGAGGCAGATCTGACCGACGTGATCAAGACAACCGTGTACGTCGCCAGCCATCGCCGCGCAGATCTGCAAGCAGCCTGGAGCGTGGTCAGGCGGACACTAATGAGAGTTAGCGGGTTGGCCATCCGGCAGACTCGCGCCAGGCCGCTGGCAGGTGAGCACTGTCAAGTTACTGGGTCGAGCGTGACGAGGGTGCCGCGGAGTGCGAGGCGGTGCTGGTCGGAGGTGTGTCAGCTAGCCGTGGGAAGGCCGACTACGTCGTTCCAGGTGGCAAAGCGGGATGTCATTTCTTGACGGTAGGCATCGGCGCTGAGCCGGTGGCGGCGGGGTCGGAAGTGTGATGATATCCCGCTGAACGCGGACAGAAACCGTTAGGCGCTACCGGGCGAGGTGAAGCGTTTCATCGCCCGTTCGCGCTGCCGGGTGGGTTGGTGGGAGTTCTCGGCCCGATTGTTTAGATACTTCGATCGACGGTGCTCCACGCTGGGCATCAACCGTCGGTGGGCCACACCGTAGCTGGCCAGCTTGTCAGTGATCAGGACCCGCGGCACGGACTGCAACCCCCTCAGCAGCTTGCGAAAGAACCTGGTGGCGGCCTTGGCGTCACGGCGGGAGGTGACCAGGATGTCCAGCACGATGCCGTCTTGGTCGACCGCACACCACAGGTACTGCCGCTTAGCGTTGATCGTGATGAACACTTCGTCCAGATGCCACTGTGCGTCCAGGAGGGATAGGTGGTTGATCATGTGAGTGGTTGACGCTTATTTCGTAAGCTCGTCGTCGCTGGCCGGTGTGAGTCCGGTCCGGGTAGCTGCCAGGAGGCCCGGTAGCAGGCTGGCGGCCTCGTCGGGAAACGGGCG
>JAFAXZ010000231.1 GCA_019240665.1 Pseudonocardiales bacterium | reverse complement strand
CACCACCTGACGAGCCGACAGCTTTGCTCGGCTGTGAGCGAACCCCGCTGACACCCGGTACTGCCGCGAACCCGGTGGCCCGATAGAGATAGGACTGGTACTTAAACTCACCGTTACCCGCGACTCGGGGTTCCGCTGTCAGTCCATCCAGCCGAATAGGACGCATTCCCGGCAGGACTTCGGTGGTTGTCGGGACCGGTTGCACGTCCGCGATCAACGTGACTTCAAACGAGGCCCGCTTGGCGGTGGGTTCATCTGGGTCGGTGATGGTGGCTTTCCACTGCCGCTTACCTGTCGCCTGATCGGTCTTCTGTCGCACCGGTCGACCGGCGGCCTTATCTTCGCGCGTCTGATATTCGTTATCCGGCGCAACGTCACCAATCAGAACCAAACCTTGCGGAAACGCGCTGTCGAACTCGATGTCAAATCGGTATCCCCTGGGAATCGCCATGAATCCTTGCTCCTCTGACTCGATCCTCTGTGTGGTTGCCGCCCCGGTCTGCGAGCGACATCACAAGATTCGGCCAGGTCAGGTCCGTTCTCGACCTCGCGGCCGTCTCATCTCCAACTTCTATACCTCCCCGGGTCTCGTGCGGTCCCTCGAATGTGCTAGTCTCGTCTCGCTCAAGCTAGAAGGAAGGTCACCGCTGTTGGACGCCAAGCCCGTCGTACTGAAAGTGCTGCTCCAGCACCGCCACCTGCAAACTCACCGCGCCTTCTGCCGCGAATACGACAGGGTCGCCGCGAAAGCCGACCCGACGCTACGAGGAGGGTGGCCGAGCAAAGCGCAGTTCTACCGGTGGCTTTCCGGTGAACTGGTGGGGCTTCCTTACCCCGACCACTGTCGCATTCTGGAAAGCATGTTCCCCGGCTGGAAAGTCGACCAACTGTTCCAGACTCATGACGGTGGAATTGACTTCGTACCCGAACCGGCCACGCCACAGAAAACATCACCCACAACCCCACCGCTCCTGCCAACCGGACCGGCCGATCCAAGCGCCGCGACTCTGGCAGTGCTCGATCCCATCGAACGGGGTTTCGAAGCGCCCGCCAACGGACAAGCCGGATGGGGATCGGGTATCCGAGCCGAATCTCGCGCGCTTACCTCGCCTAGCACTGACTTCCCCCTCACCGTGGGCGTCCCGCAGTCCGAGACCGAACAAACGCCCGCGCAACGTATCGCTCGATCGCTGGTGGCATTATCTAAGCGTCTGCGCCTATCTGACGCGGAGATTACCCAGTTAGCGAAGCTCGCCGGCCATATTGTCGAACTCGACATGACCTGCTCCATCGACATCGACGATGCAGGCTGGTCGACCGTCACCTATTCCCACCAACTCCTCAACCTGACACAGCGCCCTATCAAGCGCCTGACTCGGGAACTGTGGTTCGAAACCACAAGCGGACCCCTGACGATCGAGCCCTCACCCAGTAACGAGCGCAAGGTAGCGATCCAGCGAACTCACGACATGAACAACCTGTCCAAGTTCGCCTGCCACATCTCACCAGCCATCGACTGCGGAGAAGTGGCCACCGTCTCATACTTCTGTCGCGGCGGACGCTTCGTCCACGATCACTACTGGCGGCAGGCCGTTCCGCGATACACCCGCCACCTCACCCTGAACATCCGCCACCGCGACGTTCACATGCTCCTCAACTGCACCGCCATCGAAGAGCAAGCCGACGGGTCGGAGGTCTCTGCGACCGAAGACTTGGTCTGCACCGACGACGCTGGCGACGCGCTTATCACCGTGACCCGCGACTACCTGCAACCCAGCCAGGCCATTACTCTGCGGTGGGAAGTCACTCGTGCATCTTCGTGATGCTGTGGAGGAGACGGTACGTCGCTGGGATGCCTTGGAACGATCACGCGGCGAACCACCCGTGATCGACTTCGACTGCGCGCTTCCAGGGCAGACACCACGTCCCTTCGAAAGCCGGTTCGCCGTGCTCGACGCCCTCAGCCGACTCCGGATCGAGACTGACGCCCAGCATCAACCAGCCCTGAGTGTGCACCTCGATGCGCACATCGCCTACCTCCGCGCTCTTCTTGGCGAACAACTACCATTCGATGCGTACATCACGCTCACGCAGGGTTGCCTGCCTCGCGGGTGGACCCAGGATTACGTTAACTATCGTGCATCGATTGCCCAGGACGCACTTGGGTCAGTTGGAGTCTCGTGGGATGAGCACACGTGGAGAAATATCCAAGCCCTCAGTGAGCAGCTGCCCGCAGCCGACGTGGGTGCTGCCATCGCGGAGTACGCGGGGAAATACGAGTCCAGTATCCGCCGACTTGTCGAGACCGATGCCGATTTTAACCTGATAATCGAGGACGTTGAGGTCGACGCGTACTGGTCGTACTGGCTCGATGGCGCGGGCTATGACACGCGTCTGCGTATCAACAAGAGCAGGGCTTCTTTTTCGCGTGTTGACGCCTATCGCTTCGCGCTCCATGAGGTCCTCGGGCACGCTCTGCAATACTCAAGTTTTACCGCGCAGGCAGAGGTCAACACTGTCGAGTGGTCAAGAATCCTTGCTGTCCACTGTCCCCACCAAGTCCTGTTCGAGGGTTTGGCGCAAGTTCTGCCATGGATAGCGTCACCTGATGACGGAATCGTGATTGCCCGCACGAGGGTTGATCATTTTATGAATCTCGTTCGCGGTCAGATTCATACCCTGATCAATAGCGGAGCAACGGTTGTGGACTGTCGTGACTTAGCCCGCCGCCAGGTTCCCTGGTGGACTGACGAGGAGATCGCTCGGGAGCTTTATGATCGCAGTAGGAATCCACAGTTCAGATCCTACTTGTGGTCCTACCCCGCAGGTATAGACTGGTTCGTCAGACTCGTCGAAGCGGGCGGTACCATGCTCGCGGAGGTGCTTCGTGAAGCCTATAAGCGCCCGCTTACTCCACGCGAACTCCACGAACTCTGGCCAGCTGGGCCAGTCATCGGAGGGAACCAGTAAACTTTTCGTCTACGGCACGCTCCTCCTCGACGACGTCATCAGCACCCTTATCGATCGCATACCGCACCGCGAAGATGCTACTTTGCCGGGTTGGTGGGTGGCACGCTTGCCGCACAAGGTCTATCCCGGGTTGGTTCCCGGTCAAGGTGAAACGAGGGGTAAGGTATTCACCGACCTCACGGGCGCTGAATGGGCTATCTTAGATGCCTTCGAGGATCCTGCCTATGCTCTTACCGCTGTCCGAGTCATGCTCCCCGTTGAAACAGAGGCATTCGCCTACAGATGGGATGGTAAATACGTCAATCAGGGCTGGTCTATCACGGACTTCAGTCGCGATGAACTCGCCGACTACCTCGATCGCTGCCGGAGATGGCGGCGACTCTACGAGCAGCGCAGTCAATAGGTCCTGTTACGCGATAAAAACGCTTTGAAACTACACGACGTTTACGTACTTCTCGCCATCCTCGCACGGTCGTTCCAAGATCATGATGTGAGTCCGAGGATGGTGAAGGGCCGATCCATGCGGCGTGCGGCCCATCGGGTGGCTTCGGTGATGTCGGTGCGTCCGGCCAGCCGGAGGGCACTGATGGCAAGATTGCGGAGCGCGGCCATGATTCTGGGCCCGGATCGGGTTCTGATCTGGGATTTGTCTTCTTGATAGAGGGTGTCGCGGATCCAGTGCAGGGACTCGATCGACCACTGTTCCCGGACGTATCCGGCTAACTCGGCGGGGCTTGCCCGATCGGGTTCCGGGCTGGCGAGGCCGAGAGCGGCGACGGCGGAGATCGGCCCGCCGTGGAGGTCACTGACGTACCGTTCGATGAGGAACACCTGGCTGACGTGGGGGAACGGCAGATCCGGTGGGGCGGGAAGGACCTGAATGGTCCGGGTGGTGACCCGGCCGTGACCTTTGTCGACGCTGCGGTGTGCGACGGGGACGTCTTTCCAGCTCAGGGCGTCGAGGGCGTCGACGAGGGCCCGCCGGTTCTCCTTGACCGGGAGCACGAACTGCCCGCCGCGTTCGCGGATGTGCTGCGCGGTGGCTTTCACTGTGTGCAACGCGTCAGCGGTCACGATCTTGTTGTTCAGGTCGATCTGGCCGAGCACCACCGGCGCCATCGGCACCTCATGGGTCTTCGCGCCGACTTCGGCCTGGGCGGCGAGGACCGAGGTCGAGGCGTCCGGACCGGCCAGGGCCGCGAGCAGGTGCATTTGATTCCCCTCGGCGTCTTTGGCACCGCGGATCGTCTTGCCATCGAGCCTGACCTGAACAAACCCGGGGGACTCGCGGTCATCACCACTGGCGGGCGCTGCGGTGAACCCGGCCAGGCCGCTCAGCCACGCACCGATGGCGGCGTCGAAGGCCTCGGCGTCGGCGTCGGTCAGCACCCGCCAGATCGTGGTCTTGACGGCGGTCTGGCAGGCAGCGCACCGGCACGGACATCCAAATCGGCCAGGACCCCGGCCGGGACATCGCTGACCCAGCCGGTGATGGCGGTGTAGCCCCTCATCCCGGCCACCACCGCCGCGGCGGCCAGCGCCAGCACCACCGACACCGGATGACCACGACCTTGATCTGACCGGCCATCACCCACCCCACCCAGCAGTTCCAGCAAGTCAACACACGCTCGGACGACCGATACCACCACCGGTCCCGCTTGCGCGGACACGGCGGGATCACTGACAGACTCAAACCACGACGAAGCTCCGGGGACGCGATCGGTGAGAGGATCACTGTCCATATCGGAGCTTCGTCTCATCACCACCCAGACACGCCGCACGTGATCAAATCGCAGCCTCCGGCAAGGGAACCCAACTCAACCCATCGTGATCTTGGAACAGCCGTGCCATCCTCGTGATGACGACTTCATCGTCATCGTGTCGCCGCTGTGCGTCCAGGAGGGATAGGTGGTTGATCATGTGAGTGGTTGACGCTTATTTCGTAAGCTCGTCGTCGCTGGCCGGTGTGAGTCCGGTCCGGGTAGCTGCCAGGAGGCCCGGTAGCAGGCTGGCGGCCTCGTCGGGAAACGGGCG
>JAFAXZ010000205.1 GCA_019240665.1 Pseudonocardiales bacterium | reverse complement strand
CTCCTGTTTATCCGTTGCTAAGAACTCGTTGTCTGGATCAGCTTCTGTTTGGGCGTGCTTCAGCCGCCAGTCGGCAAGAACCGCAAACTCATGATCTATTTCCGCGACGTAGGCTCGTCGTCCGAGTGAAATTGCTGCAACCGATGCGGACGCAAGTCCGCCAAAAGGCTCCCACACCACATCTTCAGGGTCGGTAACCGCGCGCACGATTCGTTGCATAAACTCGAGTGGCTTCTGGTTGAGGTGGGCCGAGCTGCCAGCCGTCGGCTTGTAAACTCGTGGGGCAGATCTCCGTTGTGTTCCCTTGAGGCGTTCACTGTCATGCAGGGCTGGGCGCCGCCAGACGTTGGTTAGCCCGTGCTGGTGGGTCCACTTATGCCTGAGAGAGTCCCATTCTTTGGCTGTCACCGGATACTGGCCATCGAGGCTGAAATATGGCCATCCGGTCTCAGTGCCGCGGTCATTTGCATAGACGGAAAGTCGCTCTACCATCTCACCCGGAGGCCAGTACCACATCCAATCATTCGTAAGGTACTTTCTGGTTGCCGCATTTCTTACGCCACATGCCTCATTTGCTTTGTAGAGCGGCAGGCCTGATCGTTGCCATTCATGCCGCAACCAATCTCGAGCTGACAGTGTGCCACTTTTGGTTTCGACTGAAAATCGCCGGTAATACAAGACGCATACTTCGGATACGACCGGAAAGCGACGAATCGTCTTGCTGTTCACGTTACCCGCAACGTGTCCGATCCCCTTGTCCCAGGTAATTGATTGAACGTACTCCCAGCCGTGCTCACTCAGCTCGGGATGGACATTTGCCCAGCCGACTTCGGTATTCCAGAACCAGAGAGTTGTCGATGGGTTTGCCGCGGCGCTCCACGCCTGTATGTGTGGCCGGTACCACTGAGCTAAGCCCTCCGGGCTGACGGTATCACCGTGAAAGCCGCGTACTCCGTAGGCGCCGTCACTCACGATGGTCGTCGGCGTCGGCCAGTGTGGGTACGCCTGCAACGCGTCGCCAGCGTGTAGCTGATACAGCGCGCCGTGCACGTTCACCTCCCCGTGTCGGTGCTCAACCCTAGGCCAGTACCCCGACAATCTCGCCGAAGGTGAAGCGAGCGCGTCCCGGGGTGTCGGCGGGGTGTCGCGGATGCCGGTCCTCCACCGTCTACTGAACGCATGGCTGCGCAAGAAATCCCTGCGGTCCTCCGGGAGGCTAGTGGGAGCCGAGGTGACACCCGCACGGCGAGGTGCACCCTCGCTGACGCGGTGCGGACCCGGTGTGGGGTATGGGCAATCAGCCTGGGGTGCAGCGGCAGAAGCGGCACACCGTTAGCTGTGTTTGCTGCTGGCGTCGCCTAGGCTGACGCCGGACCGGTCGTAGCCGAAGATGAACCACCAGGTAGAGCCGGGAACACTCTCGCCGTCGGCGCCGCGAGTACCGGGGGCGCCGTCGTGTCCGCCGGTGCCTGCGCGCCACATCGACAGGACAGTACGGGCCGGCAGCAGTTCCACGTATTGTTCGGCCAGTTCGGCAAAGCTCATTGCGTCAGACATGGAATCCCCCTAGGAAAGGCTGTCCCGGTTGCCGGGATGGCGCGGACACCTCACCGGTGGCAGTACCGGTTCGGCATGACATAAGGTGCCTAGCGTGACCGTGGCGTGGCAATCAGTAGTAGTACCTAACTCTTTCGCCGGTACCACGTAGCCTGGCGCAGGTCCATCGGATGGCCGACGAGGTGCTGGAGCGCTACCCGCGGTTGCACGCGCTGGTCAACAATGCCGGGGTAGGGTTCGGGCCGCCCGGCGGCGCGCGGGAGGTCAGCGCGGACGGCATCGAACTCCGCTTCGCGGTCAACCATCTGGCCAGTTACCTGCTGGCCCGGCGGTTGGCCGAGCGCCTGGTCGCGTGCGCCCCGGCCCGGATCGTGCAGGTCGCCTCCGTTGGCCAGCTCGCGCTTGATCGAGCTGACCCCTTCACTGAGCGCCACTACAACGGTGTCACCGCCTACCGGCGTTCCAAGCTCGCCCAGGTGATGGCCAGCTTTGACCTGGCCGCCGACCTGGTGGGTACCGGCGTGTCCGTCAACGCGGTACACCCCGCCACGTTGATGGACACCGCGATGGTCCGCGCGGCCGGGCAGCCCCCCACCAGCACCGTCGAGGAGGGTGCCGACGCGGTGTGGCGCCTGCTCACCGATCCCGCCCTGGACGGGGTGAGCGGGCACTATTTTGACGGCACCAAGGACGCGCAACCCGATCCACAGGCCGACGATCCGGCGGCGCGAGCCTGGCTCCGGCAGCTGTCCGATTCCCTGGTGGCACGCTAGCGTCGGCCGCGCTGGCCGTCGGCCGCGCGGCTCCGCCGAGTTCGACAGGAGAGTTGTTCGGGCCGCCTTCGACCACGCTCAGGTCGAACTCGGCGCAGCAGGGGCGGTCTCAGCGCAGATGCGTGGCCAGGTCATCAAGCAGTACCGGGGCGACTCGCTCTTCGGGGACGGCAACGCCGCGCTCGGCCAGCGCCGCGGCGAGGTGCGGATCCCAGGGGACGTCGGTGAGCCGGCCGGGCGCGGGTCCGTGGTCGGTGACGGCGGCGCGGTAGTCGGTGGTGGACATCCGCCAGGGCAGCGCCCCGGTCCGAGAGACGAGGTAGGCGGCGATCCGCAGGCCTTCACCGTCGAGATCCCCGTGGTAGTGCAGCACGGCACCGGCGGTGCGCAGGCTACGCAGCAGGAGCACGGCGGCGGTGTTCGGCCACCCCGCGGTGCACACCAGCGGTGGGCACCCGGCCCCGAAGCGGTGCACCGCCATGGCGAGGATGGACGGATTCTCCACCACGTGCACCGGTGTCACGCCACGCAACGGGGGTGCGGCGCGAAGCTGCGCGAGCGTCACGACCGCCGCCTGCCCGGCGCTGGCCCAGGCGGCCAGCGTGCTGGCCAGCGCACCCGGATCCGCGGACGTGAAGCCCGCCACCAGTACGGTCGTGGATAACTCGTCACCGGTGACCCCGTGCATCGCCCAGAGGTCGCGGCGGCCGGCGGCGTCGACCGGTGGCGGTTCGTCGCGCAGCGCCGCCAACGCGCGCAGGACGCTGCCTGCGCACCGGGTGCCCTCGTCCAGCGCGTGCGGATCCCCCAGCACGCGCTCGGCCAGCACCGGCAACGGCTCGCCGGCCGCGGGCAGCTCCGCCAGGACGGCCAGTGTGGCGCGAAGATGCTCGCGGCAGGCCGTGACGGAACCCCCGATCAGCCCGCCGCGACGCAAGCCGTCCACCCAACCGCGCAGCGCGGGAAGCGCCACCACCAGCGGGTGGTTCTCCAGTTCCGCCCACAGCTCGGCGCGTTGGGTGGCGATCGCCACGCGTTCGGCGGGTCGGTCCCGCAGCGGGCCGTGCAGGCGCACCAGGAGCTCTCGCACGCCGAGCCCGCACCCGCGGCGGAGGATGTCGTCAACCCGGGCAACGGTCACCGTTGTCTGCTCGCCGGGCAGCCGAGCCCACCCGAGCAGGTCGGCCAGCGCGGCGCGCTGCGCCGGGTCCAGCCCGGACAGCCGGACGGTGCGCACCTCGCCGTCCCCGGCGGCCTCGAACCGGCGGCGCAGTTCACGCCACAGGGCAGCGAGCTCGGGACGGTCGAACGCCGCCGGGTCAGCCATCGAGGCGCTCCCTCCGTTCTTTCAGGCTGTCTTGACGCCGATGGTGGGGCCTCGTTGAGCCGTCTCGGTTTTTGTCGGTGGTGCCCGCGAGAATCGGGGTGTGACCGTAGCCCTGGGCGAGCCCGTCGCAGCGATGTCGGATTGTCTCGACCGCGTGCGCGGGACGCTCGGTGGCCTGGATGACCAGGGGATCACCCAGACGTTACGGGACATCGAGACGCTTTCCCGGCGGACGCAGGCGCTGATGCTTCAGCTGGTCGCTGAGGCCGACTCGCGGGGGATCGCCGTCCGGGAAGGTTTCAGCACCACCGCCCGGCTGCTGGCGGGAATGTTTCAGCTGTCCGCCGGTGAGGCGCGCACGCGAGTGGAGCACGCAGCCCTCGTGGGCACCCGCCGGACGATCACTGGAGAGACCCTGTCGCCACGGCTGCCGGCCACCGCCGCCGCTGGATCCCGAGCACGGCAGCCTGCTCCGCGCCCTGATCGAGCAACTCGGCACCCACCGTCCCACCACTGACGCGTGCCCGACACCCGCACTGTCCCCGAACGCCAGGCCGATGCACTCATCGAGCTGTGTGAGCGCGCCCGCGCCACTGACGAGTTCCCCACCACCGCGGGGGAACCCCCGCACGTCACGGTGACCCTCGACTGGGACGCGCTGCGCACCGCACTCCCGCTGCGACCGAGCGGGAGGGTTCGGGCAGGTCGAATTCAGCGCTCAAGCGCACAGTGGGGGCAAGTGGCTCCGGGCCGGAGCGGACGGCGCTGGCCGGACTTGGTGGCCCGGCCCGGGGGTGAGATCCCCGGGCCGAGCCGCTGTGGTGGTCATCGTCAATCGCCCGGCCGGGTGTGTTGGGCACCGCCCGGCCGGGGGTCTGCGGTCAGTCGAAGTCGCCAGCACGGACGCCGGCGGTAAATGCGGCCCATTCGGCCGCAGTGAAGGTCAGCGCCGGGCCGGATCGGTCTTTGCTGTCCCGGACGGCGCGGTGCCCGTCGGGCAGGTCGGCGACCTCGACGCAGGCGTTGGCGGCCCAACTGCGGCTCGACGTGCGCCACTGGGCATTTCTCAGATCAGGCATCGGATCCTCTCATTCTTGTGTCCTCGCTAACTCGGACAACCAGGTCAGGCTCTGCTCGGCGGTGAGGGACTGGCCGCGCAACAGCTCCCACATCTCGGCCAGCCGCTGGATCTCCCGCGGGTCGTCCAGGACTCCCCCGCTGATGGTGTGCTCCTCGTAGCCGAAGGGCGGCGCCACGTCGGGATCGAAGGTCAGCAGCATGAAGGAGCTGCCGGTGCCGGGGCGCAGCCCGGCGGCGAAGGGCAGCACGTGCAGCGTGACATTGGGCCGCCGGGCCAGCTCGACGACGTGGGCCAGTTGCGCCGGGCCGATCTCGGCCTCCCCCAGGGCCCGCCGGAAGGCGGCCTCGGAGACCACGGCGGCGTAGTCCAGCGGTGCCTGCTCGTCGGTCAGCCGGGAGGCCCGGCGCATCCGGGCCGCCACCAGCTTGTCGATGTCGGCGGGCTTGACCAGTGGCCCCGCCACCTCGTGGATCCGCCGCGCGTACGCCTCGGTCTGCAGCAGGCCGGGGATCACCTCGCTTTCGAAGCTGCGCATGGTGGCGGCGTCGGTCTCCAACTCGACATAGCGCTTGAGCCAGGACGGCAGCCGGTAGGTGGAGGTCCAGCCCCGCTTGCTGGCCTGCTGGCGCAGCTCTTCGAGGACCTCGTGGTCCTCGTCGCTGGCGCCGTAGAGATCGAGAAGCACCTTGAGCTCGGGCTTGCGGATGGAGTTGCGCCCGTTCTCGATGTGCCCGATCCGGGAGCGAACGCAGTCCAGCACGGCCGCGGCGTGCTCCATCGAGATGCCCGCACTGTTGCGCAGCGCGCGGAGCTCGGCACCGAGTTGTCTACGACGCATGGTCGGGCCCAACGGTCGCATGCCGTGATCGTAGCCGCACAGTAGATCACCCTTTCTTGTCTTGAGATTCGTAGCGCTACACATTACTATCGATACCGGAAGGCACGATGTAGCTGGTCAGTTGATAGCCGGATCCCGCCCTGGTGCGCTACCACACCGAGCACGAAGCACGAGGAGATCGCGATGCACGCACTGTCAGGCCGCACGGCCAAGCGCGCCCGACGGCGAGCGCCGGGCCGTGCCCTGGCTGTACCGCCGGGCGTGACCGGAGTGACCGATGCCCGCCTGGGCACGACTCACCTGGTGACCCATGAGGCGATGGCGGCCGGAGGGCGCTATGTGGCCCTGTGCGGTCGTGAGGTACTCCCGGCGAGCCCGACCGCGCTCCAGCGCCGCTCGTGTCCCTGCTGCGTTGCCTGGTTCCTGGCCTGGCGATACCGCCTGGTAGACCTCCGGTCGGCCGCCGGTTGAGCACATACCCCCGTCGCCACGATCCACCACCGGAGAGGACCTGATCTGTCATGACTGGGCTACCCGAGATCACTCTCGCTGGCGTCCTGGTCGCCGACCCCGAACTGTGCGTGACCCCCGCCGGTGCCGTGGTCACGAACTTCACCGTGGTGACCAACGACCGCAGCGTTGACCCGGCCACCGGGAAATGGGTGGACAAGGCTCCGACGTTGCTGCCATGCTCGATCCGGCGCCAGGCCGCCGAGAACGTCGCGGAATCCCTCATGCAAGGCGCTCGGGTGCTGGTCACCGGCGTGCTGCGGCAACGCGAGTGGGGCACCACCGGTGGTGTGAAGCGCTACGTGTACGAAGTCGACGCCACCGAGGTCGGCGTCTCACTCAGAGCCGCCACGGTGAAGATCACTAAAACTACCCGTGACGCCACCAGCAGCACGACCCCCTGGGACGACGACGAGCCCCCGCCCTAACCCACCCCAGTCCGCCTCGCCCGGCGGTGCCGCCCCCATGACCGCCGCCGGGTGAGGTATCCACCCCGCCCCCCGGGTAGCTCATACACAGGGAGGCCGGTACGGCAAGCCGGGGAAATAGTGGTCCCACTCGCTGGGGGGATGGTGGGCGTGATGCGACAGATCCGCTTGGCGACACGGTCGACGTCGGTTTCCCACAATCGCGCGGTGTTGTCGGCGCTGCCGGTGGCCAGAGTGTGCCCGTCCGGGCTGAAGGCCACCGAGAAGACGGCGCTGGCGTGGCCGGTGAGGATACCCCACAGCCTGGGTCTGCGGAGGTCGCGGACATCCCACAACCGCACCGTGGTATCGAGGCTGGCGGTGGCCAGGGTGTGCCCGTCCCGGCTGAAGGCCACCGAGTTGACGCCTCCGCTGTGGCCGGGCAGCACACTCCCGGTCCTGGCTGGCATAGCTGATGAAGACCCTGGCCACCGACTCCCCCCACCGGTGTCGCCGTTCTCCCGCGAGTCGTCATCTCCGACGCCGTGCGGGTCATCGATGACCATGGCACCCTACCGGCCTGGGCACTACCGACGGTCACCCGCCTGCGGACCAGCCACCGCGGTTCTGCGGAACATGCAGACTGGCGCGCATCCAGCGGGGTCAGTTCAGTGATGACGCTGGCGGCTCTGCGATCTTCGTCAGTAGCTCGGTGATCTGAGCCATACCGGTGGCCTGCGTGGCGAAACCCCCGCGCATCTCGGTGAAGCCCTCGTGCATCTCGGCGTGGATCTCGGCGTGCATCTCGGCCATCTTCCGCACCTGCTCCAGCTGGGTCTCCCGCAAGGCATTGAGGACCTGAATGTGGGCACGCAGCTCAGCGCGAACCTCCGACACGTCCCGGTCGGCACCGGCCGCCAGCACGCGGGCAGCGGCAGCATCTACCCGGGCGGCAGCGGCATCTGAGTTGGCGAGGATGGTCTGCTCACGCAGCCGAGCAATCTCGCGCTCCAGGACGACCAAGCGGGCTTCGAAGCCATCGTCGGGATCCGGCATGGGCGTGATCCTCCTGTCGAGCGGCGTCGGGACGGGAACCGGGAGCCACGCGCCGTCGCTGCCCGGTGCCTCCATGAGCGGTCAACGATAGTTCGTATCGTCACTCACGGATCGAATAGGGTCCCTGCAGTGACCGGGACGGGTTCGGGGTGGGGTTCGGGCAGATCAGCCTGTTCCAGCGCGGTGCCGGTCCAGATGAACCGGGCGGTGGTCACGGCCTTGTCCACGTCGTCGGTGAGCAGCTGGTGGATCGCGATGCCGTCCAGCTCGGCGTAGGTGCACCATTCGTGATCAGAGGTCAGCACCGCGTCGAGGTCGAAGCCGCGGAGCAGATCAAGGAGCTGACCGCGGTTGGAGGGGTCGATGCCGACGAACACCTCGTCGAGCAGCACCAGCCGGGGCGCGGTGGGGGCAGCCTCGTAATGCGCTGCGAGCGCGGCGAACAGCGGTAAGTGCAGCACGATCGCCTTTTCCCCGCCGGACAGGGTGCCGTGCAGCTTGCGGGTGACCTGCCGGGGGCCGGTGCCCTCGCCGAGGTCGACGGTGACGACGAATCGGTGCCAGGCGGTGTAGTCGAAGACCTGGGTGAGCTGGGCCTGCCAGCTTGCCGCGGCGTGGGCGTCACGGGCCTCGGCGATGCGTTCCCGGAAGAAGCGGTGCAGCGCGTCGCGCTCCTCAGCGCTCAGCGTGGCGGGGTCGCGCAGCAGCAGGTCACGAGCCTGGCGGGTGCCCGGGGGCAGCTCGGGGTCGACCTGCCAGGCCAGCTGTACCCGTACCTTCGACACGGTGCGCACCTTGCCCAGCCGCCGGTTCATCCCGCGGACCAGCTCGTCAGCGGTGCGGATCCGATCTGCGACGTGCCGGCGGGTGTCACCGGTCAGGGTGCGATCGAACAGGTCGCGCTCTTCGGCGGTGAGTGCCTCGGCGGCTGCGGCGTGCTCGTCGGCCAGCAGCCGGTGCAGCGCCGCGGCGCCCAGCGGCCGTCCGTTGACGGTGGCGGTGAGCACCATCGCGTCGTCACCGGCCTCGGTCTGCAAGTCAGCGCGGCCGGCCAGACGCTCCCGCACCTCGTGCACGGCTTCATCCAGCCGGCCCTGGGCGTCGCGCAAGTGACGCTGCTCGAAGGGTTCGCTGACCCGCTGAGCGACCACCCGGGCGGCGGCCAGTGCGGCGGTGACGCCGTCGCCGACGTCGAGGTCGAGCTGGGTGTCGGCGCCGAGCGTGCCGGTGGCCAACCGCCGGAACGTCTCCGCGGCGGCGTCGCGCTCGGCCACCGTGGCCACGGACTCACGTGCGTCGGCGTCGCGTTGCTCGCGCAGGCCACCGATGCGCTCACGCAGGTCCAGCTCGCGGTTCCGCAGCGTGGATCGCTCGCCCTCGATCACGTCGATCCGGTCGGTGATCTGCCGCAGCTGGGCGTCGAGCTGCTGGAACGCGACCCCGACCGAGGCCTCGACCGCGTCCAACCGGGACCGCAGGCGAGCCGCGGTGTCGGCCAGCTCGTGGGCCTGGGTCGCGGCTGCCTGCGCCTGGGTGGCGGAGCGGTCAGCCTGTTCGGTCACCAGGGCCGCACGCTCGGTGAGCCCGGTGGCGCTCGCCCGGTCGTCCAACCAGCCGCGGGCGGCGGTGCCGAATGCGCCGAGCGCATCACGATAGTCCTGGAGCGCCTCGGGAGTGGCCGGCAGGGACAGCTCGGCGGCGCGCTGGCGTACCGCCCGGTCGCGGACCCGGACCTGCTTCCCGAGCTGCTCGGTCTCGGCCACCGCCCCAGCGACGGCGTCAGCGCGGGCCGCTTCGCGGGCTTGCGCCTGATCCCAGGCGCGGCCCGCGGCGCGGACCGGCTCGTGGCTGGGACGGGCGGCGAGCTCGGCGGCGAGCTGGGCCCGGCGCTGCTCGACCTCCTCCAGCGCCTGGTCCAGCCCACTGAGCTGGGTATCCAGCGCGTGGAGCTGCTCGTCAAGCTCAGCGAGCCGGCGGGTGCGGGCGCGTTCCCGGGCGGCCGCGCCGATGTAGGCGGGTTCCGGTTTGGTCATCCGGCCGTGCGTGACACCCAGCCGCCAGCGGCCGTCGGCACCGACCGCCGCCGGGTGGTCGAACGCCTCGTCACCGCCGTGCGCGACAGCGGTGAGCAGCCGCTCGATCCGGTCCGCGGCGACGGGGGAATCGGGTTCGGCGACGAGCACATCGCGCAGTGACCCGCCGGGCGCCGGGGTGCCGAGCGTGCCGTCGGCGAAGGTGTCGCGCAGCTCGCCGTCCAGCGTCCCGTCGGGCTGTATCCAGGCGTCGAGCAGCCCGGATGCCTCCAAGGCAGCCTCGATACCGGCTCGGTCCCGCTCGGGTAGGTCGTCGGTGAAGGCCACCACACGCCACAGTGGCGCCCCGGCGCGGTCGTCTCGGGAGGCCTCACGGGTATAGGGCGCTGGTGGGGGCACGTCGCGCTGGGCGGCCACCGCGTCCCGATCGGCCTGGATCCCGTCCCGCTGCGCCTGCACCGTGTCCCGGTCGGCCTGCAGCCGGGTGCGGCGTGCGGTGAGATCCTCCCGGACGGCGGTGGCGGCGGCATTCACCGCGGAGGTGACCGCGGGCTCGTCAGCGGCCAGCTCGGCCAGCGCCGGCAGGTTCGGCAGCGGGCTCAGGTTCGGTGGCGGGCTCGGGTTCGGTGGCGGGCTCGGGTTCGGTGGCGGGCTCGGGTTCAGCGGCGGGCTCGGGTTCAGCAGCGGGCACTGCGCGGCCCAGCTGGTCAGCTCCTCGGCCAGCGCGGTCACCGCGTCGGCGTGGGCGGCCGCGGCTGCCCGGGAGGTGTGCTGTGCGGCGGCGTGCTCCTCCCGGGCGGTCTCCAGGCGCTGCTCGGCACCCGCGTGGTCGCGGACCGCGTCGGCATGCGCGGCCAGCGCCCGCTGCATCGTCTCGATGTCACCGCGCCGGGCGGCCAGGCCCGCCTCGAGGAGCGCTCGGGCCCGGCGCAGATCCTCGGTGCCGGCGAGCTGGGTGACCAGCGCGGCACGGCCAGCGAGCTCGGCGGCATCCGCGGCGAGATCCCCGGACCGCCGGGCCGTCTCGGTAGCCGCCGCGGCTTCATCCTGCATCGTTCGGGCCGCTGCGGCGTCCTGCCCGGCGATCCGCGCCGCATCCGCCGCGGTGCGGGCGGCGCCCTCGGCTCGGCGGCGTGCATCGCCTGCGTCGGTCCGCAATGTGGGCAATTGCTTGCCCTCCTGGTAGGCGTCCAGGAGCTGGATGCCCTCGGCCCGGGCAGTCAGGTCGCGGTGCTCGCCGGCCAGTTCGCCGTCGGCGGTGCGCACGGCGGTGAGCTCGTCCTCGGTGTCGGCCAGCGCGGTGGCGCTGCCGCGGGCCCGGCGGGCGACGCTGTCCATCGCGCTGGTGGACCTGGTCAACCGGTCGGCGGCGGCGCGCAGCACCCGGCGGGCGTAGCGGCGGGCGACGTCGGCGAGCCGCCGTGCGGCGCTCGCTTCTTCCTCCAAGGCGTGCAGCTGCTCGACGTGTCGATCGAGGCGCTCGAAGCCCTCTGCGATCTCGGCGACGTCGTCGGCGTCGACTGGTGGCAGGGAGCGGGACAGCAGCCCGGACAGCTCCTCGGGGTCGAGATGCTCGGACAGTTTCGGCGTGCGCAGCTGCAGCAGCGCGACGATCAGCGCCTCGTACTTCTCCCGCGGTACGCCGTTGAATAGCGTCGTTCGCAGCGTCGTCCGGTACTCCTCCGTGGCCTGATCGAACACCCGCCCCTGGCTACCCATCGCGGCGGTGAGCTCAGCCCGACTCAGCGGGTGCCCGCCGGGCAGCAGGTGCAGCCCCTGCGGCTGCCCTACCCGCAGGGTGGTGGTGAAGTAGGTGGCTGAGACGCTGGTCGTGGAGGTGCTGGCCTGCAGTCGCGCCCCACAGGTGAAGAACTGCCGCGTGCCCGCGGCATCGGTGCGTTCGAACTCCAACCACACGTAGCCGACCCGGGTGGCGCCCGGGTAGCCATCGCCCATCAGGTTCCAGTGCATGGACCGGTCACTGCCGAAGGTGGACAGCCGGTGTGCCCGCAGGTTGGCGTCGAGCAGGTAAGGCAGCAGCAGCTCCAGCGCCTTGGACTTGCCGGTGCCGTTCGCGCCGCGCAGCAGCAGCCGACCATGATGGAAGCCGAACACCTCGTCGAGGTAGCGCCAGACGTTGACGATGCCCGCGCGGTGCGGGCGCCACCGTCCGCTGTGGATCTGGGGTAAATCCGTAATCGTCATTCCTGCACCACCGGGGTAGCGACGGCAAACCGGGCGGACAGCTCGAGGGGTAGCTGGGGATAGCGCGCCACGGGCGCACACGGTAGTGACCACCCCCGACAATGCGGAGCGGCCCCGCCGGGTCGACCCCGATCCGGCGCCACGGTGGGTGTCCGCAGTGGGTGCACCCCTGCCCAGCTCATCGACGCCGACGATCTGGAACATCTCACCCCCGCCGACCGGTGCTTGCTCACCACCGGCCACCCACCCACCCATGGTGAGTAGCGCCGGGACGCCTGACCCCCTGCCGCCCACGGCACGCGGGCGTGACCTCGCTCACCCTCGGCTCGTTCAGTTCCTCACGAGGTGGGCTCACACCGTGAAGCGTCACGACACGCTCCGCACCCTGAGCTGGGCGACCACGGCGGCGTCGGTCGGCCACTCCCTGGATCCGGACGAACACGCGCGCGTCGCTGCGGTGCTCAGCAACCCCGGCCGGGTCGACGCGCAGACTATCGAACACATCAAAGCCGTGCTGTGGCGCTGCGAGCGGCAGGACGACACGCTCGGCCCGCAAGGCGTGCTCGACACCGTGCTCGCCCAGCGCAATCTGGCTCGTGCCCTGGTGCCCGAATGCCCGGCGGATCTTCGGCAGCGGCTGCTCTCGGTTCTGAGCGATGCCTCACGTCAAGCTGGGTGGCTCTCGTTTGACCTGCACGATTTCACCAGCGCGGAATATTACTACGAGGATGCCCGTACGCTGGCACACGAAGCCGAGAACATCGAACTGGGTGCGATCGTGTTGTGCGGGATGAGCCATTTGGCGACCTGGCAGAGAAAACCGCGCACCGGCATTGCCCACGCCGTCGCGGCCGGCGTATGCTGTAAGGCGTAAGGTGAGCATCATGTCTCGTCGTTCGTCTGCACGTCGCGGCGGTGGTGTAAGCGCTCCAGCCAGGCTGCCGAGGAACCCTCTCCAGCCGACGTCTCTTGATTTTGCGGATCTGCCCGCTCACGATGTGGAAAGCGACGCGACGCACCGGAGCCTCAGCTTCGCCGACATCGACCTTTCCGGACGGTCAGCCGAGTCAGTGGAATTCATGCAGTGCCGGTTCAAGGACGTAGACCTCAGCGGCACGACGCTCGGCCGAGCAGTCTTCACCGACTGTGTTTTTGAGAACAGCAACCTCGCCAACCTGCGAGCCGAGAAGTCGTCGTTAGTGCGGGCTGAGCTGTCCGTACTGCGGATGACCGGTTTTCACTGGACTGACGGATTGCTCCGCGATGCGCGGTTTACCGAGTCGCGGCTGGATCTTTCTTCCTTCCGCTTCACCGACTTCGTGGCGGTGCTGTTTGAACGGTGCAACCTCACCGGCACTGACTTCATCAAGTCCGACCTCAGTGGTGCCCAGTTCATCGGCTGTGATCTGACCGGTGCACAGTTCTCTCAGGCGAATATGGAGGGTGCTCGATTCTCTCATTGCGTGCTCGTTGATATCGGCGGTGTGACGAGCTGGCAGGGCGCTATCGTGCGCAGCCACGACCTCGTGACGCTGTCGTACACGCTCGCCGCCGCCCTGGGTATCAGAATCGAGGACGACGAGAATGATGCGAGCCGTCACGAGCACGGCACACTGACCGCACTGACGTCGAGGGATAGCCCTGATCACGTGCCTTGAAAAGGGTGAGCAGCGCAGGGTGCCGAATGGAGCTGATGGCGGCAGAAGGCGCGCGGCGGCAGTCGTCGTGACGCGCCCTGACGGTTCATCTCCCAGAAAGGAGCTGGGGTGAATGCCGTGGTACGTCGGCGGTCATTCCTGGACCACCGGGGTAGCGACGGCGAACCGGGCGGCGGCAGGCCGAGCGCGCACCCTGCCCTCCTCGCGGGCGGCGAGCTTGAAGGCGCACAGCACGTCCACCGCGTCGGCGGCGAGCCGGGTCGCCCCCTCCTCGGAGCGGTAGGTCTTCGCCCAGCTGGGGAATCGTTCCAGCAGGGCGACGGCGCGGTGGACCAGCTCATTGTCGGCAACTGGCGTACCTGCCGCCACGAGATGATCGAGCAATACCAGCGCCGCGATTTTCGGGTGCGACGTGTCGTCGGGAAAACGCTGGTCGGTCGCCAGCCCGTCGGGATCGACCAGCAGGTAGCCCTCGGCCCGCTCCTCGAGGACGAACCCAGCCTGCTCGGCGGCCTGCCGGATCAGACGCCGCCCCGTGGGACTGGCGAGGTAACCGAGCTGGGCCTCGGTGAGTTCGTCGCGGTAGACCACCGGGTCGTCGAGCAGCGCCCGGGTGATGCTGTGCCGCAGCCACAGGTTGCGCTGCGCGTCGGAGACCTCACCTCCGGCCGGTGCGGCCCCGTAACGCGGCTCCTTCGTCAACAGAGCCAGCACAGTCGGATCATCGAGGTTGACAGTGGACGGTGCCTGGGGCGCGGCGAGCAACCGCAGCAGTAAAGTCGTGTCCACCTGGAACAGCACTTTCGCGGTGTCGGAGTCCAGATAGGACTCGGCGGTGCCGTCCAGGGCGCGCAGCGCGCCGGCCCGCTCCAGGAGCTTCAGGGCATCGACGAACGCGGCTCGCTCGGAGCGCCGGGCGGTCTGGAAGGACTCGATGCCCGGTTCCGCCGCGGTGGCGTGCGCGACCCGGTCAGCGAGCAGGCCGATGGTGGTGACGGGGGTGGCCAGCAGCTCAGCGCAGACAATCGCCAGCAGCGTGTAGCGGCGACGGTCGAAGGGGGCGCGGGTGCTGCGGTCCCGGCGCAGCGGCCGGGTGCCGTCGATCTCGGGGCGGATCTTGAGTAGCCGAGCGTAACCGTCACGGGCCTGGACAACCAGCCGCCAGCCGCAATGCTCTTCGAACCAGCGGGCCAGCGCGTCGCGGCGGCGGCGAACCAGGTCGAACCCGTTCGGGTCAGCCGAAACGGTGAGCAGCGGGTGGGCCAGCAGCAACCGGATCGCTCGGGAGGTCTCCTCGGCCTCGATCCGGTCCAGCTGGCTCCCGAGGCCGCTCATGACCCGCCTACCGCGGCTGTCGGCAACTCCGAGCCCAGCACCCGAACGTCGACGATGTAGTCCGGACCGCTGAAGACGCCTTTCCGGGTGCGCAGAGTGGCCCGAGATCCGTCGGCGGGAGCTCGCAGCACCAGTTCCACCCGGCCGTCGGTGGACATGCCCCGGCGGTGGCCGGTCACATCGGGCGGCGCGCTCAGCGCTCGGCCGAGCAGTTCGAGCAACCGCTCGAAGCGCCCGTGCTCCAGGATCCCCAGATGCTCCAGGGCGCACAGACTTGACAGCCGCACCGGACCCGCGGTGGACAGTCGTCCCCAGGCGGCTTCCAGCTCGGCGCGCTCGTGGGCGGCGCGGCGCTGGCGGGCGCGGCGTAGTTCGTGGACGTCGCGGACGGTGGCGGTGCGGGAGTTCTGCTCGATCCGGCCGCGGCTGCGCAGGTGCGGGGAGACCGGCACCCGCGGCGCGTCGGCCCAGGCGGTGGCGGCGGGCACCAGATCCTCGTCGTCCAGGCCGAGCTGGGTGTGCCGGGCCGGCCACAGCCCAAACGCGGCCGCGGCCAGCTGATGCGCGTCGGTGCTGGTGGGGCAGGCAGCGAAGGCGCGGGCCAAGGCGCGGAAGTCGGCCGCCGCGCTGCAGGCCCGGCGACGCGCCTCGGTGTGCCGCTCCAGCACCCGCATCAGGGCCACGATCGCGCGGCGGGCGACGTCTTGCAGAGCCGCAGCGCGCGGCGCGCTACCGTCGGCGGGCCGGAACCACGCGCGCAGCCCGTCCCATTTCGCCCTCCGCTGCTCCAGCCACGGCCTGGACGGGTCGGTGCCCGGCAGGGCCGGCAGGTCGGCGCCACGTAGTGCCCGTTCCTGCAGGTCAGGTAGGCCGTGGTGCTCGATGCTGGCGACCGCGGCGGCGATGGTGCGCTGCCGGTGGTCAAGGTTGGTGACGAACTCCTGCAGGTATGCGACGGTGGCCTGCTTGACCTCCTGGAAGGTGTCCAGGGCGCCGGAGTCGTCGCGCAGCAGCCGTTGCAGCTCGCCATTGAACTGCTTGACGCCGGCCACCAGCGATTCCAGGTGACCTTCGAGTTCGGCCAGTGTGCTGTACACCCGGCGGTCGGTGGCGCTGTGGTCGGTCAGCATCGCGGCGAGCTCGGTCAGGCGTTCGGCGATGGCGTCGAGCACGGCTGTCTGCAGCGCGCCGGTGGCCTCCAGGACGGCTGCTGCCCGGGAGCAGCCCTCCAGGGCGGCCTCACCGCGTCGGGTCAGCGAATAACGCAGATTGTTGCGCTCGAAGTCCTCGGCGGTGGAGTAGTGCGCCGCGTGGTCCTGGGTGCGGTCGATGAGCTGCCATTCACGCAGCTGGTCGAGCACCGGCATCAGGTCCTCGTCGGTCAGCGGAGCGAAGTAGCCGACGGTCTGGAGCCGTGCGGCGACATCGCCCAGGGTCAGCCAGGTCTCCAACCGCTCGTTAGCCGCTCCGAACGCGTAGAGCACCGCTGTGTTGAGTTCCGCCCGCTCGGTGGTGGCGAAGCGGAACAGCTCGACGGGTAACCGCGGGTAACGCGCCATGCGCACACGGTAGTAGCCGCAAGGGGGCTGAAGTATTCGGTGCGCTACCCGGCGAGGCCGGCTCCGCTGAGTGGCCCTGGCGACGGTGAGCGCCCCGGAGGAGCTCGTTGCGGCGCTGTGGGGTGCAGCACTGCTGCGCTGGCGTGGATGGTCGAGCCGCTGATGAGCTAGCTGTGCCGACGCAGAGCACGCCGGTGCTCACCCACTGTCAGCTCAGTGCAACGAGGGGTTCGCTCGGCGTACGGTGTGACGGCGGATCAGGTTGCTGAGGGTGGCCGCTCGGTAGCGACCCGCGACGTACCCAGGGTGACTATGGCGATCGCGGTAAACGAGGGAAGAACGGTCAACTTCCGGTGGGTTACAAAGAGAAGTCGCTGGGTATACCTACTACCAGTGCCGATGGAACGGCTCGACAACGACGCGAGGGGGCCGAGTCGGAGCTAGTGGAGTCTGTGGAGGAGAAGTTATGGCTGATCGACCGGGTTCTGACGAGGGCCCGAAGGGTACTGCTACCACGACAGCAGCCCGCGGCGGGGCGAAGGCCGACGTAGAGGACGACGGGCAGGGGAAGACCATGCGGGCGTTGGCGGGGTTCCGCCTTCCGCTGCCGCAGGGTTTCGACGTGGATCCCAAGCGCGTGTTGTGGCTGGGCGGTCTGGCGGCGTTGGCGGCGGTCGAGATTATCGAGTGGCCGGTTGCGCTGGTCGTGGGCGCCGGCAGCTTCGTCGCCGAGTGGATGGCGCGGCAGGACGCGGCCAGAGTAGTGGAGCAACGCTCGTAAAGGGTGTCCGGCGCTGCAGTCGAGTACCGATTGAAGCCGGGACGGCGGCGGCCTTTCTCGTGATCCGGGAGGGGCCGCCGCACTACCGAAGAGAGTGCATCCGAGGGATCGTCCGGCTAGCGAGACGGCGCGGATGGTGGCGCCGGCTTCCACGCCCAGCCGACGATACGGTCCTCAGCCGGCACCACCTTCCCGCCACCAAATGATCACTTAAACGCTATGCACCCGCGGTGGCGCGGTCACTGCGCCGAGTTCCCTGGCGGCTTCCCGGATGTCTTTGGCGGTGTCGATGGCCCGCCAGTAGCCCTCGATTGGGAAGCCAGCCAGCCGGCGCTGCTTGGCCAATAGCGGGAACGTCGAGCGTTCGTGATCGCCCGTGTCGGGCAGCAGATCCAGAACGTCTCGCGAGAACACGTAAATGCCGCCGTTGATCGGATACGGCGAGAGTGGGGCTTCGATGAAGTCGGTCACCCGCCCCCGCTCGTCGAGCTCGACCACGCCCCAGGGGATCCGCGGCCGGGCCAGCCCGATCGTGGCCACCGCCTCGCGCTCCGCGTGATAGGCCGCCATCGCGCCGAGATCAAACCGGGTCCAGATGTCGCCGTTGAGCCCATACCAGGCCTCTCCCGGGGCGGGAAGGTGCTTGCCGGCGTACTTCAGCCCGCCGCCCCGCCCCAAAGGCTGGTTCTCGACCACCGTGGCGACCCGCAGCGGCTGCGTCGTCGCGTTCAGATGCTCGATCAGAACCTCATGCAGGTGACCGGCGGAGACCACCACGTCGGTGACCCCGGCCTCGGCCAGCCACTCCAACTGATGATCAATGATGCACCGCCCGGCGATCTCAATCATCGGCTTGGGACGGGTATCGGTGTACGGCTTGAGCCGCGAGCCCTGACCACCGGCCAGGACCACCGCCTGCCGCACCCTCGCGTGGCTCGTCATGCGCGCGACCCTATGTCGCGGCACTGACGGTCATGATGGCGGCGGTCAACGCCGTCCCCACGCAGCTGTCCGGGAGTGTCGTGATCGCCCAGCGACCGCAGGTACCAGATCGGCCTCGGGCGGGCCGGGTCTCTCTCGGATGACTGCTCTGCTGTGTTCACCCGGCAAATTTGCGGTCTAGATCACGCTAGTTGTCAGCAGTCCGTTGACCTTGGCCACTGATACCAAAGCGGTTACGCAGGCTGACCAGCTCCCACACCCGGAACCGCGCACGCCGGTCCAAGTCGAGGAGGACCTCGCGAGCGACTGGGACATTGCGGACGCCCTGGGGAGCAATCCGGTCAGCCAGGTCCAGGTTTAGCAGCGCCTGGCCGTCGCGAGCACCTTCGGCCTGCGCGTAGCTGCGAGCCAGATTGAAGTGCAACACGCAACGCCGGTTCGGCGATTCGAGCGTGTCGAGCAGCCGGGGCACGTCGCCGCTGATTCTCTCCGCAGCCGCCGTGCCACGGCCCAACTCGACGGCGACTTCCAGTCCCCACGCCGTGACGTGGGCTGGCCCAAAGTGCAAGTGGAGTGCGTTGCGCTCCCCGGTGGCGGCGGCAAGGTCGGCGGTCTCGCGGAGATGGGCATCAGCGTCGCTGGCGTGTTTTTGCAGTGCGTGGTGCCAAGCGGCAGTCAGGTGCAGCATGCCAGCGGCTTCGGCGGGGCTGGTGTCGGCTGCGCTAGGGTCGGCCACTGGCGTGATGGCGGCCAGCGCCTTGTCGAGGACGTCGGTGACCCGTCGGCGGGCGCCGATCCAGGTCAATCCCAAGCTGCGCTGCACCGCCAGCTGAGCGGTCAGCGCGGGGTCCCCGAGCATACTCGCGGCGTCGTAACCGCGTCGGGCCGCCTGTATGGCCAACTCGGGACGACCGAGGTGGCGCGCAGTGGCTGTTCCCACCATGCAGGCTTCCGCGAGCGCGGCGAGCGCTGTCCTTCGACTGTCGGTGCTGCCGCTGACGGCGGCGACAGTCAGCTCACCGATCAGGGCGCCCAGATGACGCACGGCCAGGGAGAATTTGGCCTCATCGAGAGCGGCGTTGGCGTGCGCGACCGCTGCGGCGAGCTGGGCAACGGGCCGAGCCGGCAGGTCCGGTGGGTCATCCAGCTGGTATTCGTAGACCGCGAGCGCGATACCCGGTAGGGCGGCGGCATCGGCGGCGGCTCGATCGGCTGGCAGGTACGGCTGCCCGGTGAGGTCGGCCACCGAGCAGCCCAGCGCTTCGGCCAGATCCTCGATCAGACCGCGCCGGTTAAACCCGCGCTGGCCCAGTTCCAACGCGGACAAATACTGCTTAGTGATCCCCGCCAGGCCGGCCACCACTTCCAGGCTCAGCCCGCGGCGACGCCGGATCATCCGGGCACGCGCACTAATCGCCGACGCTTCCCCACCATCCACCAAGCACCACTCCATCGCCGAGGTAGGAAGCCCCCCGCCGAGGTACGCGCCCCGAGGAGCCACCCCCGGGGCGCGTACCTCGGCGAGGGGTACTGGGACAGGCTACGCGGATGATCAGCATAGCGACGTTCCCCCCGGTGTGCCGCTCGAATCCGGCCCACCAGGTCAGGCTTCACCATGCTCTCCTCGACCAGTCCGAACGGCCGAGGTACCCTCGCCATGCTTGTGAAAGCTTTCACAAGGAGTGCTCATGCTGTCTTCGGCTCTCCTGCTGGCGGGGGGCGCGGCTTCCCCGGTGGCGGCGCGCTCGCAGATGGGTTTCTCGCTGGGTTGGCACATCATCGTGGCATGTCTCGGGGTGGGGATGCCCGGCCTGGTGCTGTTTGTCGAATGGCGTGGGCAGCGCACCGCGGACCCGAGTTACCGGCTGCTGGCTCGCAGGTGGGCGAAGGCCCTGGGTGTGCTGTTCGCGGTCGGCGCGGTCTCCGGCACGATCCTGTCGTTCGAGATGGGCGTGTTGTGGTCCGGATTGATGGACAACTACGGGGCCGTGATCGGCCTGCCGTTCGCCATCGAGGGTTTCGCGTTCTTCATCGAGGCGATCTTTCTCGGGATCTATCTGTATGGCTGGGAACGGCTGCCGCCGCGCACTCACCTGCTCTCCGGGCTGCCGATTGTGGTGGCCGGGGTGGCCTCGGCGTTCTTCGTGGTCTCGGCCAACGCCTGGATGAACAGTCCGCAGGGGTTCACGGTCATCGGCGGCCGGCTGGTCGGGGTCGACCCGTGGGCGGCGATGTTCAATCCCGCCACGTGGCCAGAGACCACCCACATGATCCTCGCCGCGTTCATGGTCACGGGGTTCCTCATGGCCAGCGTGTATGCGGTCGCGATGTTGCGAGGGCGCCGGGACCGCTACCACCGTCTCGGGCTGCTCATCCCGCTCGTGCTGGGCGTGGTGGCCGCGCCGGTGCAGATCCTCGTCGGGGACTGGGCGACGCGCTACGTCGCGTCGAACCAACCGACCAAGCTGGCCGCGATGGAGGGCCTGTTCCGCAGCGGCACGCACGTTCCACTGAGCGTCGGCGGCTACTACTCCGGTGATGAGCTGCACGGCGCGCTGCATATCCCGGACGGCCTGTCGCTGCTGGTGCACCTGAACCCGGACGGCTACGTGGTCGGTCTGGATCGGATCCCCCTCGACGTGCGTCCACCGGTGACGATCGTCCACCTGGCCTTCGACACCATGGTCGGCATCGGCTTCGCGCTGCTGGCCCTCGGTATCTGGTTCGGTTACTGCTGGTGGCGGCGTCGGGAGCTGCCTCGTTCCCGGTGGTTCCTGCGGGCGGTGGCCGTCTCGGGGGTGGCCGCGGTCGCGGCAATGGAGGCCGGCTGGATCACCACCGAGGTAGGCCGCCAGCCGTGGATCGTTTACCAGGTGCTGCGGGTGGATGACGCGGTCAATCCCGCACCAGGTCTCAGCTGGGGCCTGGCCGCGGTACTCGCCGTCTACCTCGTGCTCACCGTGGCGACGGTCTATGTCCTGCGCCGGCTGGCCCGCACCCCGCTGCCGGTAGCGCCGCAGGAGTACGACGTCGCCCGGTACCAGGTGGTGTGACGTGCTCGCAACCGGGCTGCTGGCCCTAGCCTGGGCGGGGATCAGCGCCTACGTGCTGCTCGCCGGAGCCGACTTCGGTGGCGGCCTGTGGGACCTACTGGCGGGCGGGAGCCGGCGCGGCGAACGGCAGCGGGCGCTGATCGAGCACTCCGTCGGGCCGGTGTGGGAGGCCAACCACGTCTGGCTGATCTTCGTCTTGGTGCTGGTCTGGACAGCGTTCCCGCCGCTGTTCGCCGCGGTCTCCTCGACGCTCTACATCCCGCTGACCCTGGTGGCACTCGGAGTGATCGCGCGCGGGTCGGCCTTCGCGTTCCGCAAGGCCGTCACCGAGCTATGGCAGCGGCGGTTGTTCGGAGCGGCCTTCGCGTTCTCCTCCGTGGTCACCCCCTTCTTCCTCGGCGCGGCCGGGGGAGCGATCGCCTCCGGACGGGTACCGCCGGGCATCGCCGCCGGTGACATCCTGACGAGCTGGTGGAACCCCACCTCGGTCATGGCCGGAGCGTTCACCGTAGGCGCCTGCGCCTACCTCGCGGCGGTCTACCTCACCGCAGACGCCCGCCGCGACGGGCAAGCGGATCTCGCCGAGCAGTTCCGCCGCCGCAGCCTCATCACCGGGATCGTCCTCGGCGGGCTGGCCATCACTGGTCTCCTGGTGGTACACATCGATGCGCCACTTCTCTACGCTCGGCTCACGGGGCCGGTAGCGCTACCCCTAGTCGTACTCTCGATCGTGGCCGGCGCGTTATCCCTCGGGCTGCTGCTCATCCGGCGCTTCGTCCTGGTCCGCGTCACCGCCGCGCTGGCCGTCGCCGCGGTGCTGTGGGGATGGGGGCTGGCACAGTACCCCGACGTGCTGCTCCCCGGACTGACCATCAGCCAGGCCGCAGCCCCGCCCGGCACGCTGCTGGCCACCGCCATCTGCATGGCAGTAGGCCTGGCGCTACTCCTACCATCGCTGGCCTGGCTATTCCTGCAGTTCCAACGCGCCACCAATCCCGGGAAGGCGCCCCAATCCCGGCCCTGGTATTCGAGGTGACTACTTCGATCTCGGGAGATGCCCTGCAACCGCGCGAGGAGCGCAGTTGTGCGGGAAGCTACATCTCCGCGGGTGGCTGCACGAATTCAACGGGGACCGGAGGGGTCACGGAAATTTTCACCGACATCGACAATTTCGGTAAGATTTCTGGAGTCTCCGACAAGGCCAAGGACCTGGCGAGTAAGCTACCGGCCAAGGTGGCCGACACGGCGCACCACATCGGCAATCAGCCGAAGGTGTCGGCGTTTGAGTTCGCCACGATATCAGGACAATGCTACACCGTTGGTGGTGTCGAGTTAGACGCTCTCAACCAGTCTGTGGAGTGAGTGTCTTTCCGGATGTCAACAGTCAGAGCCCAGTGGTCAGCCCTGAAGTTGTCTCGGCCCGTAATCCTCAGACCCTCACGGCGAAAGATCGAGATGGTGACGAGGATAACGGTGCCGCTGACGTCGTGGCGTCTGCTGGCTAACAGCACGTAGACAGCACGGCGGGACATGCTAACCACTAATCACAAAGGCTCAGATCTCCAGAGAACGTTCTCTGATCTGGGCTTTTGTTGTGGAGCGGGTGACGGGAATCGAACCCGCGTCTAGAGCTTGGGAAGCTCTCATTCTACCATTGAACTACACCCGCAGCGCAGCAAAGCCTAGCACGGCAAGACCCGGGCAGCTGTCCGACCGCGCGACGTGACGGTCGGTGAGCCCGCGGGAAGGCCCGCGGGAAGGAGTGTGGGGACGCAGGGGCCCATGCACTTTCCGCGGGGGTTGGTGGGGCCCCTGTGACTACGGGGCACGCTACCCGGCGTCAGCAGCGCGGCCTGCAGCGAGGAGCCCCCGCGGCGAGCAACACCGCCGACTAGGGTGTCGGGGTGCTGCTGTCCGATCGGGACCTGCGGGCCGAGCTCGACGTCGGGCGACTGGGTATCGAGCCGTTCAACGAGAAGCTGCTCCAGCCTTCCAGCATCGACGTGCGGCTGGACCGCGTCTTCCGGGTCTTCGTCAACACCAGGTACACCCACATCGACCCCTCGCTCCAGCAGGACGAGCTGACGTCGCTGGTGGAGCCGGAGGGTGATGAGCCCTTTGTGCTTCACCCCGGCGAGTTCGTGCTCGGCTCGACGTTTGAGCAGATCACCTTGCCCGATGATCTGGCCGGGCGGCTCGAAGGAAAATCCAGCTTGGGGCGTCTCGGGTTGCTGACGCACTCCACGGCAGGTTTCATCGACCCCGGTTTCACTGGCCACATCACTCTGGAGTTGTCCAATGTGGCCAACCTGCCGATCACGCTGTGGCCGGGTATGAAGATCGGGCAGTTGTGCCTGTTCCGGCTTTCCAGCCCCGCCGAGCACCCGTACGGCAGCGCCGGCGTGGGCTCCCGCTACCAGGGCCAGCGCGGTCCCACACCGTCTCGGGCCTACCTCAACTTCCAGCGCATCGACACCCGCCGCTGAGCCCCTGCTGCTGGGACTGCGCAACGAGGAAGGTTCAGATCCCGGTCAAGCGTGCCGAGGCGGCTCGCCCCGTTTGACGCTGGCGAGCAGGAGTTGGGCGACGTCCAGCACCTCGGCCGTCATTCCGGCGGAGTCCTCGGACTGCCGGGTGGTGAGGCCGTCGGTGAGCATCACCCGGCAGAACGGGCACCCGGTGGCGATCGCGGAGGTTCCGGTGGCGATCGCCTCGTCGACCCGGTCCAGGTTGACCCGCTTACCGATCCGCTCTTCCATCCACATCCGAGCGCCCCCCGCGCCGCAGCACATCGAACGTTCGGCGTGTCGCGGCATCTCGGTCAGCTGCGCGCCGGAGGCGCCAACAAGCTCGCGCGGCGGCGCGTACACCTCGTTGTGCCGGCCCAGGTAGCAAGGGTCGTGGTAGGTGACCGCCGGCCCGCCAACACCGCCTGACGGAGGGATCGGCACCAGCTTGCCCTCCCGCACCAGTTGGTTGAGCAGCTGGGTATGGTGCACCACCTCGTAGTGCCCATCCAGCTGTGGATACTCCCGTCCCAGGGTGTTGAAGCAGTGCGGGCAGGTGGTCACGATCTTGCGACGGCCCGGCTCGCGGCCTTCGAAGACGGTGTTGAGTACTTCCACGTTCTGCTGCGCGAGCATCTGGAAGACGAACTCGTTACCGGATCGGCGGGCCGGATCACCCGTGCAGGTCTCGCCGTCTCCCAGCACCGTGTAGTTGACGCCGGCACGGCGGAGCAGTTCGGCGGTGGCCCGCACCGTTCGCTTCGCATTGTCGTCATAGGCGCCGGCGC
Organism: Pseudonocardiales bacterium; assembly: GCA_019240665.1. Lineage (GTDB taxonomy): Bacteria > Actinomycetota > Actinomycetes > Mycobacteriales > Pseudonocardiaceae. The sequence continues at coordinate 11,527 of JAFAXZ010000205.1, read as the reverse complement.
AGCCGATCCAGAACAGGTACTCCACGTCCTCGGGCAGCGTCTGTCCCGTCAGCTGGGGGACCTCGAAGTCCAGACCCTTCGCCCAGTCCATCCGGGTGGACGGGCTCTGCCCCCACGGGTTGCCCTTGTTCTCCAGGTTGCGGAACAGCGTGCCCAGCTCGGCGGGGAACTCCGCCTCGATCAGTACCTGATAGCGCCGCATGTCCACGATATGGTCGACGTGCTCGATGTCCACCGGGCACTGCTCAACGCAGGCCCCGCAGGTGGTGCACGACCAGAGCACGTCGGGGTCGATCACACCACCCACCTCGGCGGTGCCCACCAGTGGCCGGGCGGCCTGCGCTGGACCCGATCCGGGTACCCGGCCGAAGCCGGACTCGGGCACGTGCCCGTTCCGCTGCTGATGGTCACCGCCAGCCAGCGCCAGCACGTCGACGTCGCTGTGGTCCGGACCGGGGCCAGCGGGCAAGGGCTTCTCGCCGATGAGGTAGGGCGCCTTGGCGAACAGGTGATCGCGCAGATCCATGATCACCAATTTGGGGGACAGCGGCTTGCCGGTGTTCCACGCCGGGCACTGGCTCTGGCAGCGACCGCACTCGGTGCAGGTCGCGAAGTCCAGCATGCCCTTCCAGGTGAAGTCCTCGATCTTGCCGCGACCGAAGACGTCGTCCTCGCTGGGGTCGGTGAAGTCGATCTGTTGACCACCGGACTCCATCGGCAGCAGCGGGCCGAGTGCCGTGGGCATCCGCTTGGCCGCGACGTTGATCGGCGCGAGGAAGATGTGTAGGTGCTTGGAGTACAGCACGATCATCAGGAAGGCCAGCATGACGCTGATGTGCGCCAGCAGCCCGACCGTCTCCAGCACCTGGTTGACACCGGCGCCCAGCGGTGCGAGCAGCGCACCGGCCGCCTGAGAGGCGAACGCTCCTTCCGGGTAGGGGAAGGTGCCGGTGTTCACCTCAGTTCCCCGGAACAGGAACAACGTCCAGATCACGTTGAAGATCATCAGCAGGATTAGCCAGGCGCCGCCGGAGTGCGAGCCGTAGAAGCGCGACGCCCGGTGCTGGCGCTGCGGGGCCTGCCGCACCCGCATGATGGCGAATGCGATGATCGACACGAGCACCGCGAGCGCGATGAAGTCCTGCAGGAAGCCCAGCACGGCCGAGTGCCCGATCAGCGGGATGGCAAAGTTCGGGGTGAACAGCGACCCGTAGGCCTCGATGTAGACGGTGAGCAGGATGACGAAGCCCCAGAAGGTGAAGAAATGGGCAAGGCCGGGGATCGTCCACTGCAACAACCGCCGCTGCCCGAACACCTCGGTCAGCTGAGTCCGCAGCCGCTCGCCCAGGTCCGCGGCGCGGCCGTGGGTCGGCTGCCCGCAACGGATCAACGTGTACAGCCACCACACCCGCCGGCCAGCGAGGATGAGCGTCAGGACGGTCAATCCCAGGCCGATCACCAGCCGCTCCATGAGAGTCAGGCTAGCCCGTGAGTGGCGATGCGAGCTATGAGTCGCATCGCCACTCACGGGCCGCGGGAACACTCCCGCGGCCCAAAGCGTTAGAGCCATCAGATACATTGAGCGGAAGCCACTCAAGTTGAGGCGTCGCGACCGGTAGTCGGCGGCGGCAGATTTGAGTCAGTTCCAGTCAAGTTCGAAAGGGTTGCTCACATGGCTCGTGCGGTCGGCATCGACCTAGGGACCACCAACTCCGTCGTGTCCGTCCTGGAAGGGGGCGAGCCCACGGTGGTGGCGAACTCGGAGGGCTCGCGCACCACGCCCTCGGTGGTCGCCTTTGCTAAGAACGGCGAGGTGCTCGTCGGTCAGTCCGCCAAGAACCAGGCGGTCACCAATGTGGATCGCACCATCCGATCGGTCAAGCGGCACATGGGGACCGACTGGTCGACCACAATCGATGGCAAGAAGTACACCGCGCAGGAGATCAGCGCCCGGGTGCTGATGAAGCTCAAGCGCGACGCCGAGTCCTACCTCGGCGAGAACATCACCGACGCGGTGATCACCGTGCCGGCCTACTTCGAGGACGCCCAGCGCCAAGCCACCAAGGAGGCCGGTCAGATCGCCGGACTCAACGTGCTGCGGATCGTCAACGAGCCCACCGCGGCCGCGCTGGCCTACGGCTTGGACAAGGGCGAGAAGGAGCAGACCATCCTGGTGTTCGACCTCGGCGGTGGCACCTTCGATGTGTCGCTGCTGGAGATCGCCGAAGGGGTGGTCGAGGTCAAGGCCACCTCGGGGGACAATCACCTCGGTGGAGACGACTGGGACCAGCGGATCATCGATTGGCTGGTGGACAAGTTCCGCGCATCCCATGGCATCGACTTGAAGAGGGACAGGATGGCTCTGCAGCGGCTGCGCGAGGCCGCCGAGAAAGCCAAGATCGAGCTGTCCAGCTCGTCCAGCGCGACGATCAACCTGCCCTACATCACTGTTGACGCCGACAAGAACCCGCTGTTCCTCGACGAGACCCTGTCGCGTGCCGAATTTCAGCGGATCACCGCGGACCTGCTGGACCGCTGCCGTGCTCCGTTCCGTAACGTGATCAAGGACGCCGGCATCTCGATCGGGCAGATCAATCACGTCGTGCTGGTGGGTGGCGCCACCCGGATGCCGGCGGTGAATGACCTGGTGCGGGAGCTCACCGGTGGCAAGGAACCGAACAAGGGCGTCAACCCCGATGAGGTTGTCGCGGTGGGTGCCGCGCTGCAGGCCGGTGTGCTCAAGGGCGAGGTCAAGGACGTCCTGCTGCTCGATGTCACCCCCCTGTCACTGGGCATCGAGACCAAGGGTGGCGTGATGACCAGGCTCATCGAGCGCAACACGACCATCCCCACCAAGCGCAGCGAGATCTTCACCACCGCCGACGACAACCAGCCCTCGGTGCAGATCCAGGTATTCCAGGGCGAGCGGGAGATCGCGGCCTACAACAAGAAGCTCGGCATGTTCGAGCTGACCGGACTGCCGCCAGCGCCGCGTGGCGTGCCGCAGATCGAGGTCACCTTCGACATCGACGCCAACGGCATCGTCAACGTCTCGGCTCTCGACAAAGGCACCGGCAAGTCCCAGGCCATGACCATCACTGGCGGGTCCGCGCTGCCCAAGGAAGACATCGACCGGATGATGCGCGACGCCGAGGAGCACGCCGAGGAGGATCGAAAGCGCCGGGAGGAGGCCGAGACTCGCAACCAAGCCGAGTCGCTGGTCTACCAGACCGAGAAGTTCATCAAGGACAACGACGACAAGCTGTCCGCTGACGTCAAGGACAAGGTGAACGCCGCGCTGGGCGAGGCCCAGGAGGCACTCAAGGGCACCGACACCGCGGCGATCCGGGCCGCCATGGAGAAGCTCGCCACCGAGTCCCAGGCGCTGGGCCAGGCATTGTACTCCGACACCGCGGCGGCGAGCGGTGCGGCTGCCGGTGACGGTGCGGCGGCTGGCGGATCGACCGGGTCGTCCGCGGGTGCGCACGAGGACGTCGTCGACGCTGAGATCGTCGACGAGGAGCCCGGGAGCGGCAAGAAGTGAGGCACAGCGATGGCGCCTTCGGTGATGGCGCCGCAGGTGAAGAACAGCCCAGAGTCGTGGTGCGAGACAAGCGGAGGATCGATCCGGTGACGGGTCAGGTTCGAGTTCCACCGGCGAGTGAGCAGTCCGCCGGGGGTGGCGTGCACGTCGATGAGGCCACCGGGAGGCATGCCGCTGATACTCAGGCGAGCTCAGCAGAGCTTGACGCGCTGCGGGCCCAACTGGACGAGCGGACCGGTGACGTGCAGCGCATCTCTGCCGAGTACAGCAACTACCGCCGCCGGGTGGAGCGCGACCGCCAGCTCGTCATCGCCATAGCCAAGGCACAGGTGGTCAGTCAGCTACTCGCAGTGGTCGACGACATTGAGCGAGCCGAGGAGCACGGTGACCTGTCCGGGGTGTTCAAGGCCGTCGCGGACAAACTGGTGTCCACACTGCGGGCCCAGGGTCTGGAGCCATTCGGGGCGATCGGTGACGGTTTCGACCCGGCCGTGCACGAGGCCGTGCACCACAGCACCTCCCCGGAGGTTCACACGCCGACCGTCACCGCCGTGTTGCGCTGCGGCTACCGCTTCGGCGACCGGGTGCTGCGCCCAGCGATGGTGGCGGTGACCGACGCCAGCAGCGACACCGTGCCATCTGGTGATGCTGGGCCATCTGGTGATGCTGGGCCATCTGGTGATGCTGAGCCTGTTGGTGATGCTGAACCGTTTGGTAGCGCGGAACAACTACAGGACAATTGATGCGGGGAGGAGGTGTCTGGTGAGCGCCCGAGAGTGGATCGAAAAGGATTTCTACGCAGAGCTGGGTGTCTCCTCCACCGCGTCCGCCGAGGAGATCAAACGAGCATACCGCAAGCTGGCTCGGGAGTTGCATCCGGACGCCAACCCCGGCGACACGCGGGCCGAGGCGCGGTTCAAGTCGGTGTCCGAGGCCTACGGCGTGCTGTCGGACCCGGACAAACGCAAGCAGTACGACGAGGCACGCAGCCTGTTCAGTGGCGGTTTCCGCCCCGGCGGGGGCGGCTTCGGCGGTCCGGGTGGCTTCGACCTCGGTGACCTGTTCGGGACTGCGGCGCCCCGGACCGGTGAGGCGGGTGGTCTCGGTGACCTGCTCGGCGGGTTGTTCGCCAACCGCGCCGGTGCCACTGGCGCGAGTCGCCCGCGGCGCGGCACCGACGTCGAGACTGAGGTCCGGATCGACTTCACCGAGGCGGTCCGCGGTGCCACCGTGCCGCTGCGGTTGGCCAGCCCGGCCAGCTGCGGCAGTTGTGGCGGCTCCGGGGCCCGCGCGGGCACTGTTCCGCGGGTCTGCCCGGTCTGTGGTGGCACCGGACTGGTCACCCGCAGCCAGGGTGCGTTCGCCTTGTCGGAGCCGTGCCGGGATTGCCGCGGCACGGGCTGGATCATCGACGATCCGTGCACCGAGTGCGGCGGTCGCGGGGTGTCCAGCCGGACCCGCACGCTGACCATGCGGATCCCCGCCGGGGTCGCCGACGGTCAGCGGATCCGGCTGGCCGGGCAGGGTGAGCCGGGCATGCGTGGCGCGCCGGCCGGTGACCTCTACGTGCTGGTGCATGTCACCCCGCATCCGGTGTTCGGGCGCTCCGGTGATGATCTCACTCTGACGGTGCCGGTGTCGTTCCCCGAGCTGGTCATGGGTACGACGCTGACCGTACCCACCATGGATGGGCCCACGATGGATGGCACGGTGAAGCTCAAGGTCCCTGCGGGCACCGCCAACGGTCGCACCCTGCGGGTACGTGGCAAAGGCATCGCCGGGCGGCACGGGCGGACCGGCGATCTCCTGGTGACCCTGCAGGTTGTGGTCCCCGCCAAGCTGGAGCGGGGGGCGAAGGAGGCGCTGGCGGCCTACGCGCAGGCCACGGCTGGGGAGGACCCGCGGGCGGGATTGTTCGCCCGCATGCAGCGTCCGAGGGCGGCGCGATGATTCCCCCGACTCCGCCGGGTGCGGACCAGGACACCCCGGTCTTCGTGATCTCCGTGGCCGCCGAGTTGGCCGGGCTGCACGCGCAGACCCTGCGCAGTTACGACCGGATGGGGCTGGTCTCGCCGGGCCGTAGTTCGGGTGGCGGGCGCCGCTACTCGGCCCGCGACATCGCGCTGCTGCATGAGGTGCAGCGGCTGTCCCAGGACCAGGGCGTCAACCTGGCCGGGATCAAGCGGATCATCGATCTGGAGAACCAGGTGCGGGCGCTTCGTTCCCGGCTGACCGAGCTGGCGGCTGAGCTGGAGAAGGCCCGCACTGAGCTGGCGGCGGCGCAGGCCGTCGCCGAGCACACCGCCGCAGCCGTGCACGCCTCTTACCGTCGCGACCTGGTCCCGGTGCGCCCCGGCGCCGCAGCCGCCCTGGTCATCTGGCGCCCCAGCAGGTAGCTCCGGTGAGGAAAGCGGCACGTGTCCCGATCTGCGAGGATCTGTGCGAGGTGGGCCGACGCAGGGAAGGGATCACGTGGCAGGGAAAGAAGCGGCCGGTCCGGAGGTCCGGGTGGCGGGTGAGAGTGCCGGCCCGACCCTCAACGGTCAGGCCCTTGACAAGGCCGAAGCCCCAACGGCAATCGAGCGGGCTGCCCGCAGAGAAGCGGCGCGCAGTAATGCAGCGGACAGCAAGCTGTCGGACGTCAGTTCGCTGCAGATCGGCCCGACCGCCGGCGTGGTCGTGCCGCGACGTGTCCTGCACCGCGTGATCATGCCCCGGGCGGACGACCCCCCCGAGGTGCGTCCGCTGTACCTAGACGAACCAGAGACCATGCACGGGCGCACCGCCGAAGTCGTGTCCCGGTCGACGGTGACCCTGCCCCCCACCTGTCAGCTCTCCTTCGCCACCTACTTCAACGCTTTCCCGGCCAGTTACTGGAAGCGCTGGACCCGGGTGGAGGAGGTGGCGCTGCGGCTTACCGTGCGGGGCTCCGGGCGGGTAGACCTCTACCGCTCCAAGTCCACCGGCGACGTCGTGCACCTGGAGGGTAAGCAACTCGACACCGGGGGCGACCCGGTGCAGCTGGAATTCCGGGAGTCGCTCGCGCCGTTCGAGGACGGTGGATGGGTGTGGTTCGACGTCGCCACCGAACGGAAGTCGCTGACCATCACCGAGGCCGCATGGATCGTCGATGAGCCGCTGCCGGTCCGCACACTGGCGGTGGCGATCACGACCTTCAATCGCCCGGCGGACTGCGTCACCGCACTGGCCGCACTGGCCGAGGACCAGGCGGTGCTCGACGTCGTCGCGAAGGTCTTCGTGGTCGATCAGGGCAGCGTCACGGTGCGCGATCACCAGCGGTTCGCCGACGTCGCCGCCCGTCTCGGGGACCGGCTGGTGATGATCAACCAGGAGAACCTCGGCGGCTCAGGCGGATTCTCCCGGGGCATGCTGGAGGCACTGCGCACGAACGGCGTTGAGCACGTGATGCTGATGGACGATGACGTCCGGCTGGAGCCGGACAGCGTGCTGCGCGCACACGCCTTCGCCAGCGCGTCGTCATCGCCGGTCATCGTCGGCGCACAGATGCTGAATCTCCAGGTTCGCAGCCAGCTGCACGCCATGGGGGAGATCGTGGATCTGCGGACGAGTTTCTGGCGTCCGGCACCCGGGTCGGTCTACCAGCACGATTTCGCCAAGCTGTCGTTGCGCGAGCAGAGATTGCTGCACGCTCGCATCCACTCCACCTACAATGGCTGGTGGATGTGCCTGTTCCCCCGCGAGGTGCTCGAACGCACCGGCCTACCGTTGCCGTTGTTCATCAAATGGGACGATGCGGAATACGCATTGCGGGCCGGCGAATGCGGTTTTCCGACCGTCACCCTGCCCGGCTCGGCGATCTGGCATATGCCCTGGACAGACAAGGACGACGCGACCGACTGGACAGCCTATTTCCACCTGCGGAACCGGCTGATCACCCTGGCGTTGCACAGCCCCTATGACGTCCGCCGGGTGATTGTGCAAGATGGTCTTCGTAACGCTTTCAAGCATCTGATGGCGATGGAATACTCGACCGTGGCGCTGCATCACAAATCAATCGAAGACTTCCTTGACGGACCGGAGCTCTTGTTCGCTTCGCTGCGCGACGCGCTGCCCGCCGTCCGAAAACTGCGCGAGGGGTACGACGACGCCCGGATTTTTTCCTCCGCTCAGCAACTCCCCATGCCGTTGTTCGATCCGGTGCGCATCGAGGCCCTGCTCGACCCGCCGGTGCACCCCATCGCCATCGCCAAGCGTGCGCTGTGCACGGTCTCCCGTCACCTGCGTTCACCGCAACCGCAGACCCGTGAGCGCCCTCAGATTAACGTACCGGCTCGTCACGCTCGGTGGTTCCTGCTCGGCATGATGGATTCGGCCACGGTCTCCAACGCAGATGGCAGTGGTGTCGCCTTCCGCAAACGGGATCCGCAGCAGTTCCGAGCCTTGCTGGCCCGCACGATCGCGCTCTACCGACGTCTGGTCAACGAGTGGCACGTCACCGCGGAGCGCTACCGTGCGGCGGTGCCAGAACTCACCTCTGTCGAGTCCTGGGAGCACGCGTTCACCCAGGTGTGATACCCAGGTGTGAGTAGCCTCCAGCTCACCGCCACTGTGCTCCCGGCCAAGAGTTTCACGACGCTACGTTCTTGAGGCAGAGGTTATTAGACCAGTGGGGGGTTCGCCACTCGCCGATCGCGTTCACGCACGTCTTCTCCCACACAAAGGCGAACTCCGCTGGCTTCGGCGACGCCGGGACGTGATGAATGTAGTTCAGCTTGAGTAGCTGGCGCATCAAGGGTCCGGACTGTTGCATGTGGTGGGCGATGTCCTGCTCAGTGCGTCCTGGGTCGGATATGAAGTCGACTAACTCACAGTTGCAGAAATAGGCCAACGTGCCGACCTCGCTGGGACTCACCACCGTTGCACCGGGAGTCATCCTTGAAATGTCCTCGGCGATGCGTTGATACTCAGCGCGAGTGGCCCAGTTGGTGTAAATCGGTGCCGATTCCCACGGCACGCCACGCGCTATATCGTAACCCGCTGCGGCCAGTATCACCAGGGACACCGACCCGAGCGCGACCACACCCCGAGGGCTGATCGCCCGGTCAGTGCGAACCACGATCAGCGCTGTCAGCACCGAGCACAGGCTAAGACCCGTGAGGACGGGTCCGTAATACCAGTGGGACGGCGGAGTGCCCAACGAGGCGAAAACCACCGCATGGCCAATTCCGCCGAGCCCGAACGCGACAGCGGCCTGCCCCGCATCGGTCGATACCACGCCTCGGTGCCGAACGGCAAGCACTGCCCAGCTGACCATCGACACGAGGCCACATCCCGCGGCCAGCAGAGTCAGGGCGCTCGCCAGCGGAAGAACCCTGAGATACCACAGTGGTCCGCTGGCGAAGTGGAAGCCCACCCACCCGTGGACGTCGTGGGTTTTCAGGAAAAACGTGTCGGGCAACACAGAGCCCAACACTGACCAGCTGAGGAGATACCAGGGCGCTGCGACCACCACCGCGACCAGGCCGCTGCGCAGCGCTCGGCGCCGGGCCGCGGCTCCGGTGAGCACGACGACGACATCGACCACGGCGAGGTCGGGCCGGCCCAGGATCAGCAGCCCACCAACAATTCCCGTGGCAAGCCACCGACCCGCTAGCGCATAGCGCACCAGGCCAATAAACAACGCGGCACAAAGGTAGGTTTCCAGGCCAACCGTGGACGCAAGCAGCGGACTGGACAGCAGCAGTCCGACCCCGAGCGTCGGCAGCAGCCGCCGGGACAGCCCGGTAATCTCCGCGATGCGCAGCAGCCACACCGCGGACGCGGCCGTCGTGGCCATCAACAGCAGACCCACCGCCAGCACCGGTTCACGCACCACCGCTGTGATCGCCGCCAGCAGACCCACATTCAGCGGCGACGTAGCGGTGTTCGCCGTCAGCGAGGGAACAACCCCCCAATGCCCGTGGAACGCAAGGTTCCGCGCGTAGTCCAGCGTGATGTAAGCGTCGTCACTGAAGCCGCGATGAGCGACCAGGAACAGCAGGCCCCCGGCCACGGCACCGGCAACGCCACAGACAGCCGCCGGCCTCACCCCGCGGGAGATCCCAGGGATCCTCCGAACCGACACCAGACCCTCAGCCACGGCCATCGCGGCATGGTGCCAGAGGAGATACCCACCCGCGCGGTTGCCCCTTGCGCGTGCTTCGCTGTGGGGAACCCCGTCAGCGGCGCTCCCGACGTCACGGGATATGGTCTCGACGCCCCGGACGGCGAGCACCACCGGCCGAGGGGATGAGCAGGGTGGCCGGCCAGTACCTTGATCGCTGGCGAGGGCTACCCTCTGGCGTCGCTGACGCCTAACCCGCCGCCGGCGGAGAACATGAGGGGTTCATGTCGAGCAGCACTGTCTGTGGTCCGGGCAGATCGGGCGTGAGCGCGCCTGCCGAGCCGTCCTCGACGCTGCTGCAGCGCCTGATCCTGCCCCGCCGGGCCGATCCGGTCGCCGTGCGTGCGCTCTACGTCGACGAACAGCCGGCCATCGCCCGGCGGGTGTGGCCTCCGGTCGGCGGCGCGGCACCCAACCTCCGTGACGTCGATATCGAGGTCACTCTCGCCAACCCCAACGCCCGGCGGGTGCGCGCGCTGTCCCGGACCAGCGTGCAGGTGCCCGAGCAGACCGAGGTGTCCTTCGCGGCGTATTTCAATGCCTTCCCGGCCAGTTATTGGCGGCGTTGGACCGCGCTGCGCACCCTGCATCTGCGCCTGGATGTCGAGGGCGCTGGTCGGGTCGACGTCTACCGCTCCAAGGCGGACGCTACCCAGATCCACGTGCACGGCGAGCTCATCGAACGCCCGATAGCCGGTACCGCCGAGCGCTGCCAGCTTGATATTGAGCTGGACCTGACACCGTTCGAGGACGGTGGGTGGTACTGGTTCGACCTCAGCACCGAGGACTCGGAGCTGATCGTGCACTCCGGTGGCTGGCACGCGCCGGTCACCGCGCCCGGGCGCGCCGCGGTGACCATTGGGATGCCGACGTTCAACCGCCCCACCGACTGTGTGGCCACCCTGCGCGCGATCGGGGAAGACGAACTGGTCCGCTCGATCGTGACCGCGGTGGTGATTCCCGACCAGGGCGTCAACAAGGTCCGCGAGCAGGACGGTTTCGCCCAGGCGCAGGCCGCGCTGGGCGATCGCCTGCGGATCATCGACCAGCCCAACATCGGCGGCTCCGGCGGGTATGCGCGCGTCATGTACGAAGCGCTGGAGACAGGCGACTGCGAGCAGATCCTCTACATGGACGACGACATCGTCCTGGAACCCGACTCGATTCTGCGTGCCGTGGCGTTCTCCCGCTTCGCGCGCCACCCGATGCTGGTTGGCGGGCAGATGCTGCAGGCCCAGGCCCGCTCCCGGCTGCACGCCTGGGGCGAGATCGTCGACCGGCAACGGATGCGGTGGGACAAGGCGCCGGGCACCGAGTACGACCACGACTTCGCCCAGCACCCGCTGCGCCAGACCGCATGGCTGCACCGGCGCACCGACGTCGACTACAACGCCTGGTGGATGTGCCTGATCCCGCGCACCGTCGCGGCGGACATCGGGCTGCCGCTGCCGCTGTTCATCAAGTGGGACGACGTCGAGTACGGGCTGCGCGCCCGCGAGGCGGGCTACCCCACCGCGACTGTCCCCGGCGTGGCGATCTGGCACATGTCCTTCGCTGACAAGGACGATGCCACCGACTGGCAGGCCTACTTCCACCTGCGCAACCGGTTGGTCGGCGCGGCGCTGCACGGCACCGAGGCCCGGCCCACGGCGCTGCTCGCTGACAGCCTCAAACACGCCCTGAAGCATGCATTGGCGATGGAGTATTCCACGCTGGCGCTGCAGGAGATGGCGATCCGGGATTTTATGGCCGGACCGCAGGCGCTGTTCGACAAGCTGCCCACGGCGCTGGGTGAGGTCCGGGCCCGCTGTGCGGAGTTCACCGACGGGCAGGTGGTG
>JAFAXZ010000013.1 GCA_019240665.1 Pseudonocardiales bacterium | reverse complement strand
GGGCTTCCCTTCAGCGCTGCAGTCTTGGTCTTCGGGAGCTTGTCCTCGCGGCCCTTACGGACCAGCTGCTGGATGGTAGGCATGAACCAGCTTTCTTGTCTTGAAGCGCGTGCTCTGTCGTCATGTGGTGCTGTGTCATGTGGTGCTGTGTCATGTCGTGCTGCCCGGCCACCGATGTGCTGCATGGCCGGTCACTCCGTATCCCGCGGTCGGGCGTGTCGCTGTTAGCCCAGCCACGATGGGACAAAACCCGACGGGAGCTGGGCGACACCGGCGCTAGATCCGGAGGTGGGAGTTCCGCAGAACCCACACCGCCGGTGGTGCATCGCCAACAGGCATACAGAGCAGCCCGACCGGAGTCGGGACTGGTATCCAGGGTACCTGGGCTCTTCACCCAGGGTCAAAACGGGGTCAGAACTAAGGAGGTGCGCCGATGGCAGGTCCACTGGTCGGGCTACGGGTGCTTGAGTTGGCCGGGATCGGTCCAGGCCCCCATGCGGCGATGCTGCTGGCGGATCTGGGGGCCGACGTGGTTCGGGTCGAACGGCCCTCCGGTGGCCTGCAGCTCGCCCCACGCGCTGAGGACCAGATGCTTCGCGGCCGGCGCTCAGTGATGTGTGACCTGAAGGACGCCTCCGGTCGGGAAACCATGCTGCGGCTGGTGGAGCGGGCCGACGTGCTGATCGAGAGCTTGCGTCCCGGAGTCACCGAGCGGCTGGGTGTCGGGCCGGCCGACTGCCACGCCCGCAACCCGGCCCTGGTGTACGCGCGGATGACGGGATGGGGGCAGGACGGCCCGCTAGCCGACCGTGCCGGGCACGACATCAACTACATCGCACTGTCTGGCGTGCTGCACGCCGTCGGAAACACGGGGGGCAAGCCGGTGCCGCCGCTGAACCTGGTCGGCGACTTCGGCGGTGGCTCGATGTTCCTGGTGGCCGGGGTGCTGGCCGCACTGTGGGAACGGGAGCGTTCCGGGGCTGGTCAGGTCATCGACGCCGCCATGGTGGACGGGGTCAGCGTGTTGGCCCAGATGTTCTGGTCGTTGCGCGCCTGCGGGTTGTGGGGCGAGGCGCGGGGCAGCAACCTGCTCGACTCGGGGGCTCCGTTCTACGACACCTATGCCTGCTCCGACGGTCGCTACGTCGCCGTTGGGGCGCTGGAACCGCAGTTCTATGCGGCGCTGCTGAAGGGCCTCGGCCTCATCGAGGCGGACCTGCCCAGGCAGCTGGACCCGGGGGGGTGGCCCGTGTTGCGCCAGCGGTTCACCAACGCGTTCGCCAGTCGCAGCCGCGATGAGTGGATGGCTGTGTTCGAAGGAACCGACGCCTGCGTGGTACCGGTATTGTCGTTCGCTGAGGTGCCCACGCACCCGCATATCGCGGCTCGCGGCACCGTCATCACTCTCAGCGGAGTGCCCCAGGCCGCCCCCGCACCACGCTTCTCGCGCACCCGTCCCGACCGGCCGACACCGCCGCCGAAGCCCGGCGCCGACACCGCCGCAGTACTCGCCGATTGGGGCGTCATACCCGCTGGTCCGCATTCAGCGGGCGGAGCGGGATTACCGGAGCTCTGATAACCCCGCCCCGCCCGCTGAAGCGGATAACCCACTAGTCAGCGGTAGTCGCGACCGAAGTCGTAGTCATCCAGCGGGACAGCTGCGCCAGTTCCGGTACCGAACACCTCTGGGGAGTAGTAGCCCTCGTCGTAGGACGGGATCGCGTAGGCCGCGGCCCGGGCCTCCTCGGTCGGCTGCACCTCGATGTTGCGGTACCGGTTGATCCCGGTGCCAGCCGGGATCAACTTGCCGATGATCACATTCTCCTTGAGCCCGAGCAGCTTGTCGCTCTTGCCCTGGATCGCCGCGTCGGTGAGGATCTTGGTCGTCTCCTGGAACGACGCCGCGGACAGCCACGACTCGGTCGCCAGCGACGCCTTGGTGATTCCCATCAGGACCGGACGGCCCGAGGCAGGCTCGCTACCCTCCGAGACTACCCGGCGGTTCTCCGACTCGAACTCGCCGCGCTCGGCCAGGGCACCAGGCAGAAACTCGGTAGCCCCCGAGTCGATGATCGTCACCCGGCGCAACATCTGCCGAACGATGACCTCGATGTGCTTGTCGTGGATCTGGACTGCCTGCGATCGGTACACCTGCTGGACCTCGCGGACCAGGTGTAACTGCACCTCCCGCGGCCCCATCACGCGGAGCACCTCGTGCGGGTCCACCACGCCTTCGAGCAGCTTCTGCCCGACGATGACGTGGTCCTCGTCGACCAGCGGCCGCTCAGTGCCATCGACGGTGATCACCGCAAGTCGCTGCCGCTTGGACAACTTCTCGTAGACGATCTCTTCGCTGCCATCGTCCGGAACGATGGTGATCTTCCAGAACTTCTCGCCGTCTTCGATGCGCACCCGACCGTCGGCATCCGCGATCGGCGCCATGCCCTTGGGCACCCGGGCCTCGAACAACTCCGTCACCCGGGGCAGACCGGTGGTGATGTCTTCACCAGCGATCCCACCTTGGTGGAAGGTGCGCATGGTCAGCTGCGTGCCGGGCTCGCCAATGGACTGCGCGGCCACAATGCCGACCGCCTCGCCCACGTCAACGAGCTTGCCGGTGGCCATGGAGCGGCCGTAACACACCGCACACACCCCGCTGGCGGACTCGCAGGTCAGCACCGAGCGCACCTTGACCCGCACGACGCCAGCGGCCACCAGCCTGTCGATCGCGGGGTCACCCAGATCCGCCCCCCGAGACATGATCACCGAGCCGGAATCATCCAGCACGTCCTCTGCGGTGCAGCGGGCGTACACACTGGTCTGCACGTAGCGGTGCCGGATCGCCCGACCGTCCGGCCCGGCCTCGGCGACCGGCATCTGGATCCCGCGCTCGGTGCCGCAGTCGCGCTCCCGCACGATGACGTCCTGCGAGACGTCCACCAGGCGCCGGGTCAGGTATCCGGAGTCGGCAGTCCGCAATGCGGTGTCGGCCAATCCCTTGCGGGCACCGTGCGTGGCGATGAAGTACTCCAGCACGCTCAGGCCCTCGCGGAAGTTGTGCTTGATCGGTCGCGGGATGTACTCGCCCTTGGGGTTGGAGACCAGGCCGCGCATCCCAGCCAGGGACCGGACCTGCGTCATGTTCCCGGCCGCCCCGGAAGACACGATCGTGAAGACCGGGTTGTCCTCCGGGAAGTTGGCCTCCATCGCCTTGGCTACCTCGTCGGTGGCCTGCGACCAGATCTTCACCAGCTCGCCGTTGCGCTCGTCGTGGGAGAGCACGCCACGCTGGTAGCGCTTCTCCACCTGGTCGGCCCTGGTCTCGTACTGGTCGAGGATCTCCTGCTTGGCGGCTGGCACCACCACATCGGAGCTGGACAGCGTCACGCCGGAGCGGGTGGCCCAGTGGAAGCCAGCGTCCTTGAGCTTGTCCAGCGTCTGGGCGACGGCGACCATCGGGTACCGCTCGGCGAGGTCATTGACGATCGCAGCCTGGCGCTTCTTGGGCAGCACGTCGTTGACGTACGGGTAATCCTCGGGCAACAGGTCGTTGAACAGCACTCGCCCCACGGTGGTGTCCGCGATCCACGGCGCTCCCGGTTCCCAGCCCTGGGTCTCCCGCAGCTGGGCCTGCTCGCTGACCGGCGGGACCACGTTGCGCAGCCGGACCCGAATTTTGGCCTGCAACCCGATCGTGCCGCGGTCCAGCGCCATCAACGCCTCGGCAGGCGAGGAGAACGAGCGGCCCTCACCCGTGCCGCCCTCGTCGAGCTTGGTGAGGTGGTACAGCCCGGTGACCATGTCCAACCGAGGCATGGCTAGCGGACGGCCGGACGCCGGGGACAGGATGTTATTGCTGGACAGCATCAGAATCCGCGCCTCAGCCTGCGCCTCGGCGGACAGCGGCAAGTGCACCGCCATCTGATCACCGTCGAAGTCCGCGTTGAACGCCTCGCAGACCAGCGGGTGCAGCTGGATTGCCTTACCCTCGACCAGCTGCGGCTCGAAAGCTTGGATACCCAGCCGGTGCAGGGTCGGCGCCCGGTTCAACAGCACCGGGTGCTCGGTGATGACTTCCTCGAGGACGTCCCACACCTGCGGACGCTGCCGCTCGACCATCCGCTTGGCCGACTTGATGTTCTGGGCCAGCTC
>JAFAXZ010000361.1 GCA_019240665.1 Pseudonocardiales bacterium | reverse complement strand
GATGTCGGCTACGCGCATATGCGGCGAGGACGCGGTGATGATTCGCTCGGCGTAGTCGCGGATCTGCAGCAGGCCGGGGATCACGTGGCCTTCGTAGCTGCGGATCCAGGAGGCTTCGACTTCCAGCTCGATGAGCATTTCCACCGGCTCGCTGAGGATGTCGCCGTAGTCCTGCCACCAGCCTGGCTCGGCTGAGCGTCGGCGCAACTCATCGAGCTTGCGGGCGTCGGTCTCGGGGATGCCGAGCACCTGCACCAGGTGGTGCAGCGCGGCGGGGGTGATCTTTGCCTTACCTGTCTCCATCCGGGACCACTGCGGCTGCCCGATGCTCAGCTCGGCGGCCAGCTGCGCGCCGGACAGGCCACGCGCAGCGCGGTAATGGCCCAGCCGGGCCCCCAGCCGCCGGCTCCGCACCGTCGCACGCATGACAGCCTCCCGTGAGGTCGAACGGGGACGGGCACCGCCAGCGGGCCCCCATCTCGGGCGGCGCGCGCGATCACCCGATCAGTGGACTTAATGCCACGCATAATGCGTGGCATTATTCGTAGCGGGCAGTGTCGGTTCCCACATCGACTTTAGCCCCTGGTGGGGCGCCTGAGACTGTGCGCCCCGGCGCTCCACCAGCACCACAGACTGATGGCGGTCCCGGCCGTGCCTCACCCATCCGCCCCCTCACCCGGCCGGGGCCGCCATCGTCCCTACACCGCAAGGGATCCGTGATGCCCGGCTCGCCAGCACCACCGCCGCCAGGTGCGCGGCGGCGGTACACCACCCCGATCACGTGCAGTGCCGATGGCAAGGCGCACGACGTGACCGACGAGAACGCGGCCGCCGGCCGGCGCACGGGGAAGTACCTGGCGGAGTGCGGACATGTCGTCGTGGCCGCGGCGATGGCCGCGCCGGTCGGCCGGCCGTGCGCGCGGTGCACCGCAGTATGGGTTGCGGCACGATCGACCACCGGCCCGGCTCGTCGCTCCCGTCATCGCCGGCCCGGGTGGGTGTGGCGGATGCTGCACCCCGGCCGCAGTGCCGGCGCCGTCAAGACCCCGGCTGGCCGCCGGTCGAGCAGCTCCGCACAGTTTTCAGCTCCTGGCGGCCAGCCGGACTCCAGCCCCGGGCCCGACGAATCGAGGCGGAAGCTCAGTTCCCGCTCAGGGATTCACTCCCAGCACAGTAATTGAGGCCCAACGTCAATCAAGGCCACATGTCATCGAGGCCCCCACGTCATCAAGACTCCAACGTCATCAAGGCCCCAAGGTAATCAAGACACAGTGCTACCGCGAGCACGGTAGCGAGGGCTACGCAGGAGCCGGCGACGGTATCGGTGGTGTAATGAATGTGCTGGGCAACGAGGGAAATGGCGACGCTGACCGCTAACGTCACCGGGACAAGACCAGCGACCAGGCGCACGGCGACACTGCGTGGCCACCGCGCTCCACTGATGAGGATCGCGGTCGCGAAGGCGACCGCGGCGACGGCCGTGGTGTGGCCGCTGGGGAAGGACAGGTGCCCGTAGCGCAGCCGCCCGATGACCGGCTTGAGGATCAGCTCAGTAATCGTGATCGCGGTAACGGTGCCGCCGATGGTGAGGAGCACGCCCGACCATCGCCGGGCAGCGGCAGCCGCGCCGGCCACGGTGGCGACGAGAATGGCGGCTTGCGCGGGATTCCCGAGGCTGACCAGAGCCCGGGTGATGGGCTGATCCGGACGTAGGTGGTTTCTGATCAGCGCATCCAGGCTGCGGTCCAGGTGCCCTGGCATGTCCTGATCGGCATAGCGCATCCCGAGCACGGCGATCACGCTGATCGCCAGCACGATGACAACCACTGCGGGACGGCGCGCGCGCTGCGCCAGCAGCGGCCGGTACGCGCTCGGATGGGGAGCCACGGGAAGTACAGGGTAACTGGGTGGCCCCCATCACAGCAGACTCGCACTGGCCGTTGCGGCGCTAAGCGGGGATAGCGGCGGTGGGGCGGGTCCAGATCCGGTGCGCGGCGAGCAGGTCGCAGAACGATTCGACGAATCCGTCGGGCAGTTCGGTGGTGGCCGCCGGGGCGACCAGTACCCCGTGCTCGTTGGCGATGCCGTCCTCGGCGGCCAGCGTCATGACGTTGGCGGTGGCCCGTCCCACTAACGTGGCGCCGGTGCCCACCGCGGCGACTGGTTTGGCGTGCTTGATGGCCTCAGCGATGAAGTGCATCGCATAGCCGTCAGCGCTCAATGTGGTGACGGCGGCGTCGCCCCCGGGCACGACGACCGCGTCATAGAGCACTGAAGCCATAGTGGTCATCGCCCGGTCGACCGCCAGCTCCTCTCCCGCTGCGGTGCGGACCGCGCCGTTGGTCGGGGCCAGCAGCTCCGGGACCGCACCCCGCCCGCGCAGCGCCTCGACGAGCGCGGTGACCGGACCGGCCTCGACGCCGTCTGCGACCAGCACAGCCACCTTCCGGGAACGAATGGTGTCCGTGGCGGTGTTGGCCTGGCTCAATGCCGGTGAGCTGCGCCCGTGGTTCGGCTGGACCTCCTCGGTCGGCGGCTTGACGCCGACACCTTCGGCAACCTGGGTTGCCAGCCGGTGGTCGACCCGGTTGAGCTGTTCAACCACGGCCTCGCGGATATGCATGTGGTCGACCTTGCCTAGCTCGAAGCGGAATGCCGCCACGATGTGCTCGCGTTCCCAATCCGACATCGAATTCCAGAACAGCGTCGCCTGACTGTAGTAGTCCTGGAAGCTGGCCGCCCGCTTGCGGATCTTGTGGCCCTCGACCTTCTCCTGGTAGTGCCGGAACACCCCTTCGTCGGCGATTGCCGGGCAGCCGCCGCTGAGGCTGTTCTTGAAATAGGCCGTCCTTCCCTGGTGCACCCGGGACTGGTGGTAGCCGTCGCGCTGATTGGTGCTCACCTCGGCGATCGGCCGATTCACCGGGATCTGCGCGAAGTTCGGACCCCCAAGCCGGATTAGCTGGGTGTCCAGGTAGGAGAAGTTGCGCATCTGGAGCAGCGGGTCATTGGTGAAGTCGATGCCGGGGACGATGTTGGCGGTGTGGAACGCCACCTGCTCGGTCTCGGCGAAGAAGTTGTCCGGGTTACGGTTGAGGATCATCTTGCCGACCGGCCGGATCGGGACCTGCTCCTCTGGAATGATCTTCGTGGCATCCAGCAGGTCGACATCGAAGCCGTGCTCGTCAGCCTCCGCCACCAGCTGCACCCCGAGCTCGTACTCCGGGAACTCGCCGGTCTCGATGGCCTCCCAGAGGTCACGGCGGTTGAAGTCGGGATCCTTGCCGGCGATCTTCTGGGCCTCGTCCCACTCCAGGGAGTGCACCCCGAGGACCGGCTTCCAGTGGAACTTGACGAAGGTGCCCTGCCCGGCCGCGTTGACCAGCCGGAACGTGTGGACTCCGAAGCCCTGCATCATCCGGAAGCTGCGGGGCAGCGCCCGGTCGGACATCAGCCACATCATCATGTGCATGGTCTCCGGTTGCAGCGAGACAAAGTCCCACAGGGTGTCGTGCGCCGAGGCCGCCTGCGGGATCTCGTTGTGCGGCTCGGGCTTCACAGCGTGCACAAAGTCGGGGAACTTGATGCCGTCGTGAATGAAGAACACCGGAATGTTGTTGCCGACCAGATCATAGTTGCCGGCCCCGGTGTAGAACTTCGTCGCGAAGCCGCGCACATCGCGCACGGTGTCGGCGCTGCCCCGCGAGCCGGCGACCGTGGAGAACCGCACGAACACCGGTGTGGTCAGCGCGGGGTTCGAGAGGAACTCCGCCACGGTGTACTCGGCCAACCAGTTGTCGTAGGGCGTGAACGTGCCGTAAGCCCCCGAGCCCCGCGCGTGCACCACTCGTTCCGGGATCCGCTCGTGGTCGAAATGGGTGAGCTTCTCCCGGGCCTGGAAGTCCTCGAGCAGCGTCGGGCCCCGCTCCCCGACGGTCAGCGAGTCGTCGGTGTGGTCGATCCGTACGCCCTGCTGCGTGGTCAGCGTGGTCCCCGCCGGGTTCACCCGCATCCCGTCCAACTGCCGCTGCTTGTCATCGGCGTTACTGGCCTCGTTCGCCATGGTCCACTCTCCTGCCTGTGGCGTCTGTCACGTCAGCAGGAGGTACCCGCCCAGTGCCGCCACAAACGGCCAGGTGAGGATCAGGGGAGCCAGATGCTGGTGGGCACCGGCTCTGCTGGGGACCGGCCGATCAGCTGTTGGTCTCTGGTGACTGCCCGGGGTCGAGCTGAGCTGTTCGGCCGGCTTGCACGGGGATGCGTTTGCGGGTGCTGGGCGACACCTTCGGCAACCGCAACCGCAGTACCCCGTGCTCGAGGTCGGCTGTGCAGGACTCGCTGCTCACCTCGCCGGGCAGCGTCAGCCGGTAGTCGAAGCGACCGCTCCGGCGGGTCCGCTGCTGCTCGCTCTCACCCTGCTCCGCCGCGCCGTACTCCCCGCCGATGCGCACCTCCCTGCCCTGCAGATCGATCGTGACGTCGTCTGGGCGCACGCCGGGTAGGTCCGCCTCGACCACGTAGTCGTCGTCGGTCTCCTGAATGTCCACCGGTGGCGACCAGGAGTTGACGCTGATCCTGGCCACATCGGGAAATGCGCTGGTCAATATCCGGTTCATCTGGTCGAACAGGTCGTCAAACCCGGGAAACCCGGCAAAGGGGTCCCAGCGGCGAGCGGGGTAGCGGTTCCGTCGCACTGGCAGTGTCATCACGGCTCTTCCTCTCGTGTCGAGTCTCGTGTCGAGCATCACAACCGAGGTGTTCCCCGCGGGGAGGGATCTATTCGACCTAGCTCCCGTCACATGAGCGGGTGTGCGCGCTCACACCGGCACGCAGGGCTTACCGGGGTTAAGCTGTTGTTACCGGCGAGTAGGTCCGGTGCCACGACTGCGTGGGAGCGAGGACATGGGTCACTACAAGAGCAATCTCCGCGACTTGGAGTTCACTCTCTTCGAGGTGCTGCGGGTGCAGGAGCGGATGGGTGTCGGTCCGTACGCCGAGATGGACCGCGACACCGCAAGCTACCTGCTCGGCGAGCTTGACCGGCTGGCTCGCGGGCCGCTGTCGGAGTCCTTCGCCGAGTCCGACCGCACCCCGCCGACCTTCGACCCTGAGACGCATACGGTCGAGCTCCCCGCGGCATTCAAGAAGTCGTACCGGACGGTGTGGGACGGTGAGTGGTACCGGCTGGACCTGCCTGCCGAGCTGGGCGGCTACGGTGCGCCGGTCACTCTGCGGTGGGCCGCGTCGGAGCTGATGCTGGGCGCCAACCCGGCCGTGTTCATGTACATGAGCGGTCCCAGCATGGCTTACGTGGTGCACCACAACGGCACCGCCGAGCAGCAGCGCTGGGCCCGATTCATGATCGACAAGGGCTGGGGCTCGACCATGGTGCTGACCGAGCCCGACGCGGGGTCGGATGTGGGTGCCGGGCGGACCAAAGCGATTGCGCAGCCCGATGGCTCGTGGCACATCGAGGGTGTGAAGCGCTTCATCACCTCGGCCGAGCATGACCTGACCGACAACATCATGCACCTGGTCCTGGCAAGGCCCGAAGGTCCCGGCATCACCGCGGTCCCGGGAACCAAGGGCTTGTCGCTGTTCCTGGTTCCGAAATATCACTTCGACACCGACACCGGTGAGCTCGGTGCCCGCAATGGCGTGTTCGTGACCGGCATCGAGCACAAAATGGGCATCAAGGTCTCCACCACCTGTGAGCTCACCTTCGGTGCACACGGGACGCCTGCGGTCGGCTGGCTGCTCGGTGACGTGCACAACGGCATCGTCCAGATGTTCCAGCTGATCTCCTACGCCCGGATGATGGTCGGCACCAAGGCGATCGCGACGCTGTCCAGCGGCTATCTCAACGCGCTGGAGTACGCCAAGCAGCGGGTACAGGGCGCCGACATCACGCAGATGCGCGACAAGACCGCGCCGCGGGTGACGATTACCCACCATCCCGACGTGCGCCGGATGCTGATGCTGCAGAAGGCCTACGCCGAGGGCCTGCGGGCGCTGTACCTCTACACCGCGAGCTACCAGGACACGGTCGAGATCGGTGGTGAGGACGCCGAGCTGGCCGCGCGGGTCAACGATCTCCTGCTGCCCATTGTCAAGGGTGTCGGCTCCGAGCGCGCTTATGAGATGCTCACCTTGTCGTTGCAGACTTTGGGCGGGTCGGGTTTCCTGCAGGACTACCCCATTGAGCAGTACATTCGAGACGCCAAGATCGACAGTCTCTACGAGGGCACGACGGCCATCCAGTCCCAGGACTTCTTCTTCCGCAAGATCGTCCGGGACGGAGGTCAAGCGATCGGGCACCTGAACAACGAGATCCAGGCGTTCCTGGACGTCGGCAGCGGTCACGGCCTTCTCAAGGAGGAACGGGCGTTGCTGGCCACCGCGCTGGGTGACCTGCAGGCGATGCTCGACGCGATGCTCGACTTTGTGATGTCGGCGCGGCGGGATCCGCGCAACACTTACAAGGTCGGCCAGCAGACCGTGCGCTTGCTGATGAGCACCGGTGATGTGCTGATCGGCTGGCTGCTGTTGCGCCAGGCCGAGGTGGCCCTGACCGCTGTGGACGGCGAGGTCTCCCCGAAGGACCAGCTGTTCTACCAGGGCAAGGTCGCGGCGGCCCAGTTCTTCGCGCGCAACATCCTCCCTGAGCTCACTGCCCGCCGGGCCATCGTCGAGTCAACGGACAACACCCTCATGGACCTCCCCGAGGACGCTTTCTGATCGTCTAGTGGTGGCCTCGCAGGACGGCCATCGGTCTCGATCTCAGCGACACCCGGCGCGTCAGTTCGGCCTTCAGTGCCGCATCAACTAATCCTGACAGGGTGGTTCCGGCGCTGCGCGCATGCCGCAGTGCCCGGGCGTGAGTCGCATCTGGCAGGGAGATGCCAACCTTGACGGTCATGCTGCCAGTCTGACCATGGTCAGACCCATGTCCAGACCGCCGGGAGTGAGGAAGTTAGGGGGCGCAGATGACGTGGGGGACCGGGTCGTAGGTGACTTTGCGGGTGTGGCGGGTCAGTTCGGTGTGGGTTTTGGCGTCTCGGATCACGCGGGTATCGGTGACGGTGAAGCCGGGGGAGCCTTGGGTGGGGGTGCAGGGTTGGGTGTGGATTGTTTCGGTTTTCGGGTCGGTGAAGTCGGTGCGCGGCCCGGTGATCGACTCGACGTCGACGTGTTTGGTGCCCCAGAGCGTCACGGTGATCGAGGAGGGGGTCCACGCCGTCTGGATGAGGATGCCGGTGGATGAGTCGTCGCGGAACTTGACGTCGATGGCGCCCTCGAACACGGTGGCCTCGCGGGCCGCGGGGTAGCGGCTGATGTAGTAGCTGTGCTCCTTGTGCTCGACGTCGGTCATGCCCGCGAAGTACGCGGCATTGTAGAGCGTGGTGGCGAACTGGGAGATGCCGCCGCCGATGCCCCGGCTGGGACGGCCGTGGTCGATGATGCCGGCGTCCACGTATCCGGTGGCGGCGTTGCGCGGGCCGGTGTACCCGTTCAGGCTGAACGTCTCTCCTGGCCGCACGATCGCCCCGTTGACCTGCTCTGCGACGCGGCGGATGTTCCGCCCGGAGTCGGTGGCGAACCCGCCGGTGGTGAACGTGCTGATCTGGGTGGTGATCCCGAGCGCGTGGGCCTGCTCGGTGCTCAGGCTCGGGGGCAGCGTGACGTAGCTGGCCGACAGGGTGCGTTCGCTTCCGGATTTGTGCAGCACGTCGAGCAGCGGCAGCAGGCTGGCGGCCCAGTCGATGCCGCGGCCGTCGACCGAGGGCAGCACCACCGGTGCGCCACCCTGGATCAGGATCTCGGCGTTCTTGCCTGGTCGCTGGGTCGATGCGAGCTGCGGGGTCAGCGCGGCGATCACCATGGGATTGTCGACGGTGGTGGTCAGGCCACCTCGGCTGTCCGGCGCGAACCGCAGCGCCGCCGCGATGACGTCCGGCTTGAGCACGGCGTCGTGGCTGTCACCGGCGACCGTGACCGGGGCTGAGACGGCGGGTTCGACGATGTCGCGCAGCGCCGCCCGAATTCCCTCGGCCGTGGTGCGGACCGGTTGTGTCGTCACCGGGGTCGGGACGGGGGCCTGCACCGTGCCGCCGTGGATCCAGACCGCGAGGATGAGGTCAGTGGCGGCGGGGACGTCCAGGTGCTGGCCGGGTCGGGGGTCGACCGGAATCGGCCGGGTGCCGGCGAAGCGGATAGTGCCCTCGACCGCCACCCGGTCGGTTTGGCTGCGCAGCTTCTGGAGGGCCACGGCGAGAGTCGCCCGGTCACCAGCGGTGACCACGCCCAGCTCCCGGGTCCGCCACAGCGAGACCAGGCGGGCCCACGGGTTGAGTGGCTGCTCGCCTGCCTGAGCGAGGGTGGCGGTCCAATCCGGGGTGAGACCGGCCCGCCTGGGCTCCAGGGTGGCATCGACGTCACCCACGCGCAGTGCGATCGGTTGGTTCAGCCGTGGCCCGAGCTGATTGCGCAGCCGCTGCTCGGCCATGGCCCGCGCCATCCCGCCGACATGCACTCCCGCGACGGTGACGCCACGGGGTACCTTGCCAGCGGACATTGCGACGTCGATGCCATAGACCAGCGCTAACAGTCCGAGTACGGTCGCCGCGACGAAGCTCGTGCGACGCAGTGCCCGACCGCGGTGCTCCGCAGAGGTGTGGACCAACCGGTGTGCTGGTGCTGCGGGGATCAGGGGGATCACGGTTGTGCGGTCGGCGTCGGGTGGGGTCACAAAGTCGGGTGGGGTCACAAATACAGGCCTGTTCCGTGCTCGGCGCGCTCACTGGCTACCGCTTGCAGGTCCCGTTCCCGCATGACCAGGTATGCGCACCCGTGCACCTCAACCTCGAACTGGTCGTCCGGGTTGAACAGCACCCGGTCCCCGACCTGGACGGTGCGGACGTGGTTACCGATGCCGTACACCTCCCCCCAGCACAACCGCTTGGCTACCTGGGCCGTCGCTGGGATAAGGATTCCCCCGCTGCTGCGGCGCTCGCCGTCCTCGCCCGCAAGGCGCACCATCACACGGTCGTGAAGCATCTGGATCTCGAGCTTGCTTTCGGCCACGGCGAAGAGGTTACGTGCTGCCGTCGGCGCTGCCCGGAAGGGCCCGTACCACACGGGATTTCCAGCTAGGACCCCCTGCAGAGAAAGGGCCCCGTGAGGCTGCCGGGTCGGGGGTCCAACAGCATCACGGGGCTACCAGTGTCATCGCAGCGCGCCACGGCGTTGTTACACGCGCTTGCCGACCCACCGTCGATTCACTCATTCGGGGGTGTCAGGAGCCTCAGCTGACCAGCCTGCCGAGCAGGAATCGTCCGAAATGTGGGACGGTGAACGCGATCTGCCCGCGCTCCCCGGAATAGACGAGTCCCTTCTTGAGCAGGCTGTCCCGGGCTGGGGACAGCGATGAGGCCCGGCGACCGAGCGCCTCGGCCACCTGGGTGGTGCCGACCGGTTCGTCCCGGCCGCCGGTGAGCTCGGCCATCGACTGCAGGTACTCCCGCTCGGCCGGGGTGGCCCGTTCGAACCGGGACCCGAAGAACCCGACGGCGAGTTCGCTCTCCGCCTCGGGCGCGGCCACCTGGACGTCGAGGATCCCGATCGGCGATGCGGGAGCGGCGTCCCAGGCGGCCTTGCCGTAGGCCTGCACGAAGTAGGGGTAGCCGCCGGAGGTCTCGAACAGCGTGTCCAGGGCGTCCTGGGTGATCGCGGCGTTCTCTCGCTCGATCGGCGCGACCACCGCGCGGTCGGAGTCGACGCGGTCCAGCCGATCGATCCGCAGGTAGCGGAACAGCCGCTCGGAATAGGACTTCGACGCGCTCAGCACCGCCGGCAGGTGCGGCAACCCGGCACCGACCACGACCAGCGGCGCCCTGGACTGCGACAACTCGTGGCACGCGGCGCACAGTGCGGAGACGTCATCGGGTGCCACGTCCTGCATCTCATCGATCAGCAGCGCCACCCCGGTGCCGACGTCGGTGGCCAGCTCGGCGACGTCGGTGAACAGCTCCACCAGGTCAATCTCGATATCCCCGGAGTCGGCCCGGCCCGCGACGACTGGCGCGTCAATGCCCGGCTGCCAGCGATCCCGCAGCTTGGCGTCCCGCGGCGTGGCGCGCAGCGCGAAGGCTTTGAGCACGCCGAGCACATCGGTGACCCGGTCTGGCGCGCGGTGGCGCAGCGCGAGATCACGCACCGCCCGGTGCAG
>JAFAXZ010000239.1 GCA_019240665.1 Pseudonocardiales bacterium | reverse complement strand
CCGGATGCTCGGTCACCGTGCTCCGCGCGGACTATGATTTATTGGAGCTGTGGGATGCGCCGGTACGCACTCCGGCCCTGCGATGGGGGCTCTGACATGGGCGAGACGGTGGACGTGCAGTCGCTGAGCCGGTGGATCCGTGCATTTGCCCGTGCCATCGCAGCGAATAGGGACCTGCTCACTCGGCTCGACTCGGCCATCGGTGACGCTGACCACGGCATCAACATGGACCGCGGACTAGCGGCGGTAGTCGCGGCGATGGACGAGCATCGGCCCTCTCACATCGCGGTGCTGCTCAGGGACGTTGTCGCGGCGACTCTCCTGAGCGCGGTGGGCGGAGCAGGCGGTGTGTTGTACGCCACCTTTTTTCTGCGCATGGCGGCCGCGGCGGGACAGGCGCACTCTCTGGACGATCTGGCGTTCGCTAAGGCGTTGCGAGCCGGTCTGGAGGAGGTGGCCCAACGTGGCAAGGTGGCAATGGGGGACAAAACGATGTTCGACGCGCTGGCCCCCGCCATCGAGGCGCTGGATGTTGCGCTGGCCGGCGGCGCTGGGCTCGGCGTGGCCCTGCGCAGGGCGACTGCCGCTGCCGAAGCCGGGCGTGACGCGACCGTGCCGATGCTCGCCCGCAAGGGCCGCGCGAGCTATCTCGGCCGGCGCAGCATCGGTCACCAGGATCCCGGCGCGACGTCGGCCGCGCTGCTCATCGCGGCGGCCGCCACGGCATTTGCCGGGGCACCGGAATGAGCGCGGTGGTTGGCATCGTCGTCGTCTGCCACAGTCGCGCTCTCGCGCGGGCGGCGGTCGCGCTGGCCCAGGAGATGATGCACGGCCAACCGGTGCAGATCATCACCGCCGCCGGTCTCGACGACACCACGTTCGGTACCGACGCCAGGCAGGTAGCCCACGCCATGACCGCCGCCGACACCGGGGCGGGTGTCGTTGTCCTGATGGATCTCGGCAGTGCCGTGCTCTCCGCTGAGCTCGCGCTCGACCTGCTCGACGACGACGCCCGCAGCCGGGTTGTGTTGTGCCCTGCGCCGCTGGTCGAGGGTCTCATCGTCGCGGCAGTCGCCGCGGCGGGCGGCGCCACCCCGGAAGAAGTGGCGGCCGAGGCGGCGGAAGCGCTGGCCGGCAAGACCGAACTTCTGGCCTGTGCCACCGGGGCCGATCACCCATCGGAGGAGCAGGTACCGACCGCCTGCGAGCTCGTCGGTGCCTTCACCGTGGGAAATCCGCACGGGCTGCATGCCCGTCCCGCCGCTCGGCTCGTCCATGAGGTGCGGACCCTTGACGCGCGGGTCCAGTTGCGCAACCGCACCACAGATTCGGCATGGGTGCCCGCGTCGAGCCTGTCGAAGATAGCCACGCTCGGTGCGCTGCGCGGACACGATATCGATATTCGGGTCTCCGGAAACCAGGCGCGGGAGATCCTGGAGCGCCTCCTCGCCCTTGCCGCTCGCGGCTTCGACGAGACACCCGGTGGCGAGGATGTGGTCGCCGGTCCAGCGCGCGGTGAACCAGACATCGGCGAATCCACCAGCGGCGAATCCACCAGCGGCGAATCCGCTAACGGCGAACTCGCCCGGCGATCACCACTGCCCGCGTCTCCCGGAGTCGGGATCGGCCCCGCGCGGTGCGGGCAGCTCACGCACCTCAACGTTCCGGACGCCCGCACCGATAACCCGGCACAGGAGTGGCATTGTCTCCGGGAAGCCATCTCCACTGTCCACGATGACGTGCAACGGGTGCGGGCGCGCGTGGCCCGCGAGCTGGGGGACGCCGCCGCGGCCATCTTCGACGCCCACCTCCTGCTGCTCGACGACCCCGCTCTGCACGACGAGGTGCGCTCTCTGCTGGACGGCGGGCAGGCCGCCGCCTCCGCCTGGTCCGCGGCCCTCACCCGGATCGCCGAGGAGATAGCCGCAATCAGCGACCCGTACCTGCAAGCGCGCGCCGTCGATGTACGAGCGGTCCGAGATCAGGTGCTTCGCGAGCTGCTCAGCGTCAGCGGCATCACTGCGGCATCGGCCACTGCGGCATCCGCGGGCGTCCTCGTCTGTGCCGACCTCACCCCGGCCCAGGTTGCCGAGTTCGATCCGGCCCGGGTCACCGCCGTGCTGCTGGCCTTCGGCAGCCCCACCGCACACAGCGCGATCATGCTGCGGAGCAGGGGCATCCCGGCCATCGTCGCGGCGGGGCCAGCCGTGCTTGACATCGCCGACGGCACACTGGTGGCGGTGGACGGGACCCGCGGCGAGTTCGTCATCGATCCGCCCGCCGATGTGTTGGGGGCCTTTCGTGCCCGCGCCGCCGAACGGGCCCAGCGCGCGCGCCATGCTCTCGCGCGCGCGGCAGCACCCGCCGCCACCAGCGACGGCGTCTCCGTGCTCGTCGGCGCCAACATCGGCGCCGCCGAGGACGCGAAAGCCGCGGCCGACCGAGGGGCCGACCTGGCGGGCCTGGTCCGTACGGAGTTCCTCTTCCTCGGTCGCGCACAGGCCCCCGATGCCGACGAGCAGGAAGCCGTGTACCGCGCTATCGCGGGGCACCTCGGTGGGCGGCGGATCACCTTGCGCACGCTCGACGTCGGGGGGGACAAGCCCCTGAGTTACCTGCCGATGCCCCCGGAGACCAACCCGTTCCTCGGCGTCCGCGGCATCCGGCTGTCACTGACCCGCCCGCGCCTGCTTACCGATCAACTGCTCGCGATGGTGCGCGTCGCGCACGACGTACCGGTGCGCGTGATGTTCCCCATGATCAGCACTCTGGACGAATTCCTCTGCGCCCGACGCATTCTCGACGATGCGATCAAGCAGAACGGGCGCGGCTGGCCGGCTGACCTCCAGGTCGGGATCATGGTCGAGGTGCCGGCGACGGCGCTCACCGCATCCGCCTTTGCTCCGCACGTGGATTTCTTCAGCATCGGCACGAACGACCTCACCCAGTATGCGCTCGCCGCCGAACGCGGCAATGGCGCCGTGGCCGAGCTCGGTGACCCGGTCGATCCCGGCGTACTGCGCCTGATCGATGCGGTCTGCAGAGGCGCCGCCGGGCAGGTACCTATCGCGGTCTGCGGGGAAATGGCTGCGGACGAGCGGGCCGCCGCGTTGCTCGTGGGTCTCGGCGTCCGTGAACTCAGCGTCGCACCGCGGGCAATCCCCACGATCAAGCAGGCCGTACGTGCCCTGAACAGCGGTGCCGCCGCCGACCTTGGCGCGTTGGCGCTCGACGCCGAAAGCGCCATCGCGGTCCGCGAACTACTTGCCGCCGCGACCACGGAAGTGCGGTAGGGATCCCCGGCAGTACCTGTTTCGAGCCACGCGCCCGGCGTTCACTACAAGTAGTGAAACGGATACCCGCCGTATGGGCTACCGGCTCCCACGAATGGTGTCTTCACCTCTGCGTGACTGGTCTGTAGCATGGAGCAACCGTCGGGGGAGCAACTACAAGGGGTCACCTAGTGAATTGAGAGGACCCGCCCCCGTGCTCGTCCGAAGCCGCCTTCACACGCTGGCTGCTGCCGTTTTCCTGGGTTTGCTGTTCAGTGGGGGCGTCGCGCTCTCCGCGTCGGCTGCGCCGGCAGCTCCCGAGCCGGTTAGCGCGGTGCCGCGGTTAGCCGCCCGGGACCTGCTGATGCTGCAGGGGGTGATGGCGGTGCTGGACTCCCGGTCGGCCCGCATCCCGAACTCGGTGACCGGATGGTACGTCGACCCGGCCAGCAACTCCGTCGTGGTCTCGGCCACCGACGACGCGGCCGCCAGGGTCTTCGCGGCAGGCCAAGACAAGGTGCGCATCGAACACGTGAACGCCCGCCCGGTACCGCTGGCCGATCTGCGCGGGGGTGACACGATCACCACCAGCTCGGGTGGCCGCTGCTCGGTCGGTTTCAACGCTGTCAAGGGCCGCACCCGCTACGTCATCACCGCCGGGCACTGCACCAAGCTGGGTGGCACCTGGTCCGGCCCCGACGGCAACGCCATCGGCCCGGTCGCCACATCGTCGTTCCCCGGTCACGACTTCGGCCTGGTCGAGGTGGCGTCGCCGTCCTGGGAGCAGACCCACGACGTCGACACGGACGGCGGCTACCTCCCCGTGACCGGCGACGCACCCGCTGCGGTGGGTGACAAGGTGTGCCTGTCCGGCTCTACCACCGGCTACCACTGCGGCTGGGTGCAGGCCATCAACGAGACCGTGAACTATGGGGACGGCGACATCGTCCAGGGGCTCACCAGGACCAGTGTCTGTGCCGAGGCCGGCGACTCCGGTGGACCCTTCATGAGCGGCACTCAGGCCCAGGGCACCTTGTCCGGTGGGTCCGCCGGTTGCCTGGTCGGCGGGCAGTCCTACTTCCAGCCAATCCAGGAGGTGCTGTCCACCTACCGGCTTACCCTCATCACGGGCGAGGTGTCGAGAGACGAGCGCTAGCGCGATCGGCACAGGCGCTGCGCGAAGGCGGCGGCGGCCGCCTGCGGATCCGGGGCCTCGGTGATCGCGCGCACCACCACCACGCGGTTCGCACCGGCGGAGCGGACCGCGTCGAGACGTTGGGTGGACTCGATACCGCCGATGGCGAACCAAGGACGGGCTGCTCCGGTGTTCGCGCTGGTACTGCGTACCAGATCCAGCCCGGCGGCCGGGCGACCCGGTTTGGTCGGGGTGGGCCAGCACGGACCGGCGCAGAAGTAGTCCACTCCGCGCTGCACTGCGGCGGCGGCGGCCTGCGCGGAATCATGCGTGGAAAGGCCGATCACCACCTCGTCGCCGAGTATCCGGCGCGCCCAACTGACCGGCAGATCGTCCTGGCCCAGGTGCAGCACCTGCGCGTCGGCGGCCAGCGCGACGTCAGCCCGGTCGTTCACCGCCAGCAGCGCGCCGTGCCGCTGGCACGCGTCAGCGAGCACCTCCAGGGCGAGGAGTGCGGGGCGCGCCTCCAGGGTCTTGTCTCTCAGTTGGATGATGTCCACGCCGCCAGCCAGTGCCGCGTCGGCGAACTCGCCGAGGTCGCCGCGGTCGGTCCGGGCGTCGGTGCACAGGTACAGCCGCGCGTCGGCCAGCCGGGCCCTGATCTGCTTGCCGTCCATGGGGGGACCGTATCGAGGTAGGGTGGAGAGCGGTCCGCACGGGAGCCCGGGCCACACCGGGCTGAGAGGGGGTCATGGCGACCCCGACCGTCGAACCTGATCCGGGTCATGCCGGCGCAGGGAGCGTGATGAGCTGTGGTGTCGTCTGGGGTTTCTCCTCGGGGCTCGTCCAGCACCGTCGCCGTGGTCGGTGGCGGCGTCATCGGGTTGAGCTGCGCCTGGCGCGCTGCGTCCGCGGGGTTCACGGTCACCGTGTACGACCCGGCGCCGGGATCGGGTGCTTCCCATGTCGCCGCTGGGATGCTCGCCCCGGTCACCGAGGCGGTGCCGGTTGAGCCAGAGGTATTCGCGTTGGGGGCGGCCTCACTGCGCCGCTGGCCGGACTTCGCCGCCGAACTCGCGAGTGCTGGTGCCGACCCCAGGTTACGGACCGGAGGCACCCTCGCGGTTGCGCTGGACCCCGGTGATCGCGCCGAGCTGGACCGGATCGCCGAGCAGCTGTCCCGAATGGGCCGTGCTGTGGAAGCGCTGTCCGGCCGGCAGGTGCGCCGTGTCGAGCCGTCACTAGGCCCGCAGGTATGCCAGGCGCTGTCGGTCCCGGGGGACCTGTCGGTGGACAACCGGGCGCTGCTGAACGCGCTGCTGGCGGCGTGCCGGGGCGCCGGGGTGCAGTTTCGTGCCCAACATTGCCGGCAGTTGCCGAGCGCTGATGTCGTCATTCTGGCCGCCGGTGCGCACAGTGCCGCGCTGCATCCCACGCTGCATCGCGCGATCCGCCCGGTGAAGGGCGAGATCCTGCGGCTGCGGTGCCGGCCGGGTACGTTGCCGCCGCCGTCGCGGACCGTCCGCGCGATCGTCGGTGGGCGCCGCAGCTACCTGGTGCCCCGCGACGGCGGGCGGCTGGTACTGGGAGCCACCCAGCGCGAAGTCGGATTCGACACCGATGTCACCCCCGGCGGGGTGCGCGAGCTGCTTACTGACGCCGAACGGGCGCTGCCCGCGCTTGCGGAATATGCCTTGGAGGAGGCGGTGGCGGGGCTGCGTCCGGGCAGCCCGGACAACCTGCCGGTGATCGGTGAGTTGGAACCCGGTGTGCTTGCCGCAACCGGCCACCACCGCCACGGGATCCTGCTGGCCCCGCTGACCGCCGAGGCTGTGCTCGCGCTGCTGCGCGGTGAGGCCGTTCCGGGTGTAGTCGGGCCGGCTGCGCCGGCCCGACTCGCTTGTGGACCACCCGTGAGTGGCGATACGAGTGACCACTCGTATCGCCACTCACGGGTCGCACGGAGCGCGCCATGACGGTGACCGTCAACGGCCACCCCTGGGCACTTCCCCACGGCGCCACGCTGACCGACGTGCTTGAGCGGCTCGGCGTGCCGTCCTGCGGGGTCGCGGTGGCCCTGGACGGCGCCGTGGTGCCGCGGGCGTCATGGACGGGCACGGTATTGCGAGACGGTGCATCGGTCGAGGTGCTGACCGCGGTGCAGGGAGGTTAACGCGGATGGCAGATGATCCGCTGGTCATTGCTGGGCGGGAGTTCGGCTCGCGGCTGATCCTGGGAACCGGGGGCGCGGGCAACCTCGCCGTTCTGGAGCAGGCGTTGCTCGCCGCGCAGACCGAGCTCACCACGGTCGCGATCCGCCGGATGGACACCAGTGCGCGCACCGGTGTGCTCGATGTGCTGAGGCGGCACGGGATCGAGCCGCTGCCCAATACCGCGGGCTGCCGTAGCGCCGCGGAGGCGGTGCTCACCGCGCAGCTGGGCGCCGAAGCGCTGCAGACGTCCTGGGTCAAGCTTGAAGTCATCGCCGACGACCGTACCTTGCTGCCCGATCCGATCGAGCTGCTTGACGCCGCCGAGCAGCTTGTCGACGACGGCTTCACCGTGCTGCCCTACACCAACGACGACCCGGTGCTGGCCCGCCGGCTGGCTGACGCGGGCTGCGCGGTGGTGATGCCGCTGGGCTCACCGATCGGAACGGGACTGGGCATCCGCAATCCGCACAACATCGAGATGATCGTGGCGCAGGCCCTGGTGCCGGTAATCCTCGACGCCGGGATCGGCACCGCCTCGGAGGCAGCCTTCGCGATGGAGCTGGGTTGCGATGCGGTGCTGCTGGCCAGCTCCGTGACCCGGGCCGAAGACCCACCGCGGATGGCTGAAGCGATGCGGCTGGCCGTGCAGGCCGGCCGGCATGCCCGGCTGGCCGGCCGGATCCCGCAACGGTTCTGGGCCCGGGCCTCCAGCCCCGACCGCGACCCCTGACCCTCATGACCCCTGACCCTCATCCGGAGCGTGCCCACGACGGGAAAGGCCGGGCCGCGTCCCTCAGTGCCGCTTCCAGGGCAAGCTGACCGTGAGCGAACCCGCTGCCACACAACCCAATGATCACGACAACATTCTCAGGCGCCTGGTCGGCGCAGGCACAGCCGAGAGACGGCTTGTCATCGGATGATCGACACGATCTGCAGGGCGGCGTCTGCTAGCTCGGTGTTGCCGCGCACGGTGACGCGCTGACGGGCAGTGTGCGGCTCGATTCCGCGGACACACAGCCGCCACAGGGTGTCAGGGTCGATCACGAGAGTCGTCGCGGCAGCCGGGCCGTTGCTGGTCCAGCGCCAGTGGTGTCCTGATCTTTGCCAGCTCCAGGTTCCACCACCCGGCCCGCCCACCTCGACGGCGAAGACGGTGCCCTCGACATCCTCGCGGTGGACCAGCGTGTGCGGTAGGGCGCGCAGGAAGGTGTCCAGTACCATGTGGACCATGGTCGGGCCGCCGGTGTCGGGCCTGCCGGTCGCATCGCGTATCTGCTGCTGATGCACCCAGTACTCGGTGAAGTCCCGCGCGCAGTCCAGCCACAGCGGAGCCGGGTCGGGGCCGGCCCAGCTGACGGGTCCGCCCAGGGTGTCGAGATCGAGATCGCGCCACATCCGCAGGACTTGGGGTGAGGTCGTGTTGAACAGGTCGATCAGCAGCGCGGGGCTGACTCGGCTGGCTGCCGACACCCAGTCCTGGTTGAAGCGGTGGAGGAAGGCGGGTAGCGGTTCGCCGGACTGCGGACTGTTGCCGGTGTGGCCGTCGCGGGTGCGGGCGAGCCGGCTGAGGTCATTGCCGAGCAGGTGGGCTACCACATCCCGGACCAGCCACGGCGCGCACGCGGTTGGCCGTTGCCACTCGTCGGGTTGCAAGTCCCTGAGCAGGTCGATCAGTACCGCGCGGTCGTGCTCGAACACCGGTCGGGCATCGATCTTCGGACCGAACAGCGACTCCGACATGATCACCTGGTTATTCCATCATCCGGGCAGTCCAGCACGTCAAGCACCGCGACCCCGCGGGGCGTTTGTGGGTAATCAGTTGGTGGTGTCCATGCGCCGATGTTCCCCTCGGCTGCTGTGCAGCACGTACAGTGCGGCGCCCACGAGGTCGATGTACTCGTTTGCCTGCTCGACCGACAGGCCAGTTCCCGCGCCGCCGTGTAGACCCACGTCCTTGAGGACGGTGAGTCCATACACGGTGTCCACTAACCGGTCGGTGACCAGGCCACGGTTCGCAGCAGCCTGGGCCAGAGCTGGTGCGTCGTGCTGTTCCGGCTCGCGGTCGCCGTCCTCGGCCAGCAGCTCCTTTAACGCCGCGGTGATATGGCCATACGCGGTGGCAACCGCCGCGCCTGGAGCCAGCCGTGCTAGCTCTCGTAAGTCCTGAACGTCGCGCCGAAGATTAACGAATCCGAAAGTCGGCGTCCATGGGCGCCTCACGGCGGTCTGCCAATACGTTGATCGTCTCGCGTGCCAGCCGAATTTGCTCGTCGTTCCCGAGCAGGATAACGTCGGACAGCGCGTCCTCAAAGGTCTCAGCACGCTCGCCAGACAGCGTGCGATTCGCTGCTCTCGCCAGGGTTCGGTATGCGCCAACCAGGTAGTCGACACGCTGCCGACGTCGCTCGTTTTCCACATCGCGCCGCCGGGCGGCAATGTGGACTACAAGACCGCCAACGATGGCTGCTAACAGCGGTGCACCGACAACCCGGAGCACATCGATCATCACCGCAGCAAAATACCTCTTGGGCTCAAACGGTCGTAGCGACAGGTCTTTATTCTAGCAGATTTTGATCTGCTAAGGTGTCCCCCTTTCTGGGGGATATTCTGGGGGGATGGTTGATGAGTGGGGGCACGCCGTTGTGCGTCGAGGAACGGGAGACAATCTCCC
>JAFAXZ010000226.1 GCA_019240665.1 Pseudonocardiales bacterium | reverse complement strand
GATGTCGGTGAAGCCGTGGTCATCGGCGACCTTCTCGGCCCACAGTTCCACGGTCGGCCCCTCGACCTCCACCGTACGCCCGCAGTGCCGGCACACCAGGTGGTGATGGTGATGCGCCGAGCAACGCCGGTAGACGGCCTCGCCGCTGGGGGTGCGCAGCACGTCGATCTCACCGGCCTCGGCCAACGTCTGCAGAGTGCGGTACACCGTGGTCAAGCCGATGCCCTCGCCACGGTGCCGCAACTTCTCATGGATCTCCTGGGCGGAGCGGAAGCCGTCGGTGTCGTCGAGCAGTCTGGACACTGCGGTCCGTTGCCGGGTAGAGCGCAGCCGATGTACCGGCGCGGCGGGGCGCGGGGCGCTCATTCCTCCTCCACGTGTGTGACGGCATCTACCACGATGTGTGACAGATGCTCGTCGACTAGCCGGTAGACGACCTCCCGACCGTGCCGCTCGCCGTCCACCACCCCGGCGGATTTCAGCACCCGCAGGTGCTGGCTGATCAACGGCTGGGTGACGCCCAGCGCGTCTACTAGCTCGTGGACGCATCGTTCGCTGTCGCGTAGCTGCAGCACGATGGCGATCCGCACTGGCGCGGACAGCGCCCGCAGCAGCTCGCCGGCCGCCACCAGAGTCACCCGTGGGCGGGTCGCTGCCGGGCCGGGAGCCGGTCGACCGGGCGAATGTTCGTCGTTGTCCGGGTCTGGTACTGCGTCTGCGCTGAGACCCGCCATGCCCTCTGCCTCGCTTCCCTCGCCCGATCCTGAGCCTGAACCTGATCCGCCGGCCATGGTAGGCGCTGGGTCGCCTGCCACAACGCCACCTGGCCGGCAGGTCGCTAACGTCATTCTCCTACCGTCGCCGGAGGACGTCCGTGATCCTGATCTGCCGCTTTGCCGTGGACCTGCCCGGGTCGAGGATTTTCTGACCCGCGCGCGCCAGGCGTTGGGCCTGCTGACCGCGCAGCAGGGTTGCCTGAGTGGGCAGCTGGGCCGCTCCCGGACGACACCACCCCTCGACGCCGAGCGGGGGTTCGGATCCGCCGATCGCTAATGTGGGCACGACCGGCGCTACGACCCACCAGGAGCTCTCCAGTGTCCGCGGACCGCATCGAGACCGTCGTCAGCTTATGCAAGCGCCGTGGCTTCGTGTTCCCGAGCGGGGAGATCTACGGCGGAACCCGTTCGGCCTGGGACTACGGCCCGCTCGGCGTGGAGCTCAAGGAGAACGTCAAGCGCCAGTGGTGGCGCTCAATGGTCACTGGCCGAGACGACGTCGTCGGCCTGGATTCGTCGGTGATCCTGCCCCGCCAAGTGTGGGTCTCCTCGGGTCACGTGCAGGCTTTTCACGACCCACTGGTGGAGTGCCAGAGTTGCCACAAGCGATTCCGGGCCGATCAGCTCGTCGAGGAGTACGCCGAACGTACCGGCAAGGACGTGCTGGAAGGCGATCTGTCGGACGTTCCATGCCCGAACTGCGGCACCCGTGGCGAATACACCGAGCCGCGCGAGTTCAACATGATGCTTAAGACGTACCTCGGTCCAGTGGAGTCCGCGGAGGGGTTGCATTATCTGCGCCCAGAAACCGCGCAGGGCATCTTCCTCAACTTCCAAAACGTTGTGATGTCCGCCCGTAAGAAGCCGCCGTTCGGTATCGCGCAGGTCGGCAAGAGCTTCCGCAACGAGATCACCCCGGGCAACTTCATTTTCCGCACCCGCGAGTTCGAACAGATGGAGATGGAGTTCTTTGTCGAGCCGGGCACCGACGAACAGTGGCACCAGTACTGGATCGACACCCGCACCGACTGGTACGTCGACCTGGGTATTAACCGGGACAACTTGCGGCACTACGAGCATCCCAAGGAGAAGCTCTCGCACTACTCCAAGCGGACCGTGGACCTGGAGTACCGGTTCGGCTTCTCCTCCGGTCAGGAATGGGGAGAGCTGGAGGGCATCGCCAACCGCACCGACTTCGACCTCACCACACACTCCAACCACTCCGGAGTTGACCTGTCCTACTATGATCAGGCCACCGACTCCCGCTACCGTCCCTACGTGATCGAGCCCGCCGCTGGTGTCGGCCGTCCGATGATGGCGTTCCTCCTGGAGGCCTACGCGGAGGACGAGGCGCCCAATGCCAAAGGCGGGGTGGATCGCCGCGTGGTGCTCAGGCTGGATCAGCGGCTCGCCCCGGTGAAGGTCGCGGTGCTACCGCTGTCGCGCAACGCCGACCTTTCTCCCCAGGCCCGGGACCTCGCCTCGGCGTTGCGACGGCAGTGGAACGTCGACTTCGACGATGCGGGCGCCATCGGCCGCCGGTACCGCCGGCAGGATGAGATCGGCACCCCGTTCTGCGTCACGGTGGACTTCGACTCGCTGACCGACCATGCGGTGACGGTGCGGGAGCGGGACACCATGGCTCAGGAGCGGGTCGCGATGGATCAGGTCGAGTCCTATCTCGCGACTCGCCTGATCGGCTGCTGAATTGCCATTCATTCTGAGAGCATGGTGGGCATGGACACCGTGAGCACTGAGGAAATGCGTCACCGTCGGCAAGCCGGTGACGCACTGCGCCGCTGGGCCGAGCAGGGTCGTCCCTCAGCAGTGGTCCGGGTGCTGGAGCGGTATGGCTTCGGCACGGTCGCTACCGGGCAACTACTCGTCGGTACCGCCGATGGCGACCGGGCGGGTGCGGTCTTCGAGGGCACCATGGATACCGTGGCGCTGCCGTTGCTGACCTCCGCAGTGTCCACGCCCGGCACCGCGAAGGGGCACGTCACCGAGCCGGACGCGGTCGCTGCCGGTCTAGCCTGCAGCGGCGGCGCCCAGCTGCTGGGTCATCCGCTACCAGGGCAGGCCGCCGCTGCGTTGGGTGCTGCGCTCGTGGAGGGGAACTCCTGCGCGCTGGCCTCCACGGTCGACGGGTTGGCCGTGCTGGTGGCGGCCGGGCCTGGGCTGACCGATGTCGTCGGCACGCTCGGTGGCACGGACGTGGACGAGGTGGTGCTGGCCAGGCTGCGTGAGTTGGCCCGGATTGGCGCGACGGCCACCGAGCAAGGCGACGTGGGAAAAACACCGGTAGTGCTCGACGTGTGGGTGCCGGTCACCACCATGCTGATCGTGGGCCGCGGGGCGATCCGGGCAGCCCTGGCGGCGCAATGCACGTTGCTGGGCTGGGTGGTGCGCACCGAGACCGAGTTGGAGCCCGCGGTCGTCGCTGCGAAGGAGTTCACCGCCGCCGACGTGCTAGTCCTGCTCGATCACGGGCCAGCCTTCGACGCTGTGCTGGTGGAGCTGCTGCGGTCAGGACGCGGTTTCTGCGGCGCGCTGGGATCACGGCACACCCAGGAGGTTCGGTACCGCCGGCTCCGGGCCGCCGGAATCACCGATGAGGAGCTGGCCCGGTTGCACGGACCGGTGGGTCTGGACGTGGGCGCGGTCACACCGGCGGAGACGGCGGTGTCCGTGGTCGGAGAGGTCCTCGCCGTGCGGCGGGGGCGTTCCGGCGGCCCGCTAGCAGGCGCGGCGGGCCGCATCGGTGGGTGACCGCCCCGTCTTCTGGTCCATGCTGCCCACCGCGCTGGTCCGGCTGGTCCTCGGTGCGGTGCTGGTGGGTGCCTTGGTCGTCGGTGGCACGTTGTTCCGGGTGTGGCAGGTTGCTCGGGTTGATGACCGGGACCCCGCCGATGTCGTGGTGGTGCTGGGCGCGGCCCAGTACGACGGGACACCGTCGGCGGTGCTGAGCTCCCGGCTGGACCACGCCGCGCGGCTGTGGCGCGATGGGGTTGCGCCGGTGATCGTCACGGTCGGTGGTCGACGGGCCGGCGACACCTACACCGAGGCCGAGGCCGGCCGTCATTACCTGACGGCCTACGGGATCCCCCAGGAAGCTGTGGTGCCGATCGGGGAGGGCCGCGACACCCTGGAGAGCCTGCGCGCGGTGGTCCGTCGGGCGGGGACAGCGGGCTGGCACACCGCGGTGATCGTCAGCGATCCCTGGCACTCGTGGCGGGCTCGTACGATGGCTGATGACCTTGGGCTGACCGCCTGGACCTCGCCCACTCGAAGTGGGCCGATCGTGCAGACCCGAACCATCCAGGCTCGCTATATCGTTCGGGAGAGTGCCGCGCTGCTGGACTACCGGTTCACGCACGCCCCGGCCGAGTCGTTCGGCACCGATCTGGGGTGAGTCCGCCTGCGCCGTCCCGCTACCGAGCACGGCCCTCACACCGACCATGATTGGATACACCGAGCATGACTGGGCGCGGCTGCTTCCCGAGCCGGCCAAGCGGGCTGCTCTGCCCGGATCGGCACTTGAGCGCCGCAGCCCTTTTGCCCGGGACCGCGCCCGGGTGCTGCACTCAGCGGCGCTGCGCAGGCTCGCGGGGAAGACCCAGGTGGTCGGCCCAGAGGAGGGGGACGTACCCAGAACCCGGCTGACCCACTCGCTGGAAGTCGCCCAGATCGGCTGTGGTATCGCCGCCCCGCTGGGCTGCGATCCGGACGTGGTGGAGACCGCGGGATTGGCCCACGATATCGGCCACCCGCCCTTCGGCCATAACGGCGAGCAGGTTTTGAACGAGGTCGCCGCGGATTGTGGTGGATTCGAGGGCAACGCGCAGACGCTGCGGATCCTCACCCGGCTGGAGCCCAAGGTGCTCGAATCCACGACTGGGCGCAGTCACGGGCTCAACCTGACCAGGGCGTCGCTGGATGCCACCGTCAAATATCCATGGCCGGGTGGGGACCGGAAGGTCAAGTTCGGCTACTACGCCGACGACGCGGAGGTGTTCGGTTGGCTGCGGGAGGGCGCGCCCGGGGGTATTCGATGTCTGGAAGCCCAGGTGATGGACTGGGCCGACGACGTCGCCTACTCGGTACATGACGTCGAAGACGGGATCGTGGCCGGCCGCATCTCGCTGGACACCTTGGCTGATCCGGCGGGGCGGGCACTGCTCGCCGAACTTGCCGCGAGGCACTTCAGCGCGCTGCCCAGCGCAGAGTTGGAGGCCGCCGCGGTGGGACTGCTCGCGCTTCCGGAGCTCGACGCACTGCGCCGATACGACGGCACGCTGGCCGCCCAGGTCGCGTTGAAGGAGCTCACCAGTGAGCTGGTGGGACGGTTCGTGTCGGCAGTGGTATCAGCGACACTTGCCCGGTTCGGGCCGCCTCCGCTGGGGCGTTACCGCGCAGATCTCGTCATTCCGAGTCAGGTAGCCGCGGAGATAGCGCTGCTCAAGGCGGTGGCACTACGGTTCGTGATGAGCGACCCGCACCGGCTGGCGGTACAGGCCCGGGAACGGGAGCTGCTCGCCGAGCTGTGCGCCGCCCTGGTGCACCGGGCGCCGGAGTCGCTGGATCTGGCGCTGCTGCCCGCGTGGCATGATGCGCGGAGCGACAGCGCCCGGCTGCGGGTGATCGTCGACCAGGTGGCCGCCCTGACCAACGCGCAAGCGGTGCGCTGGCACGCGCAGCTGCGCGGCTGAGCGCCGAACGTGCGCAGGCATCCATGAGACCGTCGGTCCGCCTGGGGCGTCAGCAGCCCGGTCAGCAGCTCGCCAGGGGTGCTGATTATGGGGGTGTGCGCGCTCATGATGTCCCTGGCCACCCAGGTGGGCTGTATTCAGTACATCATGTGGGGATTGTCGTAGTGCTTGAATTCCAATAGGTTATTCGAAGGATCACGTAATACGAACGCGTCGTGTCCTTCGGGCTGGCCGTCGAAGCGGCGGAAGGGGTCGACGAAGAACGGCAGGTCGTGTTCCCTGGACCGGTTGAGCAGCCGCTCCCACTCCCGCCGGTTCCGGAATGTGACCCCGAAGTGCCTGGGGTAGAGCTGGGGAGCGGCGTCGACGTGGTCGGAGAGGTGGCAGACGACTTGGTCGCCGAAGAAGTTTAGGGTGACGCGGTCAGCGTAGCGCCTGGCCAGTGTGCAGCCGAGGCCCTCGACGTAGAACCGTCGTGCGTCGTCCAGGTCCTGGACCGGGATCGCCAGGTGGAATACGTCCAGCGGGCTCCGCATCACAACGCCCCCGGCAAGGTGTCCGACCGCAGGCCTCGCCGCAGCGTCTCGAGCGCGATCACGTCGTCGGCTCGCACGTTGCCCAAGTTGACCGAAGGGCCCATCCGGCGGAGGAAATAGGTCTGCAGGTCCTTGTTCGGTGCCTCGAACAGCAGTCGGTCGAGGTCGATACCGGAGCCGACGATCTCGTCAATCAACTCGTGGCGCGGTTCACCGTTGGACCAGCAGATCCCGCTGCGACCGCTTTCCCGGGCCTCGGCGGTGACCAAGTGAGCTCCAGCGGCCAAGTCCTCCTCGATGTAGGAGATCCAGCGTACCGGTGCCAGGGCATCGGAACGCCTCCCGTCCTTGAAGCCGACCTCGCTGATGACGACGAACTCGTCGGCGAGCCGGGCCACCCAGCGGGCTTTCTCGGTGTTGTCGAGGGGAATCGTGCCATTGGACACCTCGACGTGAGTGGCGCCCA
Source organism: Pseudonocardiales bacterium (assembly GCA_019240665.1). Lineage (GTDB taxonomy): Bacteria > Actinomycetota > Actinomycetes > Mycobacteriales > Pseudonocardiaceae. Next base: position 3,777 of record JAFAXZ010000226.1, on the reverse strand, counting down.
GGGCTCGGCACAGGGCCAACCATTCCGACACGAGCCCGTCCAGCGCATAACGCTCGAATAGGGTGCCGCCGAAGTAAAAGCCGATGCCGGCGCCGCGCAAGATGTCGATCTTTCGTTTGATGTCTTTGGTGACCAGGCAGGTGCCCCAGCCGAATTTCACGAGATCCACGAATTCGCCGACGCTGTCTACTGCGTCCTCGAATTGGCCGGTGAACAATCCTGGGTCGATGACCATGGTGAGCCCACGCCGCCGCGGTTTGGGTTCGAGGTCCGGTAAGCGCAGTTGAGTGTCAATCACGACCGCCTCCTCACGTCCGCCCGGCGCCCAGTCTGATCAGCGGGGCTGAGGCGGAAGACTCGAATCTGCTGGAATGAACAGCGCAACCGTGCAATAAGCGGCGCTTTCCGGTGAGCACCATGCTGAGCGGGCTGCGCCGCAGCACCTCGACCACCAGTAGCGACACCACGACGGTGGCGGCGATCACGATGACGGTCGAGCAGAGTGCGGACACGTGCGTGGACAGCCACGCCGACGGGCCGAGCGTCAACGCCCACAGCACCATCGGATGTACCAGGAATACTCCGAATGAGCGGTCAGAGCCGATTTCGATGGCCCGCGAGCCCGGGCCAGCTCCCCGCCGCGCCGCCCACGTGATGCCGAGCGCGAACAACGCCGTCATGACGGCCACGCACCAAGGGACCATCACTGGCTGGAACACCTCGGAGGCGGATGCTGTGGTGCTGCCGCCGAGCACCGACCTCAGGTACCACCCCTCGGCTGCGGCACCGGTGAGGACAAGCGCCCCGAGCACTATCGCCGGATGCCCGCGGACCCAGGCTTGCACCCGATCAGCGTGCAGCGCAGCGACCCCCCCGAGCACCAGGTAGAACACATAGCAGCCGACGAACGACCCGTCGTAACCCATCAGCTCCGCGGCTATCCCGCTCGGGTGCGCGACATGCAGCCCGGCGTCGATACCAACCTGCAAAACCGCGCTGATTGCCAGCAGCCACCGGTGCCGGCCCCGGCGCCCCGCCGATCTCCGCAACAACCGCAGGAATAGCGGGAACAGCAGGTAGAACTGCATCGACACGACCAGGAAGTACAGGTGGTAGCACGCCGTGCCGGTGAGCAGGTTGCTCCCGAGTTGGGCCAGTGCCCCCGTGAGCGTCTCTGCGGGTGGCAGCGGCGCCGTGATGAGTGTCAGCCCGCTGTAAATCACGGACCAGATCACGTAGGGTGCCCCGACCAGCAAGAATCGGCGCCGCCAGAACGGCACCACGCGCAGGCCGTCGCGGTAGCGGTGCACGAGGACGAACGCGGTGAGGGCGAAGAACGCTTCCCGGGTGAAATGCAGCAGCATCGCGGTGCCGCCTGCTGGGATGCTGGCCGGCGGATTGATGATACTCACGGCGTGCACCGCGATGACGGCGGCGAAGGTCAGCACCCGGACCAGGTCCACCGCATAGACGTGGCCCGGGCCGCTGATGCGCACCGCAGATGCGTGGAGCCGCGTCACAGTGGGGAAGCCTTGAGACACCTCATGTCGGCGAGGAGCAACTCCCGCAGCCGGCGGCGCAGCACCTTGCCTGTGGGAGTCCTCGGGAGGCTCGCGACGATCCGGAACTCCACCGGGCGTTTGGCCCGGCTGAGTTGCTGCTCGCACCGCAACCGCAGCCGGCTCACGAGCTCGTCCGCTTGCTCGCCGTCCAGCGCCTGCACCGGTCGGATCCATGCCACCGGCACCGCCCCGAGCACCTCATGTGGCCGTTCGGCCACGGCTGCCTCGGCTACCGCCGCCTCACCGAGGAGGACCTCTTCGACCTCCGCCGGGTGCACCAGCTCACCCCCGCAGTTCACCACGTCATCGCGGCGCCCGGCGAGGTAGAGGTACCCGTCGGCGTCGAGCCGCCCGAGATCGCCGGTGTCCAGCCAGCCTGCGGCGTCGAACCGCTCGACGGCCATGCCCCCGGCGTACGCGCTGATCACGCTCTCGCCGCGGATGCGGACCCGGCCCACCACGTCCGGGGCACAACGCCGGCCGTCTGGTCCGACCACCTCGAGCTCGACCCCCGCCGGCCGGCCGACTGATCCCGGTGGGTGGCCACCGCGCAGCGGGGTGACGGTGATCTGGCTGGCTGCCTCGGTCATGCCGTAGCTCTCCACGACGGCAACCCCGCTCCGCGCAACCACCTGCTCGCGGGCCGCCGCCGGCAGCGGCGCCGACGCTGAGCGGATGAACCGCAACGTCGAGGGCACGGTGGGGATGTTCTCGAGGGCCAGGATCGAGAGGATGGCCGGCACCGCGTTCACCCAGGTGATCCCGCGTTCTACCAAGAGCTGCCAGAACCCGGTGCGATGGAACCGCCGGTCGAGCACCAGCGTGCCACCGGCGAGGAGGGTGGCGAGCAGCGCGACAACTTGAGCGTTGATGTGGAACAACGGCAGTGGGTTGAAACCACGGTCCGTGGCAGACAGTTTGTGGTGGTCGACGACGCGCCGCGCGGCATGCAGCAGCTGGCGCTCGATGAGCACGATCGTCTTGGGTGTGCCGGTCGAGCCGGAGGTGAGCAGCGCGGCCGAGCCCGTCCGCCGGTCCGAGAGGACCCCTGTCCGGAGCGGGGTTGACTGGACGTGAGCTGCCGGATCGGCAGGCAGGCCGGTCGCGGGGTTCACCTGCATGCTCGGAATGGCCACCCGATCGCTCACTACGAGCCAGGGCCGTAGGGCGCGCCGCAGGCGCTCCGCCTCGACGGGGGGAGCCGCCGGGTCAACGGGTGCCGAACATCGCCCGGCGGCGATCACGGCAAGGTGCACGGCGCAGAATGCGAGCGGGTCGTCGACGTCGATGAGCACCCGGGCGCCGGGCGGCACTCCGGCGGCGTCGAGTTCCCGGCACCAAGCATCCGCAGCAGCGCGCAGCATGGCGAAGTCGAACGACCGCTCGCTGCGCGCGTCGGCCAGGAAACACCGGTGTGGGGAACTCGCTGCGCGCTCGGTGACAAGCTCGCGAAGAGTGGTCATAACCGCATCCTGACCCGGTCACCTGAAGACCAGCTGGGTGTGACCTGCATAGTCTCTGAGTCATGCGGCGCAACGGCAACCGGGCTGAGTCCAACCAGTCGGTGTTCGGTCGCCGCTCCCTGGCAGGGGCGCTGCTGACGTTCGCCCTGACTGCGGCAATGGCGGCCCTGGTCACCGCCGTCACGTCCCCGTCCCTCTCGGACAATCCGTTGACTTTCTCGCTTAACTCGCAGACCTTCTCGCACACCCCACTGACAGCCGGGCTGCCCGGACTGATCACCGAGGTGCACACGGTGACCGTCGGCGGCGTTCGGCGAACCTACCGATCGATCGTGTCGATCCACGCGACCGATCGGGTGCCGCTAGTGATCGTGCTGCACGGCCGCGGACAGTCAGGGTCCACAGCGGCCAGTCAGAGCGGGTTTCTGGGGCTAGCCAAGCAGCGGCAGGCGGTGCTGGTGTTTCCCGACGGGGAGCAGCGATCGTGGGACGCCGGCCACGGCTGCTGTGGGCCCGCCGGCTCCCGCCGCGTCCCGGACGTACCCTTTGTAGCGGCGATCGTGGCCGACGCGGTGCGCCGGTGGCCGGTCGATGTCGAGCGGGTGTACCTGATCGGGTACAGCAACGGGGGCAAGCTCGCCTACAGCGCGGTGTGTGCGCATCCCAGACTCTTCGCGGCGGTGGCCACCTACGGAGCGGTGCCGTTGTCACCCTGCCCACCGAGCACCCCCCCGGTGCCATTCCTGCTCGCA
>JAFAXZ010000109.1 GCA_019240665.1 Pseudonocardiales bacterium | reverse complement strand
GACCACGATCTGCCCGCCATTGAGCAGGGGGACCCACAGCTCATATGTCGACGCGTCGAACGCGGCCGGGGAGTGCCACAATACCCGTTGGTGATCCCCACCGCGCCAGCACGGATCCAATACTAGACTCACGACGTCACGGTGGGTCACCGCGATGCCCTTCGGTGCCCCCGTCGAGCCGGAGGTGTACATCACATACGCCAGTTGTTCGAGATCGCAGGCGATCCGCGGATCACCAGGATCCTGATCCCCAAGACCGGGATCAACGTCAACGATGACGACGTGCTCCGTGGAGGGGAACTGGTGGGTTTGCATCGCCTGATCGGTCAGGAGCACCGATGCTCCGGTTTCCTGCATGATCAGACACATTCGCGCCAGCGGGTAACGGGTGTCCAACGGCACGTAAGTTCCACCAGCCTTGAAGACGGCCAGAATTGCTACCACCAGGTCGGCGGAGCGTTCTAGCAGTACCGCCACCGCACTCTCTCGTCCGACGCCACGGTCGAGGAGTGTGTGGGCGAGGTGGTTGGCTTGGGTGTTGAGTTGGGCATAGGTCAAGGTGCTGTCACCGGATATCACGGCCACTGCGTCGGGTGTGGCTGCTACTTGGGTTTGGAACAATTCGGGTAGGCAGGCCGTCGGGATCGGGGTGGTGGTGGTGTTGTAGTCGACCAGGAGTTGGTGACGCTCCTGAGCGGAGAGCAGATCGATCCGTTCCACAGGCTGGTCCGGGTCAGCGACCACCGCGTCGAGGAGGTGTTTCCAGCGCGCCAGGAGTGTCTGGATGGTGGGCGGGTCGAAGAGGTCGGTGGCGTATTCGACGGATCCTTCGAGGCCTTGGGGGGTTCCGTCGGGGCCGCGCTGTTCCCACACATGGATGGACAGGTCGAATTTGGTGGTCCTGGTGGGTGCGGGGACACCAGATACTTCCAGTCCGGGTAGCTGGAAGTGAGGGTGGGGAGCGTTTTGTAACGCGAGTGTGATTTGGAAGAGGGGGTGGTGGGCGAGTGAGCGGGTGGGGTTGAGGATTTCGACGAGGTATTCGAAGGGTACGTCTTGGTGGGCGTAGGCGCCCAGTGCGGTGTCGCGAACTCGGGCCAGGAGTTGGGTGAAGGTGGGATGACCGGAGACATCGGTACGCAGCACCAGGGTGTTGACGAAAAATCCGACCAACTCATCCAATGCCTGATCGGTCCGTCCCGCGATCGGGCTGCCGAGAGGGATGTCGGTGCCCGCGCCCAGTTTGCTGAGCAGGCTGGCCAGCCCGGCCTGAAGGACCATAAACAGGCTGGCCCCGTTCTGGCGGGCCAGCTCGAGCAGCCCGCGGTGCAGTGTGGGATCTATCCGGATGCTGAGCTGATCGCCCCGGTAGGACGCGATGGGGGGGCGGAGCCGGTCGGTGGGCAGCGTGAGCTGTTCCGGCAATCCGGCTAGGGTCTGAGTCCAGTAGGCCAGCTGGGTCGCGAACAGACTGTCCGGATCGGCCTGGTCACCCAGCAGCCGGTGTTGCCACAAGGTGTAGTCGGCGTACTGCACCGCCAACGGCACCCAGTCCGGTGCCTGCCCGTGGCAGCGCGCCAGGTACGCCCGAGCCAGATCCCGCGACAGCGGACCCATCGACCAGCCATCCCCAGCAATGTGATGCACCAGGACCAGCAGCACCTGCTCCTGCGCTGAGAGCTCGAAGAGCTCGGCCCGCACCGGGAGCTCCACCGCGAGGTCGAACCGATACTGAGCCGCCGCCGCTAACAACTCCGCCAGCTCAGCCTCGCTGGTGTCGCTGACAGCGAGCCGAACACAGCCCGTCTCCGTGTCGAGTACCTGTTGATAGGGCATGCCATCGGTGTGCGGGAAAACCGTGCGCAGGCTCTCATGCCGAGCCACCACGTCCCCCAGCGCGGCCTGCAACGCCTCCCGATCCACCTGCCCAGACAAATGCAACACCAACGGAATATTGTAGGTCGCGCTCGGGCCTTCCATCTGATGCAAAAACCACAACCGGCGCTGCGCAAACGACAACGGCACCCGCTCCGGACGCTCCTGGCGAGTCAACACCACCCGCGCCGGCCCCGCCTCACCCCATCGCCCAGCCAACCCCGCCACCGTGGGTGCCTCAAACAACACCCGCAACCCCAACTCCACCCCCAACGTCGCCCGCACCCGAGCGATCAACCGAGTGGCCAGCAACGAATGCCCACCCACAGCAAAGAAATCATCATCAATACCCACCCCAGACAAACCCAACACCTCAGCAAACAACTCACACAACACCTGCTCCTGCGGAGTCCTCGGCACCCGACCCACACCAGCCGACCCCAACTCAGGAACAGGCAACGCGCCACGATCCAACTTCCCATTCGGAGTCAACGGCAACGCCTCTAATACCACCACCGCCGCGGGCACCGTATACTCCGGCAACCGCGCCCGCACCCATTCCCGCAGCAGATCCGGCCGAATAGCATCGTTGACAGCTGCCACCACATAGGCGACAAGCCGCTTG
>JAFAXZ010000104.1 GCA_019240665.1 Pseudonocardiales bacterium | reverse complement strand
GTCGGTGAGCATGAGCTCGATGCGTGCGGGGGGGTAGTCCGGGTCGATGGGTAGGTAGGCCGCGCCCGCCTTGAGGACCGCCAGAACTGACACCACGAGGTCTACCGAGCGGGGTAGGGCCAGGGCGACGATGTCCTCGGGGCCTACTCCGTGGTCGATCAACATATGGGCGAGGTGGTTGGCGGCGGTGTTGAGCTGGGTGTAGGTCAGGGTGGTGTCGCCGTGGAGGAGGGCGGTGTGGTTTGGGGTGCGAGTGACTTGCGCTTCGAATAGCTCCGGCAGGGTGACCGGTGGTACTACCACCGCGGTGTTGTTATAGGTGGTTAGTAACTGGTGGCGCTCGTCGGGGGTGAGCAGATCGATGCGGCTAATCGGCTGATCAGGGTCAGCCGTGACCACGTCCAGCAGGCGCGCCCAGCGGGTGAATAGTGTGTCAATGGTGGACCGATCGAACAGGTCGGTGGCGTATTCGATCATCCCGTGCAGGCCGTTGGGGTCGCCGTGGGGGGTGTGGTGTTCCCACAGGTGGATGGACAGGTCGACTTTGGCGGTCCCGGTCGGGGCGAACACTGGGCTGGTGTCCAGTTCGGGCAGGGTGATGTTGGCTTCGGGGGTGTTTTGTAAGGCGAGCAGGATTTGGAACAGGGGGTGGTGGGCCAGGGAGCGGGTGGGGTTGAGGGCCTCTACCAAGTATTCGAAGGGGATGTCTTGGTGGGTGTAGGCGCCCAGCGCGGTGTCGCGGACCTGGGAGATCAGGTCCATGAAGGTGGGGTTGCCGGAGGTGGTGGTGCGCAGCACGAGGGTGTTGACGAAAAACCCGATCAGCTCATCCAGGGTTTGGTCGGTGCGCCCGGCGATGGGGGATCCGATGGGGATGTCGTCACCAGCACCCAGTTTGGACAGCAGGGCGGCTAACCCGGCGTGCAGGACCATGAACAGGCTGGCCCCGTTGCGGTGGGCCAGCTCCCGCAACCGCTGATGCAGCCTCGCGTCGATGGTGACGGGAAGGTAGTCGCCGCGGTAGGAGGCCACCGGGGGGCGCGGTCGATCGGTGGGTAGTTGCAGTTGTTCGGGCAAGCCGGCCAGGGTGTGGGTCCAATACGTCAGCTGGGTGGCGAACAGGCTGTCCGGGTCGGCTTGGTCCCCGAGGAGCTGGTGTTGCCACAGGGTGTAATCGGCGTACTGCACCGGCAGCGGTCCCCAGCCGGGGTTTTCACCGTGGCAGCGGGCGGCGTACGCGGTGGCCAAGTCGCGGATCAGGGGGCCCAGTGACCAGCCATCTGCGGCGATGTGGTGCACCAGGATCAGCAGCACCTGCTCCCGTGCGGAGAGCTCGAAGAGCTCCGCCCGCACCGGGAGCTCCCCCGCGAGGTCGAAGGGATACCGGGCCGCGGTGGTTAACGCCTCGCTTAGCTGCGCGGGGGTGGTGGCAGTGCTGCCCAGGGTGGGGCTGGCTGATTCAGGGTCGAGGATGTGCTGATAGGCCACCCCGTCATGCTCGGGGAAGATGGTGCGCAGGCTGTCATGTCGGGCCACCACGTCAGCCAGCGCGGCCTGCAACGCCGCACGATCTAGTTGACCGGAGAGGCGCAGGGCGAGGGGGATGTTGTAGGTGGCGCTCGGGCCCTGGAGCTGGTGTAAAAACCACAACCGGCGCTGGGCGAAGGACAACGGCACCCGATCCGGACGCACCTGCCCCACCAACGCTAACCGGGCCCGCCCCGACTGGTCCAGCACCCCAGCCACACCCACCACGGTGGGTGAGTCAAACAACGCACGCAGCTCCAGCTCCGCTCCTAAGGTGGCGCGGATTCGTGCGATCAGGCGGGTGGCCAGCAGGGAGTGCCCACCCAGATCGAAAAAGTTATCCTCCACACCCACCGCTGGCAGGCCCAGCACGTCGGCGAAGAGCTCACACAGCAGTTGTTCTTGGGGGGTGCGCGGCGCCCGACCGATACCGGCAGAACTAAACTGGGGCGCAGGCAGCGCGTTACGGTCCAGTTTGCCGTTCGGTGTCAACGGTAAACTCTCCAGCACCATCACCACCGCGGGCACCATGTACTCCGGCATCCGCTCCCGCACCCACTCCCGCAACGCCTCTGGCCGACACTCCTGGCTCTGGGCCGCGACCACGTAGGCGACCAGCTGTGTGTCCCCCGGCTGGTCGGGCTGGTCGTGGCGGGCGACCACGACTGCTTGGCTCACCTGGGGATGCTGGCGAAGGACGGTTTCGATTTCGCCGGGCTCGATCCGGAACCCCCGCACCTTCACCTGATCATCAACACGACCCACAAATTCCAGCTGGGCATCAGGGTTCCAGCGGACCAGATCCCCACTCCGGTACATCCGCTCACCCGGTGACCCAAACGGACACGCCACAAACCGCCCCGCCGTCAAACCAGGACGACCCAAATACCCCCTCGCCAGACCCGTTCCAGCGATGTACAACTCACCGGCCACACCCGGAGGCACCAACTGCAAACCGGTGTCCAGCACGTAGGTGCGGAGGTCGGGTATGGGGGTGCCGATGATGCTTGCTGGATTTCCGGTGGCGCTGTGTCGGTTCAACGTGATGTGGGTGACGTGCACTGTGGTTTCGGTGATGCCGTACATGTTGACTAGGGTGGGGGCATGGTCGGGGTGGCGTTGGTACCAGTCATGTAGCAGGGTGGGTGTCAGCGCTTCACCACCGAAAATCACGGTGCGCAATGCCAACGACTGCCCCACCGCAGGGTTTTCATGGTCGGCTTGCATCAATTGGTAGAACGCCGACGGGGTCTGGTTGAGTACCGTCACA
>JAFAXZ010000028.1 GCA_019240665.1 Pseudonocardiales bacterium | reverse complement strand
GTGATGTCGGCCAGTGCCCGGTGTGCCAGGCCCTTGGCTGGCTGCGCGTAGTAGACCCTCGGGTACCAGCGTCGGCACAGCTCTTTAATAGCTGACACGTCAACCATTCGGTAGTGCAGGTGTCCGTCGAGTTCGACCATGTCGCGGGCCAGGAATGCCCGGTCGGTGGCCACCGAGTTGCCGGCCAGCGGCGCCGAACGAGCCTCGGGCACCCAGCCACGGACATAGGCCAGCACCTGCCGCTCTGCCTCGGCAAGGCTCACGGTGGACCGCCGCACCGCCTCGGTCAGGCCGGAGCGCGCGTGCATCTCCCGCACCACTTCAGGCATCGAATCCAGTGCGGCGTCGTCGGCATGAATCACCACATCGACGCCCTCGCCGAGCACTCGTAGCTGCCCATCGGTGACCAGCGCGGCAATCTCAATCAGCGCATCCTTGCCGGCGTCCAGCCCCGTCATCTCGCAGTCGATCCACACCAGACGGTCGTTCACGCCCTCGAGCCTAGTGTGTGCGCAGCGTTGCCCTCCTCATACTGCAGGGCCATGCTGCAGAAACGGTTCGAGCAACCCCGGTACTACCTGCTTGGCAACGGCCAGCCCTTCGGCGGTCGCGACGTCGATCACGGGGTATCCACCGCTGCCTGCTGCGGTGGTCGCAGTCACGGTGACCAGGCCGGCTCGGCGCTGGAAAAACGACTGCGAGACCGTCCAGCCGATCACCCCGGAGCGCTGCAGCGCAACGGTGCCGCGGACTCCGGCGCCGTGTCGGGTGACGAGATAGTGACCAGTGAGCGCGTGTCCCAAGTTGCGGTAAGCGTCCAGCGCAAGCAGCACCGTCACCGGTAGCACGCTCAGTGTTGCCCACGGCACCCAGGCCGGCACCGGAGCAAGCCACAGTGTCACCGAGCCCGCCAGCACCGGCAGCGTCGCGCGGACCAGCCGACGCCGCAGCGCTACCAGCGGGTGCCTGGACAACGTGGTGCTGGTGGGGGAGGGGTCCTCGGCGAGCACCGCCCCCGACACTCGGTGTGCCTCGTTCCTCGGGGCGGGCGGCAGCAGGGTTCCCCGGCCGTGGCCGCGGCGGCCCCCCAGGCCGGTTGCCACAGCGGCGGTCCGCGCTCCACGGCCGACCCGCAGCAGCGGCGGCTCAACCACCTCGACCCCGCGCAGCCGACGTTCCTCCAGTGACACCGACCGGGTGGTGAGCAGTCCCCGACGGATCCGCAGCGTGCCGCCCAGCTCGCGGACTAGCTGGAACCCCCACCAGGCCTCGACGAAGATCAGCGCCGAGCCCACCAGCGCAATCACCAGCACCAGCCCGGCAAACGCGGCGATGGCCAGCCACAGCGGAGCCGTGGTTAGTTTCTCGCGGACACCTCCAACGACCACGGCGTCAGCACCGACGTCACCAATGAGCTGCTCGCATGCTCCGGCGACGGCGCCCACTGCCACCAGGCTGGACGCCGTGAGCGGGGCGAAGCGCAGCCAGCACCAGTTCAGTACGGCCAACTCGGTCGCCCCCGGCGCAACCGTGACAGCTGAACGGTCCAGATGGCCAGCGTCTAGGGGGTCCAGCAGACGCTGCCGCACTCGCTCGGCCTCGGCCGTGGAAATCGCGTCGAGAGTCAGTTCGCGCGATTCGACGCCGCCGGTGCGCTCCCCAGTCCCGATCTTGACCACCGACAGCCGGAATAGCCGGTGCATCAGCCCGGCGGTGACGTCGACGCTGCGAATCCGGTCCCGCGGAACTGACCGGGCGCGGCGGTTCAGCAAGCCTGAACGCAGCTCGACGTGCTTGCTGGTGATCCGGTAGCGGGTGGTGAACCACCGCAGCATCCCGGTGAGCAGCACAATCAGCACACCGACCAGCAATCCGTCAACGCGCTCACCGAGGTCCTGCCCCATGCCGATCACCAGCACCACGACGATGACCGGCAGGAACCTGGCAAGCTGGCGCAGCGGAGTGACGGCGAGCATCCGGGGGTCGAGGCGCTGCCAGTCGGACTCGCGCGGCGTGACCTGGGTCATGTGGCGTCCCCGGGGGTTGCCTGGGTGGTCTCGGCGAGTTGCTCGACGAGGGTGTCGGCCACCGTACGGTCCAGCCCCGCCAACCGCAGCGGCCCGGCTGCCGATGCCGTGGTGACCGTGACGGTGGCCAGCCCGAACAGCTGCTGCAGTGGCCCACGTTCGGTGTCCACGGTCTGGATCCGGGACATCGGGGCGACCCGCCATTCCTGGCTGACCCAGCCCGCCGACGTGTAGACGGCGTCGTCGGTGGTCTCCCACCGGTGCACCCGGAACCGCCATCGGGGCATCACCAGCAGGTAGCCCAAGCCAATAACGACCACCGCGGCGGTACCGGGAATCAGCCACGGTCGCGCGTCGGCCCACGCGAGCAAGGCGACCGCCAGCGGGATCAGCACGGCCGCCACCTCGAGAGCGGCCTGGGTGGTCCACCAGGTGACCGCGCGGGGGCTCACCCGGTGACGCGGCGGACGCAACCGCAACGGCTCGCTCACACGAAGCTTCGCCATACTCTCGGGTATTCCCGGCTTCATCATATCTGAGCCTCGCCGCGATCAACGGCCTCCAGGAAGCGTGCCGGGACCTGTGGGACCCGCGTGGGCTGCCCGGCGGTCAGAAGCAGCGCGGCGTAGGTCGTCCGGGCAGCCTCCTCCAGGTTCACTACCCGTTTGTGCGCGAGCTCCACCGAATCGGCCAGCACTGAGCAGCCGTGATGGCCGAGTATCAGGGCGTTGACCCCACCGGCGACGGCCTCGGCAGCAGCGACCGCAAGCTCGACGCTGCCAGGCTGGTCAAACTGGACAGCGGCGACCTCGCGCAGGTAATAAGCATGATCACTGGTGATCAGGGCGATATCGTAGCCCAGCGCGGTGAGCAACACGCTGGTCTGCGGGTGCAGGTGGATGATCGCGTTGACGTCCGGGCGTCGGGCATAGGTCTCGGTGTGCAGCCGCCACTCACTGGACGGATGCGGATGCGGATGCCCACCATGTGACCCACCGTCCGGGATGTTGATCAGCGAGAACTCGATGGGTCCCCACCGATCCAACCAGCTGCCCGCTGCGGTGATCCAGCACTGGCCGGCGTCTGGTGCTCGGGCTGAGAGGTTACCGCCCGATCCGATCATCAGCCCGGTGCGGACGGCTTCTGCGCCGACATGTGCGAGCTGGTCGCGCAGGCCGCCTGGAGGGTAGCTCACGACACGAGCCTAGAAGCCCCGGCCAGGCAGGCCGGGCGATAGGGTGCACCGCTGTTACCCATAGTAACAAGATGTCCACAGTTACACCTCTATCGGATAATCACTTGACGATTCTCTGCTGCATTACCGGCAATGCGCGTACGGAGGGCAAGGGGAGAAGACCGGGACGGTCCATTCACGCTGGTGCCGAGTTGGGTTATCATGTTAGGGTCGGGGGTTCACAAACAGCTAAACAGCCGTCTCCTCGGCTATCCGGTGTGAGAAGGGCAAGCGGAGGATGGCTGACAGCGGTCAGGAAGGTCCCACGATGCAGTATCGCAAAGGCACTCGGGCAATGGGACGGGTTGGAATCTGCCT
>JAFAXZ010000258.1 GCA_019240665.1 Pseudonocardiales bacterium | reverse complement strand
GCGATGATCCGATCAAATGGGGCGTGCTCCGGTAGTCCGCCAGCGCCGTCAGCGGTGACCAGGGTTGGCTGAAAGCCGATCTTGTGGAGCCGACCGCGGGCGCCCTCGACGAGTTCGGAGTCAATGTCGACGGAGAACACCAGGTTTTCACCGAGTCGGTGCGAAAGCAGTGCGGCGTTGTACCCGGTGCCGGTGCCGATTTCGAGCACTTTGTGTCCGTTGTGGATGTCGAGGGCATCGAGCATGCGCAGCATGAGATCCGGTTTGGTGCTGCTGGAGATGGATTCCTGATGCGTTCCCCGATCGACCAATGCGGTGACGAGAGTCGTCGGGGAGTAGACGAGATCCAGCCCGCTCGGAGAGGTCACGTCCACCGGTTGCCACGTACCGGTGTTGTCTTGCTGGTAGGCGGCGGGCACGAAGACGTGGCGAGGGACGGCGGCTACAGCGCTTTTCCATGCGGGATGGTGTACGTCGCCTTGTGTGGCGAGTAGGTCGGCGAGCCGCTGCGCCCGTGGAGCCCAGTCGGTAACGGATTGGGCGGTCACTGCTTTCCCTTCGTCAGAACGTCGGCTAGATACCCCGTTAACGGCACGCCGGTCGCGGCTTCGAGCCATCCATACTGGCCTCCCGCGTTGACTTCGAGGAAGACCCATTCACCATCCGGTGAGACGATGAAATCCAACGCCCCATACATCAGGCCGAAACTGCGCATAAGCGCGCGGATGCCGTGGGCGACGTGGCCGGGCGGTTCGATCAGCTCGTAGGTCAAGGCGGCGTAATCGGACCGCCAGTCGATGGAGGAATCGGGGCTCCCAGCTTTGATCTTAACTGCGGTGAGGTGGTCGTCAATGACGACCACCCGCACCTCAAAAGATTTGGGAACCCAGCGCTGTACCAGATGGCTGGTGACGTCGAAGCCCCGCAGATCATCGAGATTGTCCGGGCCGAGCATCCGGGTCCAGGACAGCTTGCGACAGCCTTCTTCCGAAATCGTGTTCGCGCCCAGCAGTTTCGTGATGGTCCGCCCGGCAGCGGCAAAGAAACGCACCGACTCAGGCTCGTTCGTGATCACCGTTTCCGGCACGGAGAGCCCGTACTCGTGAGCACGCACGAGCTGCACGGGCTTGTATGCTGCATCCGCCAGACGGCTCGGGTGGTTGACCCACAGCACCGGCAGGCTGGCGAGTACACCGCCCAATCCGTACTTGGCCTCGCGGAGGCAATGGTGGCGCTCAACCGGTGAGAGCTCAGCGGGCATTCGGTACGCCTCTGGGCTGCGGTACCACACGGCATGGATCTCTTCGAGCTCCACGGTGTGGGCAGGAATGCACAACTGCCCGGACCAACGACCCCCGCGCAGCGAAGCCGATAGGCGCAGGCGCGCAGGAAACCACGCGGTATTCACTCGATAGACAGCCATCCCACGCTCATGGAGCGCGGTGATCATGTTATCGGCGTCCGCGTCGAGATCACGCGCGAGGATCAGGACTGTCATGCTGGCGGGAACGGCACATCTGGCGCGAAGTCGTAGATGTAGTCCTCCATCGGTCCTTCATCACCGTCGCTTGAGGTGACCTTATCCGCGGTCGGCTGCACCATCTCTGTTTTGTTCAATGGTGTCCCGTCACCGTCCACGGCCACTTGACGTTCGTGGTCGTAGCGCCATGTCCTGATCCGCCGGCCGGTGCTGGGCAGAATCTTCATTCCGCGTAGTCCCCACGGACGCACGCTGTCATGTGATGGTATGTCGGTGTTGTCTGGCGTACCCATCGGGCGGGCCAGCGGGAACTGTGCGCTATCGGAGGCTATTGGATCCTCCGCGAAGCTCGTCAGCTCGGCTATCATGTAAATTCTCCACCTCTTCACTCCGATCAGGTATCATCTAGAATGCGTGTGGCGTCAAGTGCGTACCCGTGACCCCAGTGGGCCGCAGCGATCGCTGCACCGAGTTTGGCGGCCTGCACGCCGCCGAGGCCCAGCCGGACGAATCCGATCAGCCGGTCATCGGTGTGCGTGGTGACGGCCAGGTAGTACTCGGTGCGCGGGATGTGCTGGGCGCGCTCGATGGCACCGGTGAGCACCTCGGCTTGCTGCTCGCGGGTTCGCGAGTCGACGGATAGCCAGCGGGTCACCCGATCATCACCGAGGATGGCGTCAGCATCGTCGAGATCCTCGATCCGGAACTCGCGCGGCCGGATCTTGTCCCTGGTCAGGCTCATGCCGTGCGACACGGTTTCGGTCATCGTGGTAGCACCAAACGCTCGGAGGTGAAGGCTTCGATGGCGTCCGCTAGCTCGGTGACGTCCCGCCCGGGATTCTCGACAGCGCCCAATGCGGTGTGTACATGTTCGACTGAGGTCACGATCCCGTGAATGCGCTTTGGCGGAGGGAGTTCGAGCACGAGTGTAAGCGCTTCCGCGGCGCCGTCGATCTCGCGCAGGAGAACCCGCGCGACGGCGAGGGCGCTGCGCGCACCGGCCTCGGTGCCGAAGGCTCGGTCCTCCTCGGGTGCCGCGGCGTAGGCGTCCAGGGCTTCCAGGGCGAGCCGTTCGGTGTGATTCGCCTCGGTCTCGCCGCCCCAGGCGAGCGCGTCGGCGGCGAGGTAGAGCTGGCGGGGTCGGCTGAACACGCACACCCCACCAAGGCTGTCCAGCTCGTCGGGTTCCACCCGGTCCCGTGCCTCGGTGGCCCGCGCCAAGGCGGCATGAGCGTCCTCCAACCGGTTGAGCGCAGCCAGTGAACGTGCTTCGCTACTGGCCAGCCATACGCTGGCGGTGCCCTGGCTGCGGGCTGCGGGCTCGGCGCCAAGCTGGGCGTAGCGCACCGCGTCCTCCAGCCGCCCGGACCAGTAGGCGATCCCGGATTGCAGACCGCGGATCCGGGCGCGCAGCCCGTCGTGGTCGGCGTTGTCGGCGCAGGCGTAGCCAGCGCGAGCCTGCGTCATCGCGTCATGGGGAGCACCGAGGTCGTGCGATGCCTCGGCCATCAGCCCGCAGGCGATCCCGGCGATCAGATAGAGGTCCCGGGTCTGCGCCGGACGTTGGCGTCCCTCCAGCAAACCGAAGGCGCGATCCTGAGTATCCACCAGATCACCGAGCAGGGTGGGCAGCGGCTGTTGTTGATAGGCGACGACCAAACGGCGCACGTCATCGATCAACTGGTCGAGCGTCTCGGCACCGACGTTGGACGCCTCGATACGGGTAAGGAAGTTACGAGCCCGGTCAGCGCTCATCGCGATCACCTGCCCTTCCCAGTCTGTCCGCGCGCTGCCCCGCTCCGGTGCCGCCCCGGCACGGCGTCGGCTTGGCAGGACCGTCCCGGTGCCGTACGGCGGGCCGAGCAGCCGCGCCACCGGCTCCCCGAACAGCAGCTCCAAGGTAGCCTGGGCCTGCGGGTACGGCAGGCCGCGCAGCTCTCCGGCCACCCACCGGTACGCCTGCCGCTCACTGAGCTCGGTCCCGGCGGCTCGGTAGTAGCGCTTCCGGAACTCCTCCAGTGTGACGTGTCGCTGCCGGAGCAGCTGTTCCAACCGGGTCCGCGGCGATTCCTGCTCGACCATCCCACCCCCTCGATGAGTTGACCCACAGTAGATCCCCGCGGGCCGAAACGGGTCCGCCTCAGCGCAGCCGGCACCAGATGGCACCACCTGGCAGCCGGCGTGGCCTGACCATGCAGGCCAAACCATCCAAAACTGACCACACCAACCAGATCATTGCTTGGGTGACGACGGGACGGGGTGGGCAGTGAAACAGCCGCAAGAACCGGACGGGCCGCATCGCCTGTCGCACGGTGACCAGGAACGGTGCGTCGTGGAAGGACACCGCATCGACGGCAGCGGCATCTGCACCGTGGTCGCCATCCGCGACCGGAGGCGGCGCGGCTGGGTGCTCTACCCGCACGGGGTGGCCGACCTCGGCGTGCTCATCGCTGACGACGCCGCGCACACTCTCGCCAAACGTCTCGGGCGCCCGTCATGACTCCCGGCACGCCACCCATCCGGCCTCCGTTGGCCGGTGCGGAGGTGTATGAGTGGATCGCGCTGCGCCGGGTCAGCATCGGCGGGGTGACCAAGGTGGATCACCGGTGGCTGGAGAGTGGCCACCGGGTACCGGGCTACGTCATCGGCGCGCTGGCCCGGTTGCTCGCCGGTGGGCTGGTGATGCTGGTCGCCCCGGGCCCGAGCGCGGGGACCAGCGCGGGGACCACTGCCCGGGCGGCGCTCACCAGCGCTGGATTCGCCCGCTATGAGCGGCTCTGCCAGCAGGCCCTGCGGATGCCCGCCGCCCAGTTCATCGCTCTGTGTCGCCGGTTCGTGGACGGCGACCCCGACCCGGCCAGGAGTACCGCGCCACCCGACTAGATCCCCGGCCGGCCGCCGGTTGAGCATCCCCCTGCTTCGGCTCCCCGCGGCCGGCCGGTCCCCTGTTTCACCCGCTGCACAGGTTCACCCGCTGCACAGGCAACCGATGACCGAGCTGACGGCCCGCACCGGGATGCTCGACTGCGGAACCCACCCCAAGACCTGGGAACTGCTGCGGATGACCCGGATGCCCAAGGTCCGCATCGAACTGGGCTACCTCACAACCCCGAGGACCGCCGCAAACTCCTGGACCCGGCGTTCCGCGACGTGGTCGCCGAAGGGGTGCTGGTCGCCGTGAAGCGGCTCTACCTGCTGGGCGAGAACGACCAGCCGACCGGCACGTTCACCTTCGCCGACCTGCTACGCGGGGAGCTGGCCAGCGCAGAGTGAGGCGGCCTCGCCGCTGCTGTCTCGCACTTTACGAATCCCTCCCCTGGCGCAGCAAGGAACGGCTGCTGGTGGTGATGCAGGATTCGACGCTCGACGCCAGCTCGGGATTGCCGGCGAGCTGGTCGCGATGTTCGGGCCAGTGCAGGCTCACTTTCTCGACCAACTTGGTGACGCAGACGGCCAGCTCTGCCTGCGGGGCGCGCAGGCGCTGTTGCAGGCGCTCGAAGGTGGTGACGTCGACCTTCTCGAAGCGCCTCGTGCCACCAAACTTCAGGCCGAGCGCCTCCCGCTCACCGAGATAGTACGCGGTCGAGACCATGTCATACGCCGGAGCGAGACTGGGAACCCGTGGATCGGTATAGATCAACGACCAGTTCTTCAGGTGCGCGTCACCGTTAGCGATGAGAATGGTGAACGCCAGCCGACGGGCGAACTCACGAAGACCGTCCAGATCGTGACCGCGATAAGCGAGTGCGGCCACGGTCTCGTAGTTGCCGAGGTATTTGTCCTCCGGGTAGACGTCGCGAACTTGGGCCAGGTCTTCGATGTGTACCAAGTCGCGATGTGCATCCCGGTCGAATCTCCGGATGGCGTACGCCCACTCTTCCCGGCTCGTCCAGACGTCCGGCGGTAAGCCGTCCAGCTCGTCGCGGTGCACGAGCCGAACCGGCGGGACCGCGATGCCGGCGGAGGCGGCCAGGGACATCATGGTGAACTCGTTACGCGGCACGTCTGGATATGTCTGGTCAGGTAGCTTGACGATCCAATCGCCGCCTACTCCAAAGGCGGGCAAGGTGAGCCGGTCGCCCTTCGCGAGCATGGAGAACTTGAGTGCGACGCCGGCCAGCGAGAAGCGCCAAGTTCGGGCAGCAGGTTGGAAAACCAGCAGGGCAGGCGTAGCGCAGCCGCATGTCGAGCGGAAAGGTCCTGCTCGAAAACCAACCCGAGAACCGGTCGGTCTGGGTCGTTGAGATACTCTTCGGAAAATACGAAGCGGGTGTAGTCGCCGCGCTGGAACAGCGTGCCCACCCGATCGCGGCGCAGCCACACCGAGTGCCGGATCTCACGCAGCGTCATCGTCCCCCTCGCTATCGAGGTCTTCTATGAGCAGCTCGTGCAGCGGTGGCGTGTTCTCGAAACCCCACTCGCACTTGCGCCGCAGGAAGGATTCGAGCACTTGTTGCAGGTCTGCCTGGCGGGACCGCAAGAAGGCCACGGTGTCGCCAGCGGCCAACTGGCATTCACTCTCGATACTGATCGAGTGGGAACGGAGTACCTGAGCCCAGGTGTCCTCGGGCACGTCGAACGGGCGTTGCAGGAATGCCCCTGATACCTCAGTCGCGGGCTCGGTGAGCACCGGCACCAGCGCTCGGTTCGACGCCCAAAGGCGGTAGGGCTCAGGAACGGATCTCCGGGCGACGAAGACGGCCACCGCGTTCGCGGCGGTCGCCCGATCAATCAATGCCTCGGTGAGTTGCGGCAGCTCGAACCGGGCGCCGGTGTCGGGGCTGCGGGGGCCACGTTCCCACCAGGAGCACAGAGCGATCTTCGCGGAGGCTTCATTGGTCCGAAATCGACGCAGCTCGGGAAACTTCACCTGGTAGCCGTCGAGCGCGCCGAGGAGATCCCTTACCGATCCGCTGAGGTCACTGGGGTCGACCCTCGTGCACAGGATGCGCACGGCACCGGTGGTGCTGCCCTTGAAGATCTCCGGACCGAACACGGCCGCGCGCCAGTAGCAGCGGCCCAGCAGCCTGAGATTCGCCGGATCAGGTTCGGTGGGCGAATACCCTGGTCAGCACGACGAGGAGGTAGCGGTAGGCCAGCAGAGCGACATGGGGAACTCCGATCGACTGCAGAAAACGCACGGCCCGGACCAGCGCCTCCTCACCGGCGACGAACGCGGAGTCACGATCCTCGTTGCGGAATTCGAGGTCACCACGCCGGTTGTCGTCGAACTCGAACCGGATCTCGCGATGCACATCTGGCCCGCGACGGGCGAGGATGGCTCGAAGCACCGTGTCGGCATCGATCCGGCCGAAACCGAACTCGTCCTCCACGTGATCGGCGATCTGGTCGATGGTCAGAGTGTGCTCTGCGTCGGACTCATTGCCGGCATTGAGTGCGGAGAAGATCTCCACACGGCTCAGCCGCTTGCCGTAGTTGTTCATCCGATCGAAGATCTGGCGCAGCACGAGCATGTCGTCCTGCACCACCTGGTAGGCCGGAATCGCGAACTGGCGTAAGTGCTTGGCGAGTTCGAATGCCCTGTTCCGGTAATCGCCGACCTCGGGGTAGGTGGCGAACCAGTCCAGCACCTTGGCCAAGTCGAAAAGGGTAGGCAGGGGGATCACGTACGGGTCGTCGGTCACGGGCCGGTTCACGATCCTGTCGTCCCGCACGTCGTAACCGAGGTTGAACCGCGGATCCCGCGCCCCATCCGGGTGCAGCGCGTTAGCGAGGCTCGTGACCCGCTGCTGGCCATCGACAACCCATAACGCCTGATCGACCTGTGGTGCATCGATCCGGAGTGCACCGAGCGTAAGCCGGTGCGCAGGCGCCGGCCGCCGCCAGAGCAGCAGGCTGCCGACCGGGTACCGCTTGACGATACTGTCGAACAGGCGGATAACATCTTGGCGCGTCCAGCGGAAATCTCGTTGAAAATGCGGGACCCGGATTTGACCGCTCCAGGCCAGCTCCACCAGGTCGTCAAGATCGAGCGTGGTGGCGCCCGGCCGGGTTTCCAGTCCGCTGTTCATTCTGCCTCCCGTGTCGGCACGCTCATAGTGCCCTATCACACGGACAGCCACGGCCAGCTGGGGCTCTCACGGTCCATCCCTAGGATGGGCGACGACAAGTTCCGGAGCGTCGGTTGCCACTCCTGAGCGATGCTTCGTCAGGCCGGCCGTAGGCTCGGCTCGACGGTGTGGATCGTCACCGATCCGAGCAGCCGCTCCAAGGCCGCCTCGACATCTTCTTTCCAGGTCAGCGCGGTGCGCAGTTCCAAGCGCAGCCGGGGCCAGCGCGGGTGCGCGTGCACTGTCTTGAACCCGACCTGCTGGAGGAACTCGGCCGGGACCACACAGCTGGACTCTTGGTCGGGCTGGGCGTCGCCGAAGGCCTCGATGGCCTTGACGCCACGCCGGATGAGATCCTTGGCGACCGCCTGCACCAGCATCCGGCCCAACCCACCGCCGCTGAACTCCGGCAGCACCTTCAGCGCAGTGAGCAACACGGCATCGGGGCTGACCGGCGAGGTGGGAAATGCCGACGCCCGCGGCACCGCGGCTGGCGGGGCGTACAGCACGTAGCCGGCCGGCAC
This sequence comes from Pseudonocardiales bacterium, assembly GCA_019240665.1. Taxonomy (GTDB): domain Bacteria; phylum Actinomycetota; class Actinomycetes; order Mycobacteriales; family Pseudonocardiaceae. Next base: position 7,522 of record JAFAXZ010000258.1, on the reverse strand, counting down.
GTCACCGGACATCACGATCCGCCCGCAGGAGCCCCACTCCAGCAACACGCTGGAGACCCAGGACTCCTTCTCCAATTCGGTCTGGCCGAACTCCTCGGCCTGCTCCCGGATATGCGGGGCGAGCTCCCAGAACACACAACGTCGGCACTTTTTCGGCAGCAGATCGAGGTTGTCCAGGGTGACGCCGACCACTCGACGTGACACCAGACCTCCCTGAATCCCACGCTGAGTGCCCACAACGGGACGCCTCAACTGCGCACACATACAACCTGGGTGGCGCAGCAACCTGGCGGCACATCCACCGGGGTGCTGACCACCGCGGGCACAGCGCCTGGCGCAGCATATGCCGAGGGCCACCTGGAGTGAAGGCGGTGGGGCACCCTGCGGCCGACCTCTACACTGCTAGGGGACCTCCAACCGCAGCAGAGGCGCCACTGTACCCCGTCGAGCGAGCCCGGAGAGACCCCGTCGAGCGGCTCTGTAGAGACCCTTCGAGCGACCCCTGAAAGCGACGACCCCGGAGAGCGGCCCCGGAGTGACCCCCGACCAGCCAGGCCACCAGCAGCCCACCCACCGCGACCTCGATCCACACCTGCGCCGCTACGCGCAGCGCACCGCGGGCATGACCGCATCCGAGATCCGCGCACTGTTCGCGGTGGCCAGCCGCCCTGAGGTCGTCTCCCTGGCTGGTGGCATGCCCTACCTGCCCGCACTGCCGCTGGACTCACTGGCCGACGAGCTCGCCCAGTTAATCATGACTGACGGGATGACGGCGCTGCAGTACGGTTCGGCGCAAGGCACCCCGGAGCTTCGCGAACGGATCTGCGAGGTGATGGCGCTGGAGGGGATCCGGGCGCACCCCGACGACGTCACGGTGACCGTCGGTTCGCAGATGGCCCTGGACATGGTCACCCGGATCTTCTGCGACCCGGGGGACGTGGTGCTCGCCGAGGCTCCGTCCTATGTCGGGGCGCTGAGCACGTTCGCCTCCTACCAGGCCCAGGTCGTGCAGGTGCCAATGGACGACGATGGGGTGATCCCTGCCGAGTTGGACGCCATGCTGCGCTCGCTGCGCGCCCAGGGCCGCACTCCCAAGTTCTTCTACACCATTCCGAATTTCCACAATCCGGCCGGCGTCACGCTGGCCGTGGCGCGCCGAGCCGACGTGCAGCAGTCGTGCGCCGAGCATCAGGTGCTGATCGTCGAAGACAACCCGTACGGATTGCTGAGTTTTGACGGCCAGATCTATCCGGCGATGCGAGCCACTGACCCGGACAACGTGGTTTACCTGGGCTCGTTCTCCAAGACCTTCGCACCCGGCCTGCGGGTCGGCTGGGCGTTGGCCCCGCATGCGGTGCGAGAGAAGCTGGTGTTGGCCGCGGAGTCGGCGACGCTGTGCCCCCCGACGTTCACCCAGTTTGTGGTGTCCCGCTACCTGGCTCAGCATGACTGGAAAGGCCAGATCAAGCACTACCGGGAGGCCTACCGGGAACGCCGCGATGCCATGCTGGCGGCACTGGCGCAGCACATGCCTCCGGGGTGCCGGTGGACCCACCCCGCGGGCGGATTCTACGTCTGGTTCACGGTGCCCGAAGGCTTGGACACCAAGGCGATGCTGCCCCGGGCAGTGACCCAACGAGTTGCCTACGTTCCCGGCACCGCATTCTACGCCGACAGCCACAATCCACCCGGGCGCGACAATTCATCCGATAGCGACAATCCACCCGGAGATGACAATTCACCTGGAGACACTGCTCCTGCGGGCAGGCTGATGCGACTGTCGTTCTGCTACCCCACACCGGAGCGGATCACCGAAGGGGTACGCCGGCTGGCCGCCGTGCTGGAGCGCGAACTCGAATTGCAGCGCACATTCGGTAGCGTTCGTCCACGCACGATGTTCGGTCCGCAGTCCCCTTCCCCGGACACCGCATGATCTGATGTGCCGGCCCGGCCGGTCAGAGTCCGAATACTGGCCCGACCGGCTAAAGTCCGATTGCCGGCCCGACCGGCTAAAGTCCGATTGCCGGCCCGGCCGGCGTTGGCCCGAGGAGTCACCGGTGACCGATCGCACCGTCGCAGTGCTGGCCGGTGGGCTGTCGCATGAGCGAGACGTGTCGCTGCGCTCCGGGCGCCGGCTGTCCAGCGCGCTGCGGGACGCCGGGCTGCACGTCGAGGAGTGGGACGTCGACGCCACGCTGATCAGCCGGCTCACCGGCAACCGGCCGGACGCCGTCGTGGTGGCCCTGCACGGCGGGGCGGGCGAAAACGGCGCCGTGCAGTCGGTGTTGGAGATGCTGCAGGTACCCTATGTGGGTGCAGATCCGCGGGCCTGCCGCCGGGCCTGGGACAAACCGACCGCGAAGGACGAGCTGGCCCGTGCCGGGCTGAGGACTCCGGATTGGATCGCACTGCCGCACGCCGCCTTCCGCGACTTCGGGGCGCACGATGTGCTCGACGCGCTGGTCACCCGGCTTGGGCTGCCGTTGATCCTCAAACCGTGCCAGGGTGGCTCGGCGCTGGGACTGCACGTGGTACGCAAGGTCGCCGAGCTACCGGGCGCCATCGTGGGTTGCCTGGCCTACGGGGACTCGGTCCTCGCCGAGAGATTCATCGAGGGCGTCGAGGTCGCGGTCACTGTGCTGGACGAGCCGGACGGGCCCCGGGCGCTGCCGGCGGTGGAGATCAACGCCAAGTCCGGCTTGTACGACTACGCCGCCCGCTACACTGCCGGGCTCGCCACCTTCCACGCCCCGGCCCGGCTCGACGTCGCAGCGGCCGGCGCGGTCGCTGACCTCGCGCTGAGCGCCCACCGGTTACTCGGGCTGCGCGACGTGTCCCGGACCGACGCGGTGCTCACCCCGGACGGCGTCGCCCACTTCCTCGAAGTCAATGTCGCCCCGGGGCTCACCGAGACGTCGCTGCTGCCGATGGCGATCGAATCCGAGGGTGCGCGGCTGGGTGAGGTGTTCGCCGAACTGGTCGAGCGAGCAGTGGCCCGCGGCTGAACGGGCCCCTGAGCGGAATCATCCATGCTGTTCAGCTCCCCGGCGTGTCTTCAGAACCTCCTCGGTACAAAAACAGTAAGTTCCTCGTAGATAGACGGTCGTTAGTACATACAGACCAGCGTCGCACAAGCCACACCCGAGGCAGGTGACTACTGTGATCGATACGGCCGAAGTGGCAGCGCCGCTTGTGGACGTCCGAGACGTGCTCGAAACGTTCCGCAGACACCAGGTTCTCACTGAGGATTGGGCTACTGTCTTGTCCGACGCCGCAAGATCTCTCGACCAAGCTTCCGTAGACGTGGTCGCCACTCCGGCCGTGACCCACCTCGCCGCCCAACTAAGGATGCTGCTCGCCAACGGCTTGCAGACAAACGCCGAGACTGTCAACAGAGTCGCGGACGAGACCCAACGAATTCTTTCTCAGACAAGAATTCCAGGAATACCTCGGCCCGAGGACGAGCATTGGGAATTCGCATAGTTTATCGGCGACGGGTGCGGACGGCACAGATTCCAAAAACCTGGTTTGCTCCTGCTTCGCGAGCGGCGCGAGCGGCCTCACCCATGCTGTAACCAGAATGGAACACATCATCGACGATTAACACGGTTTGACTCTGTAAGTCATCAGCTATGCTGAACTGGCCGGCGAGAACTTCCGCTCGCTGCGACGGGTCCAGACTCTTGGCTTCCGGCCGGAACCTGTCTCTAGCCTTGACGCGAATCCTCGTTACCTCGAAGTCACGCGCAACTGTGGCTGCCATACGTGAGCCGAAAGATACTCTCTCGGTATCGTGTCCAGGAACGTCCAGGACAACATCTGCCTTCCTGAGCAGCGGATGTGCCTGGATAACAGCTGCCACTTTCTGCATGAGGAGTCGACCAACCCTCGTCTGACGGTCCCCGTCGATCTTATATCGATGCTTTCCAAGGTGAACTAATTCGCCGGTTTCCGTGTTCGGCCAACTGGTAGAGGCAATCCCGTCCACCGGTTGCTTGTACCAATCCAGAGCAAGAACAAAGTCTAGAGTCGCGGGACAGAACAGCGTCAGAGTAGTACCGAGAACAGCTAGCAGCTCAGCGACATCCGGACGAAGCGCACCAGGTGACCAAAAAACATGGGTCCAGGTCATGCGGGGGTTCGGTGGAAGCTGACGTGGCGCGTAGTCGGGAGCGAGTTTGAGTAGTTGCACAACGACCGCATCGGCGGTTCGGAGTAAAAGGAAGTGCCCCGCGCTGCTGTCGTTCATGGTCGTCCAAGACTCGAGGCGGTTCGCCCTGCTGTCGCTCCTGAAGGGAGATGGTGTGGCCTGGATCGCCATGATCGTTTCCTACTCACCCGTGGGGTACCGCTCATACCAGCCGCCCCGTGGATCGTCCACAAGCCGACACGCCGTACTCTCGAGCGCCACCCTCCTTGCGTCAAACACACAGGCGGGTCATAATATAGAACATATGTTCGAATATCCGAGTGGGTGGGCCGCTCACGCGCAGGCTACGAGGTAGCGTGTCCCAACCCAGTAGCACGAGGGCTGGCCCTGCATGGATGACCTGACCAAGCTCGAACTTGCTATCGCCATGACCCGCAACGGCTCCCCGGGTAAGATCAGTACTCAGCTCCGCCGTCGTGGGGTGAGAGCTCTTCAAGAAGATATAGAGCAGCTCGACAGCGCCAGCCGACGGCAGTTGAGGGACGTTGCGGAAGATCTTCTGTCTCAAGATGTCACGGCGGTACTGCGAGAAACGAGCGAGTATCCAAGGTTGCTTGATCAAGTCCGCAACGCACCCCCGGTCCTGTTCTGCTCAGGTCAGCTCTCCTTGCTGTCGGCTTCCAGCATCGGAATGTGCGGGTCGAGGAGAGCAAGCAATGAAGGACTTCGAGCGGCCACCATCTGCGGTAGTGTTGCGGCCAGTCAAGATCTGGTATCTGTGTCAGGTTATGCCCGCGGCGTCGACATGGCTACCCACGTCTCTGCACTTGAGTCTGGTGGTACGACAATCATTGTTCTCCCCGAAGGGATCAACCACTTCAGAGTTAAGCGAGAGATCGCGAGCGTCTGGGATCCGAGTCGAGCCCTCGTCGTATCACAATTCTTGCCGACCCAGACATGGTGCGCGGGCGGGGCGATGACCCGAAACTCGGTCATAATCGGACTAAGTCTTGCTCTGGTGGTCGTCGAGGCAGGAGAGCGGGGAGGCACCCTCTCTGCGGGACAGCGAGCGCTTGAACTAGGTCGCCGGGTGATTGATCTTCAGTTCTCGGACATGTCACCAGGAAACGCCATGCTCGTGGAAAGCGGCGCCATAGCGGTTAGCGATCCGGCCGAGTTGAGTTCGTTCTTGCATGAGCTCAGGTATGTGGCCGACGAACCGACGAGGAGCGGTTTCGCGCAGCGACACCAAGACGCGCTCATTCCCAGCAACTGGGTCAGCTTGCCGTGAACGGAAGTGGGAGGTCGGTCGAGCGGGCCGTGACTCGCGGCTGAACGGGCTGGTTACGCCTGGGCTGCGGTGGTCTGCTGGGCCATCCGGGCAAGGTCTCGCGCGTCGCGGCCCGGCCGGGCATCCAGCGCGGCAGCCAGCGGTTGCAGCCGCCTGCGGGCGCGGACCGAGCTGAGCCTGCTCACCGCGGTGATCGCGCCGTGGGCCAACGGGAGACCGTCGGGCTCCCCAGCCCGGACATGGACGGTGGCCAGCACAATGCTGGACATGGTGTGGCCCACCTGGTTGATGCCCTCCCAGCGGCGCACCGAGGCTGCGGCGAGCGGCTCCGCGGCATCCAGCCGTCCCCGGCGCAGCGCCAGCAACGCAGCGGGACGGTCCAGGTCACCGTAGCGGTCGGCACGGGTCGCCGACCACAGCTCCCGCGCCTGCGCCATCTCCACCTCGGCGGCGTCCAGGTCCCCGAGATCTGCCAGGGCGCTCGCGGTCTCCTCCTGTGCACCCGCCTCTACGGCCACCCTTCCGATTTCCCCGATAACCACCGCGCGCTGCTCGTCCCGGGGGATCTCCCGCGCCTTGAGCTGCCCGATCTGGATCATCTTCAGCCCGTCGTTCGGGTGGCCATGCTCCCTGATGGCCAGTCCCGCGTAGATCAGGGTGGTCGCCTGCAGGTAGGCGTCCCCGGCCTGGTTGGCCAACTCCAGCGCGGTCGTGTAGTGATGCATTGCGCGGTCGTGGCGCCAGGCGTCAAACCCGGCCCATCCGGCCTCAGAGTGCAGCTCGGCCACCGCCACCGTCAGCGCGCGCCTGACCGGCTCGGCACCCGGTACACCCAGCAGCCGGGTGGCCAACGCGGCGGCGGCACTGATCACCTCCGGGTCGGTGGCGCCGTTGCTTGCCGCGCCGAGCCGCCGGGTCAGATTGCGCACCTGCGCCACGTGGACCCCCTCGACCCGGGATGGCAGCGGCACCGGCACCGGGCCGGGCAGCGCCAGCAGCTCACCCAACCTGGGCACCGGCCGACCCACGACGGCTATCCCGGCGGCCAGCAGCATCCGACGGAGCATCCCCGCATCCACCTCCTCCGGGAGATCGGTGACCGTGACCCCGCCAGGGTAGGCGCCATCGGCGTGTCCCGACAGGCGCATGAACTGCCGGGGCACACCCAGCCCGTCGCAGATGCGCTCCAGCACCGTCACGTCCCGCACCTGACGGCCCCGCACAATCTCCGACACCTCGGACTGGGACTGCCCGGTGCGCCGGGCGATCTCCCGCTGACTGACCCCGCCCTGTTGCAACAACCGAGACACCGCGCCCACGTCACGAGCATCCAGCGCAGCCCGCACCTCGGGCCACTCGCACCACTGGGAACACCCTAGCGCGCGACCCCACCAGAGTGATCACCGAACGGTAGCCTGCTTGTTCATCGCATCAGGCAAAGGGTGCTGCAGCGGAAGACCTTCTGTCTCAAGATGTAACGGCGTTACTGCGAGGGACGAGCGCGTATCCAAGACTGCTCGATCAAATTCCCAACGCCCCCCAGTGCTGTTCTGCTCAGGCGGGCTCTCTTTGCTGTCGGCTCCCAACGTTGGAATGTGCGGGTCGAGAGGAGTAAGCCATGAAGGACTTCGAGCTGCCACCATCTGCGGTAGTGCAGCAGCCAGTCAAGACTTGATATCTGTGTCAGGTTATGCACACGGTGTCGACATGGCTACCCACGTCTCCACACTTGGCTCTGGTGGTAAGACGATTATTGTGCTCCCCGAGGGGATCAACTACTTCAGAATTAAGCGAGAGGATGGCAACGATCTCCGCACCATCCAGCGGGCGAGGACGCCAGACCTGCTCTGCCGACGGGCACGGGACCCACGACCTCGCCAGCCTCGTCGAACTGACCAAGCGGACGTGGCCTCGTCATCACCGCTGTCCCGTTCGGGGAGAATCAGCGCGCCGGGGTCATCAGGGCGACGATGCGCTCCAGGTCGTCTACTGAGCCGAACTCCACCACGATGCGGCCCTTGCGGCGGCCTAGTTCCACCTTGACGCGAGTGTCGAAGGCGTCGGAGAGGTTCTCGGCGAGC
>JAFAXZ010000026.1 GCA_019240665.1 Pseudonocardiales bacterium | reverse complement strand
GCGCCATCCACGTCCGCTGTGCTGCTCCATCGCTGCGGTGAGCGTCGGCGTGGTGGATGGCCGGGTCCGGCTGGATCTGCCCTACGAGGAGGACTCCCGCGCCGAGGTCGACATGAACGTGGTGTCCACTGATACCGGCACGCTGGTGGAGTTGCAAGGCACCGGGGAGGGTGCCACCTTCGCGCGGTCCACTCTGGACCAGATGCTGGACTTGGCACTCAAGGGCTGTCTGGAACTGAACGCGCTCCAAACCACCGCGCTGGCCCAGCCCTACCCCGGCGAATTGCCCCGCTCGTGAGCCCAGTTCGGTTACTGCTGGCGACGCGGAACGACAAGAAATTGGTCGAGCTGCGGCGCATCCTGTCCTCGTCGGACATCAGCGGGATGCAGGTGCTCGGGCTCGGCGACGTGCCGCCGTTTCCGGAGGCCCCGGAGATTGCCGCCACCTTCGAGGGTAACGCGCTGGCCAAGGCCCGGGATGCGGTGGCGGCTACTGGCTTGGCCACGGTCGCCGACGACTCAGGCTTGGAGGCGGATGCGCTGGGTGGTATGCCCGGGGTGCTCTCGGCCAGGTGGGCCGGCCGCCACGGCGACGATGTCGCGAACCTGCAACTGGTGCTCGATCAGCTGGCGGACGTCCCGGACGATCGTCGCGGCGCAGCGTTCGTTTGCGCCGCGGCGCTGGTCGTGCCGTTCGAGGTCCGGATTTTGGGGACACAGGTTGTCAAGACGCAGACCGTGGTGCGCGGACACTGGCGGGGCACCCTGACCCGGGCAGCTCGCGGCAGCAACGGCTTCGGGTACGACCCGATCTTCATCCCCGACGGCGATTGGCGCACCTCCGCCGAGCTAGATCCGACCGAGAAGGATGCCGTGTCGCACCGAGGCCGGGCACTGCGCGCACTGCTGCCTGCGCTACGCGAATTTCTGTCGAGCCAATGTCCTCCCACGCAGCTGTGACCTCAGTCCACAACCTGCACGATTTGGCCCACCGACAGCTTGTTGAAGAACGTCGCCGCAGCGTTGTGGCCCAGGTGAATGCATCCGTGCGATGCCCTGCTGAGACTGCCCTCGTGGAATGCGATACCGGTGTTGGTGAAGAACACCGAGTAGGGCATCGGGGCGTTGTGGAACAGTGAGCTGCGGTGGTTTCGGTCCTTCCACTGCACTCGGAACAGGCCAGCTGGGGTGCGGTGACCCGGCATGCCGGACGTGATCGGGGTCGGCCCGTAGGTGACCTGGCCACCGTTCATCAGCCAGGCTTGCCGGCTGCTGAGGCTGATGCAGGCTGCCGCGGACGACCCGCACGGCGCAGCGGCCGACTGGACGGCGGCTGCCACCGCCGGAGTCAGCACAGCGCAGCCGGCGGCGATGGTGAGCGATATCAAGGCATGACGAAAGGTGCGCATCACGACAGATCCCCCTTGGTAACTGGGCATAAGCGTACAGCTCCGTGAGGTCCGTCCCAGTGTCTTATTCACACAATGTCCAGTGTCTTATTCACATAATGTCTTGTTTCTTTCACACATGTCTTGTCTGTGTATTCACACAGGTCTGTTGCCCGTCACGCGTGGCCCGGCCGTCCCCGGGCGGGGGAGGTGTCCGGTTTCGGCCGGGTCCGACGCGTCCGCCCGTCAGGCTCGGCCCTGGGCGGTGCCTCCCGGGCGGATCCCGGGAGCAACGTCAGTTGAGACGCGGCTGCAGCCCGATTGGTTGCCTAGCGCAAGAGGGCCACTTCGTGATCCGATTCACGGGTGAACAGCGACGTTTTCCAGCCCAGTCCAGACGTCGACGCGCCGCAGGTCGCCGCCAAGACCAACCTGCCCTGGTTTGATGACCTGCCGATCGGTAGGGACGCCGTCAAGCTGGGACAGGGCGTCGAGTTGCATCCGCACTGCCAACCGCTGGCGCCACTGGTGGGTGTGTGGCGTGGCGAGGGTCTGGCCCAGTACCCATCGCTGCTCGGCGAGTTTCGCTACGGCCAGCAGATCACCTTCGCCCACGACGGCAGGCCGTTTTTGGTCTACGAGGCGCGTGCGTGGCTGCTGAGCCAATCCGGCGAGGTGCTGCGGCCCGCTGCTCGGGAGGTCGGGTGGTGGCGGGTGGACGAGGAGGAGACCATCGAGGTGGTCCTCGCGCACATGTTCGGCATCTGCGAGGTTTACTACGGTGGGCGCACCGGCGAGACGGCGTGGGAGCTCGAATCCGACATCATCGCGCGGACCGACACGGCCAGGGAGACGACTGCGGCGGCCCGACTGTACGGCATCCTCGAGAACGGTGACCTCGTCTACGCCGAGGAGCGGGCGCTGCGCGGCCTACCCATGAAGCCGCACCTCTCAGCGCAGCTGAAACGCATCGCTGGTTAGCCGATTGCCGTAACCGCTCTTCGCTTCGACAGGCGCCTCGCCGGGCCCGTAACGGCGCACGGACGTTAGCAGCTCCGTCCACTGAGCGGGGAAGGTCATCGGACTGCGGCCATGGCTGGCGGCTGGTCGAACTGGGTTCGGTACAGCTCCCTGTACCGGCCGCCAGCGGAGACCAGGTCGGTGTGTGTCCCGCGCTCCACGATGCGCCCTTCCTCGATCACGAGGATGAGGTCTGCGGCCCGGACAGTCGAGAGCCGGTGCGCGATCACCACCGCGGTCCGCCCGGCCAGCGCCTCACCCAGCGCTGCCTGCACCGCTGCTTCTGACGTCGAGTCCAGGTGGGCGGTGGCTTCGTCGAGGATCACTACCCGCGGCCGTGCCAGCAGCAGCCGAGCGATCGTCAACCGCTGGCGCTCACCACCGGAGAGCCGGTACCCGCGCTCGCCGACGACGGTGTCCAGTCCATCGGGCAGCGCCGCGACTAGCTCGGCGAGCCGGGCCCGGCGCAGCACCTCCCACAGCTCGTCCTCTGCCGCCTCCGGCCGGACCAGCAGCAGGTTTGCCCGCACCGACTCGTGGAACAGGTGCCCGTCCTGGGGCACCATCCCGAGCGTCTCGCGGATCAACTCAGCGGACAGGTCGCGGACGTCCACCCCCGACAGTCGTACGGCGCCACCTTCGACGTCATAGAGCCGCGGCACCAGCTGCGCGATCGTCGACTTCCCCGCACCCGACGATCCAACCAACGCCACCATCTGGCCCGGTTCGGCCCGGAACGACACGTCATGGAGCACCTCCACTCCGCCGCGCTCGTCGAGCTTCGCGACCTCCTCCAGCGACGCGAGCGACAGTGCGCCAGTGCGAGTGCGGGTGAAAAATGCAATCGGCATGCGTTGCACGTGATCGAACACCATGGTGCGCAGATCGAGGATCAGGTCTTCGCCAATACTCGCGGACAGCCACCGGTTCACCAGCTCGAGTCCGGCCTCCGCCATTGCGATGCCGGCGATGAGCGACGCAAGCGCCACAACGACGTCAGATGCCGCACCGTGCACGATGGCATCGACGATCCGGCCGGCAAGCACCGGTGTCGCAACCGCCAGCGCCGCTGTTGCCACGCTGAGCAGCAAGTAACATCCCAGCCGCATGCGATGCGGTCGGGCGAACCCGCTGATGTGCCGCAGCGTGGCTGTGGAGAACGGGCGCCGCTCCTGCTGCGCATGCGTCGCGTTGTACATCGACATCCATGCGGTCATTTCCATGTTCATCGCATACCACCGAATTCCGGGGAGCGTCATAAGATCGCCGGGATCCTCGACTGGCGACCCGAACGAAGGCTAAAACCTCAATGAACGTTGAGGTCAAGTTCGCAGGCCTGTCCTAGCGGAGGTCCCACGATCGCGAGGAGGTGAGCGAGGTCTGGTTGGGCGACATCAGGTTGCGCAACCAGACCTGCGGACCGGGGCGCGGTGGCTGGCCAACCGCTACGGTGGGCTGTCCGGTCAGGTGGGAAAGCCAATCGGGTTGCGGAAGCTGCATGATGCGGGGGTCACCCTGCGCCCAATGGCACTCACGTGCGGCACCCAATGGCACTCACGTGCGGCGCAGCCGCATATCCTGCCCTCTGATGGCCGATCCCTCCACCTACCGCCCGGCGCCGGGGACGATCCCTGACGCGCCAGGGGTGTACCGCTTCCGCGACGAGCACTGCCGGGTGATCTACGTCGGCAAGGCGAAGAACCTGCGAAGCCGGCTGAATTCCTACTTTGCCGACCTGTTCGGGCTGCATCCGCGCACCCAACAGATGGTCACCACGGCGGCTTCGGTGGAGTGGACGGTGGTCAGCACCGAAGTCGAGGCGCTGCAGCTGGAATACAACTGGATCAAGGAATTCGACCCCCGGTTCAATATCCGGTATCGCGACGACAAGTCCTATCCGGTGCTGGCCGTAACGTTGAACGAAGAGTATCCCCGGCTGCACGTTTACCGTGGACCCCGCCGACGGGGAGTCCGGTACTTCGGGCCATACGCGCACGCTTGGGCGATCCGGGAGACGCTCGATCTGCTCACCCGAGTGTTTCCGGCCCGGGTGTGCTCGGGCGGTGTATTCAAGCGACACGGCCAGATCGGGCGGCCATGTCTGCTGGGCTATATCGATAAGTGCTCGGCGCCTTGTGTGGGTAACGTCACCGCTGAGGAACATCGCGCCATCGTCGAGGATTTCTGTGATTTCCTGTCCGGCCGGACCGACAAGATGATCCGTCGGCTTGAGCGGGAGATGGAGGCGGCCGCTGCCGAGTTGGAATTCGAGCGTGCCGCGCGGTTGCGCGACCATCTGGGGGCGCTGCGCCGGGCGATGGAAAAGCAGGCGGTGGTGCTCGGTGACGGCACCGACGCGGATGTGATCGCCTTCGCCTGCGATGAGCTCGAGGCGGCGGTGCAGGTGTTCCACGTCCGTGGCGGACGGGTCCGTGGCCAGCGCGGCTGGGTCATTGACAAGGTCGAGCAGGTTGATCTGGTCGGCCAGTTCCTGACCCAGTTTTACGGTGAGCAGGCCGCGTTGGCCGGAGCCGCCGACGATGCCATCCAGCCGGTACCCCGAGAGGTGCTAGTCCCCGAGCTACCCGAGGACGCCGACACGCTGACTGAGTGGCTTTGCGGGCTACGCGGCGCGCGAGTGCAGCTACGGGTGCCGCAGCGGGGGGACAAGCGCGCGCTGTCCGACACTGTGGCGCGCAACGCTGCGGAGGCCTTCGCGCAGCACAAGCTGCGCCGCGCGGGCGACTTGACCGCCCGTGCCGCGGCGCTGCAAGAGATCCACGAGCATCTGGGGCTGGATACTGCTCCGTTGCGCATTGAGTGCATCGATGTCAGCCACGTGCAGGGCAACGATGTGGTGGCTTCCCTGGTGGTCTTCGAGGACGGGCTGCCGCGCAAGTCGGACTACCGGCGTTTCGCGATCCGAGATGCCGCTGGCGAGGGGCGCTCCGACGACGTGGCGAGCATTGCTGAGGTGGTCCGCCGACGTTTTGCCCGCTCCCTGCGGGACACCGAGCTGGACCCGCCGACCGGCAGGGCGGGACTGAATCCCGACACTGGGCGTCCTCGCAAGTTCGCCTACCCGCCGAACCTGCTCGTTGTTGACGGCGGCCCGGCGCAAGTGGCTGCGGCGGCCGAGGTGCTGTTCGAGCTCGGCGTGACCGACGTGGCAATCGCCGGGCTGGCCAAGCGGCTGGAGGAGGTCTGGTTACCCGGCGGGACCGACCCGGTGATCCTGCCGCGCACCAGCGAGGGCCTCTACCTGCTGCAGCGGGTGCGGGACGAGGCGCACCGGTTCGCGATCAGCTATCACCGGCAAAAGCGGTCGGCGCGGATGACCAGCTCCGCGTTGGACGACGTCGCCGGGCTCGGGCAGACCCGGCGCACCGCGCTGCTCAAGCACTTCGGCTCGGTGCGTCGCATCCGGCAGGCCAGCGTGCACGAGCTCACCAAGGTATCTGGGGTCGGCCCGAGTACTGCGCGGGCGGTGCTCGCCGCCCTGGGTAGTACCGGGGAGCTGGGTAATACCGGGGAGCTGGGCCCCGACGAGAACGACGAGAACAGGGACCCCGACGAGAGCAACGGAGCTGCGCCGTGACCGAGGCTCAGGGCGGTATTGAGGTCGCCGTGGTCTCCGGACTATCCGGAGCCGGTCGTAGCACGGCCGCTAAGGTACTGGAAGACCTGGGCTGGTTCGTGGTCGACAACCTGCCGCCTGAGCTGATCGCTACCATGGTCGAGCTCGGCGCCCGCTCGCAGGGCGTGGTAACCCGGGTCGCGGTGGTCATGGACGTGCGCAGTCGGGCGTTCACCGACGACCTCGCCGCGGTGATCAAGGATCTGGACGCTCGCGGCTACCGGCCCAAGGTGCTGTACCTGGAGGCCACCGACGCGGTGCTGATTCGTCGCTTCGAGCAGGTTCGGCGTGGCCACCCACTGCAAGGCGATGGCCGGCTGGCTGACGGGATCGCCGCGGAGCGGGCGCTGCTCGCTCCGCTGCGCGACGAGGCTGACCTGGTGCTGGACACCACCGGGCTATCGGTGCATCAGCTCCGGGCCAAGATTGAGCACGCGTTCGGGGGCGAATCCAGCACCCGCACCCGGATCACCGTGGTGTCCTTCGGCTACAAGTATGGGCTGCCGATGGATTCCGACCTCGTGATCGACGTGCGGTTCCTGCCCAACCCGTTCTGGATCCCGGAACTGCGCGAGGCCACCGGCCTGGACGCCGACGTCCGAAACTACGTGCTCTCTCAGGAGGGCGCCGAGGAGTTCCTGGTCCGCTACCTGGAGCTGCTGCGGTTGATCAGCGGTGGTTATCGGCGGGAGGGTAAGCGCTACCTGACCATCGCAGTGGGGTGCACCGGTGGTAAACACCGCAGCGTGGTCGTTTCCGAGGTGCTGGCCGCCCGGCTCGGCAGGGAGGACGGGAGAGAGGGCGGGATCGACGAGGGGATCGCTGTCAAGGTTGTGCACCGGGACGTGGGTCGGGAGTGACCCGCGTTCTCAAGGCTGTCGCGCTGGGCGGCGGCCACGGACTGTATGCGACACTGCTGGCGTTGCGAGCTATCACCGAGGACGTCACCGCGGTGGTCACGGTGGCCGATGACGGCGGCTCGTCCGGGCGGCTGCGTCGTGAGCTGGGTGTGCTCCCGCCGGGGGACCTGCGGATGGCGCTGACTGCGCTCGCGGCCGACGAGGGTGGCGGGGCGCGCTGGCGACAGGTGTTCCAGCATCGTTTCGGTGGTACCGGTGCGCTGGCTGGGCACGCCGTGGGCAACCTGGTGATGGCGGGGCTGCTGGAGGTACTCGGTGATCCGGTGGCGATGCTGGACGAGGTGTGCGGGTTGCTCGGGGTGACCGGACGGGTACTGCCGATGACCGCCGAACCTCTCGATATCGAGGCCGACGTGGCTGGTCTGGACGGTGACCCAGGCACTCTGCGGCGGATTCGGGGCCAGGTGGCGGTGGCCACCACGCCGGGTCGGGTGCACCGGGTGTGGCTGCGACCCGAGCGACCGCAGGCCTGCGCCGAGGCGGTCTGCGCGGTCGGCGAGGCCGATCTCGTGGTGCTCGGGCCGGGCTCGTGGTTCACCAGTGTGCTACCGCACCTGCTGGTCCCCGACCTGGCCACCGCACTGGCCACCGCCGTGGCCCGTCGGATACTAGTGCTCAACCTGGTCCCGCAGCCGGGCGAGACTGCTGGGTTCTCCCCAGAGCAGCACGTGACCGTGCTGTGTGATCATGCACCGCCTGGATTTACCGTGCACGCGGTTCTCGCCGATGTCAGCACTGTCCCGGTGCCCGCCCAGTTGCACCGGTGCGCAGTGGCGCTGGGCGGGCGCGCGTACCTTGACCGAGTCGCCGACGGGAGATTCACCGATCGCCACGATCCGGTGGCACTGGCCGCAGCGCTGCGTCGGATACTGGTAGACGAGCCTGGTGACCGAGGCCACTCGTCGCGCCCGCGCGACCGCGACGAGTGGTCGAATCTGCAAGGGGAGGAGAAGCGCCAGTGGCCATGACCTCCGCCGTCAAGGACGAGCTGAGCCGGCTGCGGGTGACCAAGACATGCTGTCGCCGGGCCGAGGTCTCCTCGCTGCTGCGGTTCGCCGGGGGACTGCACATCATCGCGGGTCGCGTCGTGGTGGAGGCCGAGTTGGACACCGGTTCCACCGCCCGCCGGCTGCGTCGGGAGGTGCACGAGCTGTACGGGCACAACTCCGATGTGCACCTGATCACGGCCGGTGGCCTACGCAAAGGTACCTGCTATGTGGTGCGGGTGGTCCGTGACGGGGAGGGGCTGGCCCGCCAGACCGGGCTGCTGGATCTGCGCGGCCGCCCGGTGCGCGGGCTGCCCCCGCAGGTCGTCTCGGGCGGTCTCTGCGATGCTGAGGCTTCCTGGCGCGGTGCGTTCCTCGCTCACGGGTCGCTCACCGAGCCTGGCCGCTCGGCCGCACTGGAGGTGACCTGTCCAGGGCCGGAGGCGGCGCTGGCCCTGGTCGGAGCGGCTCGCCGGCTGGGTATCGCGGCCAAGGCACGCGAGGTCCGGGGCGCTGATCGGGTGGTGATCAGGGACGGGGACGCCATCGGGGCGTTGCTCACCCGACTCGGCGCGCACGACTCGGTGCTGGCCTGGGAAGAACGCCGGGTGCGCCGCGAGGTGCGCGCCACCGCCAATCGGTTGGCCAATTTCGATGACGCCAACCTGCGCCGATCCGCGCGCGCGGCGGTGGCTTCGGCGGCGCGGGTCAGCCGGGCCTTGGAGGTGCTCGGCGGGGACATCCCGGGACATCTGCTCACTGCGGGTCGGCTGCGGCTGGAGCACCGGCAGGCCTCGCTGGAGGAGCTGGGCCAGCTCGCCGACCCGCCCCTGACCAAGGACGCGGTAGCGGGCCGGATCCGCCGGTTGCTGGCGATGGCCGACCGCAAGGCCGAGGAACTCGGGGTGCCGGACACCGAATCCGCAGTCACCCCCGACATGCTGGACGCGTGACGCCTTGAACACCCCTGCGGCTCCCCCGCCTGGGGGGCCTGCGCGGTAGGCACCGGCCGCTAGGGTGGCGTCCTAGAGCGCCAAGTAACGCCAAATACCAGTGTGCCGGCCGTGGCAGCCGGTCGGGGTGTGGAGAGGGAACTGTGTAGTGAAGGAGATGGGTAGTGAAGGAGATGGGTAGTGAGGGAGATGGGGTAGTGAGGGAGATGGGATCGTGACCGTTCGGGTAGGGATCAACGGATTCGGCCGCATAGGGCGGAACTTCTGGCGCGCCGTGCAGTCCGGTGGCCACGACATCGAGGTGGTGGCGTTCAACGACCTCGGAGACATCGCGGTCATGGCGCACCTGCTCAAGTACGACAGCGTGCTGGGCCGGCTGAAGGAGGACGTGCACGTCACCGACGACGGCATCGCGGTGGGCGGTAAGATCATCAAGGCGCTCGCCGAGCGGGACCCGGGCGCGCTGCCCTGGGGCGCCCTGGGCGTCGATGTGGTGCTGGAGTCGACCGGCTTGTTCACCACGGCGCAGGAAGCCCGAAAGCATGTCGACTCCGGTGGCGCAAAGAAGGTGATCATTTCCGCGCCGGCCAAGGGCGAGGATCTCACCGTGGTGCTCGGGGTCAATGACTCCCAGTTGGATGGTTCCCAAACGGTGATCTCCAACGCCTCGTGCACCACCAACTGCCTGGGCCCGATGGCCAAGGTGCTCCACGACGCGCTGGGCATCGAGCAGGGCCTGATGACCACCATCCACGCCTACACGCAGGACCAGAACCTGCAGGATGGTCCGCACAAGGACCTGCGGCGGGCTCGGGCCGCGGCGATCAACGTCGTGCCGACCTCCACCGGGGCTGCCAGGGCCATCGGGTCGGTACTGCCGGAACTCAACGGAAAGCTGGACGGCTACGCGCTGCGGGTGCCGATCCCTACTGGATCGATCACCGATCTGTCCGCTGCGGTTTCCCGGGAGACCAGTGTCGAGGAGGTCAACGAGGCGTTCCGAGCCGCCGCCGATGGCCCGCTGAAGGGCATCCTGCGTTACAGCACGGAGCCGATTGTGTCCTCGGATATCATCACCGATCCCGCGTCCTGCATCTTTGACTCACCGCTGACCAAGGTGATCGGCAACCAGGTCAAGATCGTCGGCTGGTACGACAACGAATGGGGTTATTCCCACCGGTTGGCGGACCTGATCGTCATGGTCGGCTCGCGGCTGTGAGGACGCTCGATGACCTGCTCGCCGGTGGCGTGTCGGGCCGGACCGTGCTGGTTCGAGCCGATCTCAACGTGCCCCTGGACGGGGCGAAAATCACCGATGAGGGCCGGATCCGTGCCTCAGTGCCCACCCTGCGGGCACTGACCGGTGCGGGGGCCCGAGTGGTGGTGACGGCCCACCTCGGTCGGCCGAAAGGCGCACCGGATCCGGTGTACTCGCTGGCTCCGGTCGCCGCCCGGCTGAGTGAGCTCATGGGTGCCCCGGTGACGGCGGCGACCGACGTCGTCGGCGACTCGGCTCGCGCCGCGGTGGCCGGCCTGGCCAGCGGTGCGGTCGCATTGCTGGAGAACGTCCGCTTCGATCCGCGGGAGACATCCAAAGACGCTGCCGAGCGGGGTGCGCTGGCTGATGAGCTCGCCGCCCTGGCGGGTCCGGACGGCGCGTTCGTCTCCGACGGGTTCGGCGTTGTGCACCGCGTGCAGGCCTCGGTCGTCGACGTCGCCCAGCGGCTGCCCGGCTATGCCGGCACCTTGGTGCTCGCCGAGCTGACCACCCTGCGGCGGCTCACCGAGACGCCGGGCCGTCCCTACGCCGTGGTGCTGGGCGGGTCGAAGGTGTCCGACAAGCTCGCCGTCATCGAGACGCTGCTGCCGAAGGTGGACATCCTGCTCATCGGCGGTGGGATGTGCTTCACCTTCCTGGCTTCCCAAGATCACCCGGTGGGCGCCTCGCTGCTGGAACCGGACATGGTCGAGGTCTGCGCCCGGCTACTGAAAGCCTCCGGCGACACCATCCGGTTGCCGCGGGACGTGGTTATCGCCGACGAGTTCGCGGCGCACGCGAACACCCGTACGGTGGCGGCCGAGGACATCCCGGACGGGTGGATGGGCCTGGACATCGGCCCGGACACGGTGCGCGACTTCGCTGCGGCGCTGGCCGGAGCTGCCACCGTGTTCTGGAACGGTCCCATGGGCGTGTTCGAACTTGTTCCGTTCGCGGCGGGCACCCGCGGCGTCGCGGAGACCATCGCTGGGTTGGGCGCGTTCAGTGTCGTTGGCGGTGGTGACTCGGCGGCTGCGGTACGGCTGCTGGGCCTGCCCGAGGACGGTTTCTCACACATCTCCACCGGCGGCGGCGCATCTCTGGAATTTCTTGAGGGCAAGACGTTGCCCGGCGTCGCGGTGCTGGAGACTTAAGGAGTGGCTCGCCAACCGTTGATCGCCGGCAACTGGAAGATGAACCTCCACCACCTCGAGGCCATTGCTCTGGTGCAGAAGCTTGCCTTCACGCTGCCGGAGAAGTACTTCGCCAAGGTCGAGGTGGCGGTGCTGGTGCCGTTCACCGCGTTGCGCAGCGTGCAGGCCCTCGTTGAGGGGGACAAGCTGCTGATGCGCTATGGCGCGCAGGATCTGTCCCCGAAGGACTCCGGGCCCTACACCGGCGACGTGTCCGGACCGATGCTGGCCAAATTGGACTGCAGCTACGTCATTGTTGGGCACTCCGAGCGGCGCGAACACCACGGCGAGAACGACGGGGTCGTGGGCAGTAAGGTGCGGGCCGCGCTCCGCAACGGACTGGTCCCGATCCTGTGTGTGGGTGAGGGTCTGGAAATCCGCGAGGCTGGCGAGCACTTGGCGCACAGCACCGAGCAACTGCGTGCCGCGCTCAAGGGCCTGTCCGCTGAGCAGGTCCGTACCGTCGTGGTGGCCTACGAGCCGATCTGGGCGATCGGTACTGGGCGGGTCGCTACTCCGGCCGACGCGCAGGAGGTCTGCTGCGCGCTGCGGGAGGCGCTGGCGAGCAAATACGGTGCCGCGGTCGCCGATGACGTCCGGGTGCTCTACGGCGGATCAGTCAAATCGAGTAATGTCGCCGATCTGGTCGCCGAGCCCGACATCGACGGCGCGCTGGTGGGCGGTGCTAGCCTGGACGCCGACGAGTTCGCGAAGCTCTGTGCGCTGGCCGCGGGCGGCCCCCTGCCGTGACGGGAAGCCGTGGCGGTGGGGGGCCGCCCGCAGCTTCTCCGGCGGAGTAATCTTGCCAAGCAGTCGTCGTCCGACGAGGGTGTGATGAAGCTCTTCCTGCAGATCCTGCTCTTGGTCACCAGCATCGCGCTGATCCTGCTGATTTTGCTGCATCGAAGCCGCGGCGGAGGGCTGTCCAGTTTGTTCGGCGGTGGCGTTCAATCAAGTCTGTCTGGATCTAGCGTCGTGGAGAAGAATCTGGACCGGCTAACGCTGTTCGTCATCTCGTTGTGGGTGATCTCCATCGTGGGGATCGAACTTCTGATCAAGATCGGCTGAGCAGCCCCGGGTGGTGCCCGGGCGGTTCCGCGAGGTGAGGGCGATCAATGGCTAGTGGCAACGCGATCCGTGGCACTCGGGTTGGAGCGGGTCCCATGGGCGAGTCCGAGCGGGGCGAGACTGCACCCCGTCGTCGGGTGTCTTACTGGTGCGCGAACGGGCACGAGTCTCGGCCTTCGTTCGCGGTCGAGGCCGAGGAACCCGACGAGTGGGACTGCCCACGGTGTGGTTTTCCGGCCGGGCGCAACGAGCAGCGGCCACCCAACGCGCCGCGCAATGAGCCATACAAGACGCATCTCGCCTACGTAAAGGAGCGCCGCTCCGACGCCGACGGCGAGGCCATCCTCGCGGAGGCACTGGCCAGGCTGAAGGAATCCCGCGAACCCTGAGGTGGGGAACCGCTGTGGTGCGGTTCGGGTTACCGCGGTCGGTGCGCACTGCCCGTCAGGTATTGAGTGACTTTTCTCGGGTGGCTGGTTGGGAAGGGACGTCATCCGCGCGTTCGTCTGATGTCATTGCTTCTTTGCTTTTTTCTGCCCGTCGTCTGACACGTCCAGCGCTCCACATAAGACCAGCGACCCCCATGACCAGACAGACCAATCCTATGATCAGCAGGACGGTGGCTAGCGTCAGCGTCTGGATGATAGCTCCCATGTGGTTAGCCTTTCGTGCCCCTACGGCGTGAGTTGCGCAGCTGTGAAACAGGCTCCCCCTGTCGTCATCGGGTAAATTTATACACCTTCCGTAGTCACTGTAGCTCGATTGAGGGGATAGTTCCAGTCTTGCGGCTGGCGATGCTATCTTTTTTATCACTTTGAGTAGTCACTGCGAAGAAGGCTTGTCGCCATCTTCTCGTCGGCTGCTGGACTCCTCCTGTTCACCCAGGGCACGTGGTGTCCCCTCCTAAAATCGGTGCCGTGGGATCCTCTGGCTCCGTGGCATTGGCGTCGGCACTGGCATCGATACCGACGCCAGACCGATTCTGGCGAGAAGTCCGTTCTCGTTCCACGCCGCGCAAAATCCCCGCGGCTCTAGTAGACGAGTACGTTAGATCCAGCGGCGCGCAAAGAGCAGACCTTACGTTTCCTCGCGTGCGTAGTCATGGTCCTTAGACAGCACCGTGTCAACAAGCGGGCCAGTGCAAATACTGCGGGTGGGGAGACATCAGCGGGTGAGAAGCTCCGGGGGGAGTTTTGCGGCGGCGGCCCGGTCCAGCAGCCACAGCGTGCGGCGCCGACCTGTCGCGCCCGCGGCGGGCACCTGTACCTCTCCCGCGCCGCCCAATGCCATCGCCACCGCCGCGGCCTTCTCCGGTCCTGAGACGATCAGCCACACCTCGGCGGCACACCGGATGGCCAGCAGGGTCATGGTGATCCGGGTAGGTGGCGGTTTGGGACTGCCTCGTACCCCGATTACCGCGCGCTCGGTCTCGTAGATGGCGGGAGAGCCGGGGAACACCGAGGCGACGTGGCCCTCCTCGCCGAGGCCGAGACAGCAGATATCAAACGACGGTGCCAAGCCGTGGTCCTCCGGTCGCCGCCGGCTCTGTAGCAGGTCTTCGTAGGCTTGGGCGGCGGCGTCCGGGTCGTCCCCCCAGGGGCCGTCCGAGGTCCCCATGGGGTAGACCCGGGCGGGGTCCACGTCGACGCGGTCGAGGAGTGCCTCGCGAGCCTGGGTCTCGTTGCGCTCCGGGTGGCCGCTGGGGAGGAAGCGCTCGTCACCCCAGTAGATATCCAACCCTCGCCAGTCCACCGCCGTAGCTGCCTGGGTGTTCGCCAGCTCACGGAGCACCGCGGTCCCGATACCTCCCCCGGTCAGCACCAACGACGCGGACCATGAGGCGGTCTGGATGTCCACGATCCGGGCAACCAGCCGGGCGGCTGCGGCCGCGGCGAGCATCTCCGCGGTGGCGTGCACCACCACATCGGGGCGGCTCACGGGTCGCCCTGGGTCTCGCCGGATCGACTGCCCTTCGCCCCGCTGGCGCGGCGACTATTCACCTCGGTCACTGCCTGCAGCGCGGCCTGGTAGATCTCGTCAGGATCCAGCCTGCGCAGCTCCTCGGCGAGGCACGCGCGCAGCGAAGGCCGTTTCAACGGCATCCGGCGCTCGGGTTGACCCGGCTGGCGCAGGACCCCTACCTTCCCGTCGGGTCGGAACAACTCCACCGGGCCGGAGGGACGCTCTAGCACCGCCGAGCTGATCCCGCCGCCGGGAGGGCTGGCACGGCGCCGTACTGGGACGTGCAGGCGGGACCGCAGCCAGCCGGCGAGCAGGTCGGCGGACGGGTTGTCTGCGGCGCCGGTCACAGTGACCGCCTCGACCTCCTCAAACGGCGGCAGATCCAGGGCCGCGGCGAGCAGGGCGCGCCACGCGGTGAGCCGGGTCCACGCCAGGTCGGTGTCCCCATCGGCGTAGGAAATGCGGCGGCTCTCGAGTGCCTTGGTCGGCTGGGAGGCCGCGGCGGCGTCAGTGATCCGGCGCTGCGCCA
>JAFAXZ010000012.1 GCA_019240665.1 Pseudonocardiales bacterium | reverse complement strand
GCGGGGAGCGCGGCGGATCACGGCGAAATTCTCGAGCATCCAGCGGTGCAGCGCAGTGATGTCACGCTCGGAGCGGCGGAAGTCGCGGTAGCTCAATCCGATGCCCAGCGACAGCGCCGCGCCGGCCCCCCAGTCGAGGAACTGGCGACGCATCGCGACCGGTGCGCCGAGCATCTCGGCGATCACGGTGGCCGGCAGCAGGCTGGCGTAGCGCGCCACCAGATCCACCATCGAGCCACCGGGCGTCGACTGTGCGATCTCGTCGAGCAGCTCCTCGGCGATTTCCTCGACGCGCGGGCGCATGGCGGCGATGGCCCGCGCGCTGAACGCCCGGGTGACCAGCCTGCGGTAGCGGGTGTGCTCGGGTGGGTCCACCGCCAGCATGGATGGGGGCTCGATCGGCGCCAGCACCGGGCGGCCGCCGAGCTTCATGCCCAGCCGGATAACCCCAGGTACCTCGTTCAAGCGCATCTGGCCGAAATCCGGGCTGCGCAGTACGGCCAGGCAGACGTCGTGGTGCGCCGAGATCAGCGCCAGGCCGGTGCGGACGAACCGGCCCTGCGCGTGTAGCTCGTCGTAGTAGGGGAAGGGATCCTCCCGGATCGCCGGGTCGATCATCAGCCGCGATCCCAGGTCACCGGCTCGCATCTGGCGCCGCACCGTCCGCCTGACCAGTCCGTGCCGAATCACCCACCGGATCCTGCGTCGTAGCGCCATCGCGACCTCCACTGCCGGCTTCCGCAAGCGACGATACTCCTGCTAGACAAACGTATGTATAGCACTGATAGTGATCGGATGTCCGCGACCGCGCGCGGGTCATCCAAGGACAGGCAACGTAACCAGCGGGTACTGGCGCAACATGGGCACCACCTTTCGAGCGCCTGCTCCAGGACGTCCAGCGAACCGACTGACATGCTGTGCCTGCGCTGGTCGGAAGGACAAGCGGTACGCCGCTCGGCACGTCCTCCACGAGGTGGCCAAGAACACGGCCGAGGCGTGCAGCTACCTGCTGGCCGTCGACGTGGACATGAACACCGTAGACGGCTACGCGATGACGTCCTGGGAGCGCGGTGTGCCGCGGCACCCGGAACAGAACCCTGCCGACGACCGGTTGTTCGCCGCGCTGAGGGCGGCGAGTGCGGGGAGGTGACCGGGTGGGCGGACGGTTGGCTGGTGCGCAGAGCCCGGGCGAGAAGAGGCGAGTACTGATGACGGTCAGTCGCGACGAGATCATTGACTGCCCCACATGGCTGATTGTGTAGCCTAACCTTCGGTTCGCTGAGCGGTTCTTTAAAGTTTTTGTTAGGCATATCTATAGCCAATCCTCACGCGAGGGAGGTGACGGTCTTCTTTGTACGCGGAGGGTGCGAGCTTGACCACTTGGTGGCGAAAGGCAAGTCTGACGCTGGCGGCGCTCAGCGTTGTAGGAGGACTCCTAGGGTGTTCCCGCGGCGGCGGCACGCCGGCGGAGTCTGCGGCACCTATGTCGGCGCTCACAGCGCCTGAGCAGCCGGCGACAGCGGCAGCGGTCGCGACGGGTATGCGGAAGATCGACCAGATCGCCAAGGAGATCGCCAGGTCCGCGGGTACCGACAAGGCCAGGGCAGTCAGTCTCGACGGTCAGATCGAGCCGACATGGAAGCCGATCGAGGACACTGTCAAGCGCAACGACCAGGACACCTACCTCGCGATGGAGGACAATTTCGCGGTGCTGGAGAAGGCAGTGGGTGGCGAGGATGCCGTGGCGGCGGCCAAGGGTTCCGCCGCAATCTCCTCGGCGGTGCAGGCTTACCTGGCGAAGTACCCAGGATGATCGGGCGTCGACTGCTTGGTGTGCTACTGGCGTTCGCCCTCGTGGTGCCGATCGTCACCTTGGTGGGCTCCGCGCGCGCTGTCGCAGCGCCGCCGGCTACTGCCCAGCCGCAGGTCCCCTCCCAGCAGCGGATCGCGGCCTCGCAGCAGGCGATCTCGCGCGAGGAGGCGATCCGCCAGCTGGCCGTGGTGCGCGCGTCGATCGACCAGACCCTGGAGCTGGTCAAACAAGGAAAGATCGAGCAGGCCTATACCCAGGCTAAGACCGGGTATCTGGACCACTTCGAGTACGTCGAGGTGCCGCTGCGGGTGGTGGCTCCGGATCTGACCGCCGATGCCGAGACGAAGTTCGCGGAAATCCGCGGCCTCATCAAGTCTGGGGCGTCGGTTGATACCGTGCGGGCGAATATCGTCGAGTTGCGGCGGTTGATCGATGACACCGAGCGGCGGCTGACCGACACTGGCTTCGACGCGGTCGCAGTGGTGGCCGGGCAGTCCTTTTTGATTATCTTTCGGGAAGGCCTCGAGGCGGTGCTGCTGCTGACCGCTTTGCTGGGATATCTGGAGGCCACGAAGTCCATTCGGTACCGCAAGCCCGTCGCGTGGGGAGTGATCCTCGGGCTGGCGGCTACGGCGCTGAGCTACCTGATCCTGCGGTTTGTTCTTGCGGTGTTGCCGGTCGGGCGGGAGGTGCTGGAGGCCCTCGTCGCCACCGCTGCTGTCGCGGTGCTGCTGTACATCTCATTCTGGCTGATCGCCCGGCCGGAGCACCGCCGCTGGATGGAGTTCCTGCGCAGCAGGTTGTTCAACGCGGTGTCGGTCGGGTCCACCACAGCGCTGGTGTTGGTGGGCTTCACCGCGATGTACCGGGAGGGACTGGAGACCGCCCTGCTCTACCAGGCGCTGGTCGAATTCGGTCGGGGGCTGGGGTGGTGGATTGTGGTCGGGCTGGCGCTCGGTCTGGTTGCCCTGACGGTGGTGTCCTCTCTGATCTTCAAGCTAGGCCAGCGGCTGCCGGTGAAGACGTTCCTGGTGGGCGCCGTCCTGCTGCTGATGGTGACCTCGGTGGCGTTCCTTGGTAACGCGGTGCGGAGTCTGCAGACAGCTGACCTGGTCGGGCTCACTCCGCTGGACGGATTGCCGCACGCGCCGATCTTCCTGGCCCAGGCGTTGGGTTACTGGCCCAGCGTGCAGACCCTGGCCAGCCAGGCAATATTGGTTGCCGTGTATGCGCTGGGGGCTACGTGGTTGTTGCTGGTGCGGCCCCGCCGCGGGCGGGAGGCACGATGGGTGTCCGGGTAGGCGCCGACGTTGGTGGCACGTTCACCAAGGCGGTCGCGATCGATTCCGTGACTGGTGAGCTTGCCGGCCGTGCGGTGGTTCCCACTACCCACGATCACCGCGACGGGGTATCCGCGGGCGTCGTTGACGTGATCGCGAAGTTGGTCGCCGACGTGGGCGCGCAGACCATCGAACTGGTCACCCACTCCACCACGCAGGCAGTGAACGCTCTGCTGGAGGGCGATACCGTGCCGGTCGGTGTGCTCGGTATGGCCCGGGCCCCCTATCTGCGGAAAGCCCGTAACCGGACCATGATCAGCAGAGCCATCGCTCACCAATTCCTTGATTTGTCCGGGGGTTTCGATGCCAGCACGGCCCGCCACGCGCTGGTCCGGCTGGCCGACGCTGGCGCCCAGGCGGTGTGCGTGGCCGAGGCGTTCGCCCCCGACGACTCGGCATGTGAGGACGCGGTCGCGGTACTCGCCGCCGAGTTGGGGCTGCCGGTGACGACCTCGTCGGGTCTGACCGGTCTGTACGGCCTCGAACTGCGCACGGTCACCGCCGCGCTCAACGCCTCAATCCTGCCGATCGCGCTGCGTACCGCGGAGGTAGTGGAAGCTGGTGTCGCCGCTGCGGCGCTGAACTGCCCCGTCATGGTGATGCGTGGCGACGGCGGCGCCACCGATCTGGCCGGGTTCCGCGTTGCGCCGGCCCGCACCCTGTACTCCGGGCCCGCGGCCTCAGTGGCTGGTGCGATGCGCACGTTGCGCATCGGCGACGGTGTCCTCGTCGAAGTCGGCGGCACCTCCACCAACGTCGCGGCGATCACCGCGGGCCGTCCCGCGCTGTCTTACGTGCGGGTCGCTGGCCAG
>JAFAXZ010000052.1 GCA_019240665.1 Pseudonocardiales bacterium | reverse complement strand
CCGCGCTCGGCGTTGCCGATCGTCCGCTCCGCGAACCCCAACGCGGTGGCGAACTTCTCCTGTGACAGGCACAGCCCCACCTCACGGAACCGACGGATCCTCGCCGCAGTCCACTCCGCCGGCGAAGGGTCGCGTAGGGCTGCTCTGTCGTTCAGGAACCAGAGAGCGCGAGACGGTCAGCCGCGCGCACCCGGCCGACGTCCCCACAATCAACGTGCCTATGCGCAGAATACCGACCTCATCTAGCAAATCGGCCTAGTTCTCCTCGTCCCACCAAGTTGTGCTACCAGGAAGAAGCAGTGGGACGGCCCTGCGCACCGTCCACGCAGATCTGGGTGCCGCTGATCCAGCTGGCCCGCTCGGACAACAAGAACGTCACCACATCCGCGACCTCCTCGGGCGTACCGAGTCGGCCGAATGGGAACTCTCGCTCGATAAATCCCGCGAAGCCTTCGGGATCACGCTCACGCAAGGAGTCCCAGCCGCCGCCGGGGAACAGGATGGAGCCAGGGCTGACGGCGTTCACCCGGATCCCATCAGGAGCCAACTCGCGCCCGAGTTCCATAGCGAGGTAGATCTCGGCCGCCTTGGCTGCGCCGTACTGCGGGCGAGGCGCGGGTTTCCAGCCGGAGATCGAGGCGATAATAACCACTGCGCCACCGCCAGTCTCTTTCATATGCGGCACACAGGCACGGATCGCTCGCGCGGCATGGATCACGTGGACCTCAAACGCCTCCCGCCAATCATCCGGCGTTGACTTGACTAATCTGCTCCCCAGGTGCGGGCCCGCGTTCGCCACCAGCAGATCGACCCGACCGAACGTGGCGGCAGCCTCGGCTACGAATCGCTCCACCTCACCGTCCTGGCCCACGTCAGCAAGGACACCATAGGCCCTCGCGCCGTAATCCCGCAGTTCCCCGACAGTCCGGTTAAGGTCTTTGCGACCACGAGCACAAATCGCCACCGAGCAGCCCTCACCGGCCAGCCGCAGCGCGACCGCCCGGCCGATTCCCCGGCTGCCACCTGTGACGAGCGCGCTCTTACCCGCTAGCTGGAGATCCACCGCCACCGTTCTCTCAGCTCGACGACGCACGGCACAGTGAAGGGGCGCAGGGCCGCCAGAAGCTCCTCTATTCGCCTTCTGGTTGGGAGCGTCAGCCGCTGCGCACAGATATCCAGCGCGTCGAGCCCTACGGCCGATGCCTCCTCGAGTTCGGACTCTTGCGCAAGCGCGATCGCCAAATCGATCCGTGCGCTAGCCCGACTACCTATTGGCTCTGGTTTGTCGCCTGTTGTCTCAACGGCCTGACTTGCCCACATGCGGGCGTTGGCCGGGTCGCTGAGCCAGACGAAAGAAGTCGCCGCGCAGTACGGCAGGTAGGAGGCGCCCAACGAGTAAATGCTCCGGACCAGGGGCTGCGACAACACATTCCAAGCGTGTTCTGCGGCGTCCAGGCCTGCCTGAGCGCCCAGGCGGTCTCCAATTCGGGCGCTGGCGCGTGCTTCGTGGGTACAGCACCGGACCAGGGTGGCGGATCCGGTTGGTGCTATCTGTCGTCCGGCTTGGGCGAAGGAGACTGCTTCTCGTGGATCTCCTGCGTACAGTGCGATCTGGGGCTGGGTGCCGCGTATCCAACCGGCGAGGTGCGCATCTCCGACGTCCTGGGCCAGTGACAGCGCGGTTGTGCAGTGTGGCTTGGCTTCGTCGCCCGCCGCGAGTGATGCTTCGGCCACCAGGCCAGAGAGCCAGCCGGCTATCGCGTAGAGGCGACGCCGCTGCCGTAGTGTCAGCTTGCTGTCCAGCAGTCGGGCCACGTATCGCCGCCAGGACAGCACATCCTCCCGGAACGTCACGGGGGGGACGGCGAAGTACTCCCTGCCGAGTTGGTCGACCAGTTCCTCCAGCTGCTCCAGGGTGCCGGGGCCGAGGTCGGATGCCTCGGTGCGGCGCAGCAGTTCGAGGGATTCGAGTGTGGGGTGGGTTTTGGGGATGGCTGGGGTGGTGTCGTGGTCTGTGGCGAGGAAGCGGTCGCGTTGCGCCTTGGAGGTTTTTTCCCACGCGTGATCCAGTGCGTGGCGTAGCGCCAGGCTCGGCTGGTGGGTGCCGCGCTCGGCGTTGCCGATCGTCCGCTCCGCGAACCCCAACGCGGTGGCGAACTTCTCCTGTGACAGGCACAGCCCCACCTCACGGAACCGACGGATCCTCGCCGCAGTCCACTCCACCGGCGAAGGGTAGCGCAGGGTCTGCCGCCGGGTTACCCCAGCAAGGAATGGTGATTGCTACCCAGAACCAGATTTGCTTGCCAGACACAAACGGCGAGCGTTCGCTCGTCACGGCTTCGCATATCTGAGAGGTGTCGGTCTATGTCCCCTCGCCGAAGCGATTCCAAGTCCCGTCTTTCTCAGCATCATTCGGCAGACCAACCGTGCATAGTGCTGGCGCCAAGTGTGACTTCGCACGGCCCGGGGCGCTGGGTCGTGCTCCCGGCGATGGCGCGTGACTGGCTGCGGTTGCCTCGGTTATCGGACGTTCTCTGCGCAGCCTGGCAGGCGGTGGCGGGGTGCGGCCGGTGATCCGCGGTGGCTCCTCGGGGTACCAGACCAGCTATGACCCCCTGCGCCAGATGCTGCACCAGGTCCTGGTGGACAGTGTGCGGGCCGGGCGGGGTGCCGCGGGTGGGATCGGCTCGGTCGAGTGTCGGGCGGTGCTCACCCTGTACTCGCTGCTCAGGGATCATGCGGTTGATCAGTGGGATCGCTGTCGGTCCTGCCGCCGGTCGGGGTCGCTGCTCGGGGCGCGGTGGCGCCGCTGCCAGGTGCACAGCAAGGCGACTCTGTGCCTGCGTCAGCTTGATGAGGTGCTGCTGCTGAGCATGCTGGCCGACGAGTTAGGGTTGGACGCCGCGTCACCACCCGCCGCACCCGGACCGGCACCCGCCGGTGATCCCTGACGACACCGACGTGCTGGCCGCGATCGCCGCCCGATCCACCCACCCAGCCACCGCAGACCCCGGCTGTCCCGTCCCCGTTTCCTCCCCGCAGGTTCCCCAGGGTTGGGACAGCCGGACCCGAATCACGGCGAGACCGGGGAGGACCTAACGAACAGGACTGGATATTCACCGTCAACGCCAACCAGCAGAACATCGCCCTGATCGAAGGTAGCGCTCCAAGCCGTGGCTCGGGGTGACCTACACCGGTGGGCTCATCCGATTGGTGCGGCTCCGTACCGCCGACCGCAAGTGGGTGGCGGCTTCGGGAAGTGGAACACGCGTCTGTTCGCCCGACTCCATGTCCCGCACGGTGACCTCGCCGGTTTTCTGTTCTTCTGGACCGTAGATCAGGACTGACCGGGCGTGCTGGTCGTTGGCCCACTGCAACTGCTTGGCGAGCTTGCCTGAGGAGCCGAGGTAGACGCCGGTGCGCAGGCCCAGTGTCCGGATCTCGCCGGCCAGCCGCATGATGTCTGCTTCGGCCCCGAGGACCGTGAGTGCTACGTCCAGGCCGCGTTGGTCGGCGGCGTGGGGGGTCTGGATTGCCAGGATGCGCTCGATGCCGATGGAGCCACCGCAGGCGGGCACGTCCGGGCCGCCGAGCTTGGCGACCAGACTGTCGTAGCGTCCGCCCGAGGCGATCGAGCCGGGGTAGCCGGTCGCGGCGACCTCGAAGATCAGGCCGGTGTAGTAGTCCAGCCCACGGACCATTCGGGGGGTGAACACCACGCGACCGACCGGCAGGCCGGCGGTGAGCTCCAGTAGGCGGTCCACGTCGGCGAGCCCGCGCCGGCCGTGCTCGGTGGTGTCGAGCTGCTTGCGCAGCCGGTCGGTGTCCGGGGCGGTCACGTCGGTGACCAGGCCCTCGGCCGTGGTCGAGGGCAGGCCCCGGTTGACGAGTTCAGCGACCACTGCCTCCGGGGTCGTCTTGTCCAGCTTGTCGAGGCTGCCGAGTACCTTGTCGCCCAACTTGGCGGCAATGCCGTACGCCTCCAGGAGTCCGTGCAGCGCCTGCCGGCTGTTGACGAGGAACTGGAATTCCTCGATGCCCAGCGCCGCCACGCCGTCGTGCACCGCCCAGACGATCTCCGCGTCCGCCAGCGGAGACGCCGAGCCCACGGTGTCGAGGTCGCACTGGGCGAACTCGCGGAAGCGGCCCTTGGCGGCGCGGTCAGCCCGCCAGACCGGGCCGATGGTGTACCGCTTGTAGGGCGAGGGCAGCTTGCTGCCGTAGGTGCCGACAACGCGGGCCAGGGGCACGGTGTGGTCGTAGCGCAAGGCCAGGTCGGCTTCGCCGGTGGCTTCGTGGATTCCCCGCTTGAGGATCTTGAAGATGAGTGCCGAGGCTTCCTCGCCGAGCTTGCCGGCGAAGACGTCCAGGCGCTCGAAGGCAGGGGTCTCCAGGGGGTCGAAGCCGTAACGCTCGAACACCGCGCCGATGGTGTCGAACACCGCCTTGCGGCGACGCACGTCGTCAGCCAGGAAATCCCTGGTGCCTGATGGGGGCTCGGCGGCCTGCGCCATGAACTTGCCCTCCTGCACAATGGGTGGACGCCCTCGACACCCATTGTGGCGTGTCCGTCGCGCGCCGGTGCAGCGCCCCAACGGCGGCGTTCCTCTGGATGGGGAAAGGCATCGGCATGCAACCGCTGGCATGCAACCGCTGGCGAGACAAGCTTTGACGAGACCACGAGAAGGCCCCCACGCGGTAGCGTGCAGCAGGCGATCGGGACGACGCAGGGGGTGGGACGACCGGTGCAGCAGGCGCAGCGCGGGCACCAGCAGCCCATCGGTGGGTCAGCCCCCGGGCAGCTTGGTCCGGCGCAGCGAGCGGCGGACTGGCAGCGGCTGGCCGACGAGCAGTTCGACATCCTGGTCATCGGTGGCGGTGTGGTCGGTTCCGGTGCGGCGGTGGATGCTGCAACCCGGGGTCTCAAGGTGGCACTGGTGGAAGCCCGGGACTTCGCCTCGGGCACGTCCAGCCGGTCCTCCAAGCTGTTCCACGGCGGGCTGCGCTACCTGGAGCAGCTGGAATTCGGGCTGGTCCGGGAGGCCCTGCATGAACGGGAGCTGATGCTCACCCGGCTGGCGCCGCATCTGGTCAAACCGGTGAGCTTTCTGTATCCACTGGCCCACCGAATCTGGGAACGACCTTATGTCGCCGCTGGGCTGGCGCTTTATCAGACGCTGGGCGGGGCACGATCAGTGCCGGGTCAGCGCCACCTCACCCGGGCGGGAGCGCTGAGGTTGGCGCCGGCGTTGCGCCGCGACACCCTCGTTGGCGGGGTGCACTACTACGACGCGATCACCGACGATGCCCGGCACACCATGACGGTGGCCCGCACGGCCGCTCAGTACGGCGCCGTGGTGCGCAGCTCCACTCAGGTCATCGGCTTCCTGCGGGAGGCGGACCGGATCTGCGGAGTCCGCGTGCGGGACTGTGAGACCGGTGAGGAGACCGACGTCGACGCGCACGTCGTGCTCAACTGCACCGGAGTGTGGACCGATGAGATCCAGCGGTTGTCCGGCGGGCGGGGTCGGTTCCGGATACGGCCCTCCAAGGGGGTGCACATTGTGGTCCCGAGGGACCGCATCGTGTCGGAGAGCGGGCTGATCCTGCGCACCGCGACGTCAGTGCTGTTCGTCATCCCGTGGCGCAACCACTGGATCGTCGGCACCACCGACACCGGCTGGAACCTCGACCTCGCGCACCCTGCGGCCACTCGCGCGGACATCGACTACCTGCTGGACACGGTCAACACTGTGCTGGCCACACCGCTGAACGACGGCGACATCGAGGGCGTCTACGCCGGCTTGCGTCCGCTGCTGGCGGGGGAGAGCGAGGAGACCTCACGGCTGTCCCGGGAACACGCGGTTGCCCGGGTGGCACCTGGCCTGGTCGCCATCGCGGGCGGCAAGTACACCACCTACCGGGTGATGGCTGCCGACGCGGTGGACGCAGCAGTGCCCGATCTGCCTGGCCGGGTTGCTCCCTCGATCACCGACAAGGTGCCGCTGCTCGGTGCGGATGGTTACCATGCTCTGGTCAATCAGGTCGACGCGCTGGCCGCCCGGCACGGACTGCACCCCTACCGGCTGCGGCACCTGCTGGACCGCTACGGCTCGGCGGTGCACCAGGTGCTGGCCTTGGCCGCGGACCGTCGCGACCTGCTCGCGCCCCTGGGCGAAGCGCCGGACTATCTCAGGGTCGAGGTAGTACACGCCGCCAGCCACGAGGGGGCCCTGCACCTGGAGGACGTGTTGACCCGGCGCACCCGGATCTCGATTGAGTACCCGCACCGGGGCGAGGCGTGCGCCGCGGACGTCGCTGAGCTGATGGGTGAGGTGCTGAGCTGGACCGCGGCAGCGCGGCACCGGGAGGTGCAGGTCTACCTTGCCCGGGTGGCCGCTGAGCGTGACTCGCAGCGTGAGTCCGACGACTCCACCGCCGACGCCCGCCGCGGCGCCGCCCCGGAGGCTCGCCCTCGGCTCCTGGAGCCGGTGAGCTGAACTCGGCCACCTGGTGCCCCGACACCTGCCGACCCTGCCCTCACCCTCCGCGACGAACGTCACTTCAACGGGGGGTCCCGAACTGAATCATCCGTGGCGGCCGGTGACGCACGTCCGGGGCTAGTCGGTGATCTTGCAGAGAATGGTGCCCTGGGCGATCGAGGTCCCGGCCTGCGCTGTGAGGCCGGTGATGGTGCCGGCTCTGTGCGCGGTGACCGGGTTCTCCATCTTCATCGCCTCGAGCACCACGATGAGGTCACCGGTCTCGACCGGGTCTCCATCGGATACCGCGACCGCGACCACGGTGCCCTGCATAGGTGCGATGACCTCGTCGCCCGACACCGTGGCCGCCCGGCCACCGCTGCGCTTTCGGGGTTTGGCCCTGCCGGAAGCGGCACCTCCCAGGATCAGATCGCCAGGCAGCGAGACCTCCAGACGCCGGCCGCCGACCTCCACGACCACGGTCTGCCGCGGCGCCGGTGGCGGTCGCTCCACCGTGGTGCCCTGGGGCTGGAGCTGCGTGGAGAACTGGGTTTCGATCCACCGGGTGTGTACCGCGAAATGCTCGCCGTCGGTGGCGGCGAAGGCCGGGTCGGCCACGACTGCCCGGTGGAACGGGATGACGGTGGGCAGGCCCTCGACGGTGAACTCGGCCAGGGCCCGTCGGGACCGCGCCAGGGCCTGCTCGCGGTCCGCGCCGACGATGATGAGCTTGGCCAGCATCGAGTCGAACTGGTCGCCGATGACGCTGCCGGCGCGCACCCCGGCGTCCAGCCGTACTCCCGGTCCTGACGGCGGATCGAACACCGTGACGACACCGGGGACGGGGAGAAACCCTCGGGTCGGGTCCTCGGCGTTGATCCGAAACTCGATCGCGTGGCCACGCGGGAGTGGGTCAGAGGTGATGGTCAGCCGCTCGCCGGCCGCGATCCGCAACTGCTCGCGCACCAGGTCCAGCCCGGTGGTTTCCTCCGACACCGGGTGCTCGACCTGCAGCCGGGTATTCACCTCCAGGAAGGAGATGGTGCCCTCGGGACCCACCAGGAACTCGACGGTGCCCGCGCCGGTGTAGCCTGCCTCGGTGCAGATCGCCCGGGCCGCCTCGTGGATGGTGCACCGCTGCTCGGCGGACAGGAACGGAGCCGGAGCCTCCTCCACCAGCTTCTGGTGCCGGCGCTGCAGGGTGCAGTCCCGGGTGCCGACCACAACGATGGTGCCGTGCTGGTCGGCCAGCACCTGGGCCTCGACGTGCCGCGGCTTGTCCAGGTAGCGCTCCACGAAGCACTCGCCGCGTCCGAAGGCCGAGACGGCTTCGCGCACCGCGGAGTCGAACAGCTCGGGGATCTCCTCGATGGTGCGGGCCACCTTCAGACCGCGCCCGCCACCGCCGAAGGCGGCCTTGATAACCACCGGCAGGCCGTGTTCGGCGGCGAAGGCCACCACCTCATCCGGCCCGGACACGGGATCTCTGGTGCCCGGCACCAGCGGCGCTCCCGCCTTGCTGGCCAGCTGCCGGGCGGTGACCTTGTCCCCGAGGTCACGGATCACCTGCGGGCTGGGCCCGATCCAGGTCAGCCCGGCGTTGATCACAGCCTGGGCGAAGTCGGCGTTCTCGGCGAGGAACCCGTAGCCGGGGTGCACCGAGTCCGCGCCAGCGCGGGCCGCGACGTCGAGCAGTGTGGCCTGGTTAAGGTAGCTGTCCGCGGGGGTGGTGCCGCCCAACGCGAACGCCTCGTCGGCCAGGGTGACGAATGGAGCGTCGCGATCGCCGTCGGCATAGACGGCGACACTGGTCAACCCGGCATCTCGGCAGGCCCGGATCACCCGGACGGCAATCTCGCCGCGGTTGGCGACGAGCACCTTGCGCAGGCCTATCGGATCGGGCTGCGGCACCAGCGCCTCCGCGGCGGTAGGGTCGTATTCGCCGCAGTCTAGGGGGGCTGGGGTCAGTGGTGGCGGACGTGGCCGGCTAGGTGGTGCACGAACGCCCGGAAACCGGCGTCGTGCGGGCAGTCCGCCCCGTGCCCGTCTGCTTCGTCGGGACACCGGTCAGTCCGTCGTGCCAGGACGTTAGGTGGCGACCAGGGCGTTAGGTGGCGATGAGTGGCAGGGTGGTGCGGCCGGGGCCGAGGATGGGTTGAGGGTCGGTGCGCAGGACGTCGGTGAGCAGGGTGGCGTAGACGTCGCGGAAGTCGGTGGTGGGTTTGAGATCGCCGTTGTCGAGGTCGGTGAGGCTGGGCTGGGCGCCGATGAACCCACCGCGTACGGGTGTTCCGGCGAGGAAGACGGGTCCGGCGGTGCCGTGGTCAGTGCCCTGGTTGGTGTTGGCGGTGACCCGGCGGCCGAATTCGGAGTAGGCGACCAGCACGACGCCCCGACCCCGGGCGGTGCCGGCCATCCGGGTGAGGAATGCGGTGACCGCGTGGTCGACCTGGGTGAGTAGTTGCTGTTGGGTGTGGCGTTCTCCGGCGTGGGTGTCGAAACCTCCCAAGCTGACCGAGTACGCCCGGGTAGGAGCGCCCATCTCCACGCAGCGGGCCACCACGTCAAGTTGCACGGCCAGCATCCCGCCGCCGCCCGTCCCACCCGCACGTGTCCCGGACGCGGCCTTCCCGCGCCTGGCTGTGGTGTGTGCGGAGGCGGTGGTGTGGATGTCGGTGAGGGTGGGGCCGAGGGTTTTCACGGTGCGATGCAGGTCGGTGATGGCCCGGGCGGCGACGGCTTGGGGCCCGGGTTCTCCCGGGGAGGAGTCACCGAGGGCTTCGAACGCGGCGGCGAGCGGGCCGGTGGGCAGGATGAGCCCGCTCAGCGGTAAGGCGGCGCCGGCGGTGGTCGCCCCGGCGAGCATGGGGGGCAGGACCGGTTCGAGGGAGACGGCGTGTAGCGGGTCGCGGCTGGTGGCATCGAGCCAGCGGCCCAGCCAGCCGGTGCTCTGGGGGTGCTCAGGGGAGGCGGTCTGCCAGATGTCCATGGAGCGGAAATGGCTGTGGTCGGGTTGGGGGTAGGAGACCCCGCGCACGATCGCTAGATGGCCCTGGTCCCACAGCGTCTTCAGACCGGTCATGCCGGGGTTGAGCCCGAGTCCGTCGGCGAGGGGGAGCACCTGCTCTCCGGTGTAGGCCAATCCGGGTCGAGCGGTGTGATAGGCCGCTTCGCCCGCGGGGATGACGGTGTTGAGCCCGTCGTTGCCGCCGTAGAGGGTGAGCATCACCACGACGCCGGCCCCCACCGGGAGCGGGTCGGTGCGGGCCCGGGACACCAAGGTCTCCCATCCCCAGCCCGCTCCGGCGGCGACGGTAGCAGCGCCGGAGTAGGTCAAAAACCGGCGTCGGCTCAGAGCGTTCACCATGATGCTCCTTGCGAGTGGTTATGCGCTGACGGTGTTTTCGGGGCTGGCGAGCGCGAGCGCGACCAGTTGGACGGGTTGGGTGGTGAGGGTGCGCAGCGCGGTGAGGGTGCGGTTGGTGAGGATGGGCAGGCCAAGGAGTGCCACGGTGGCGTCGATGCGTGCCGGCGCTGCGGCGTCGGTCACCGGGGAGATGTCGCCGACGGTGGCCAGGGTCTGGGCCGCCTGGAGGCGGGTCAGCGCGGCGGCGGTGGTCAGCCAGGGAGTGCCGGCGGGCCACCCGCCGACATTGGGCGGGGTGAACGGGATCTGCCCCAGCCCGCTCAGTGCGGCGCCCAGCGCGGCCGGTGCCAGCTTGGAAGCTGGTATGCGCAGCGCCCGCAGCGCGGCGACCAGCCACAGCACCGGCTCCCGGACC
Source organism: Pseudonocardiales bacterium (assembly GCA_019240665.1). Lineage (GTDB taxonomy): Bacteria > Actinomycetota > Actinomycetes > Mycobacteriales > Pseudonocardiaceae. The sequence goes on along the minus strand of JAFAXZ010000052.1, from coordinate 4,130 downwards.
AGCACCGAGGCAGGGTGCCGGAATGCCGGCGAACTCACCGCCGCTGCCAGCAGCGCGGTGATGTCATGGCCGGGGCCATACGCGGCGACCAAGCGCTCGAGGGTGGCTGAATCGGGTGGGGTGTCAGCCACGAATCGGGTCCAGATCCGCTGGGCTAGGAACCGGGGTGAGGCTGGTTGAGTGATCAGTAGGTCGACCAGGCTAGGTGCGTTATAGGCGCCGGGGGCGCCGAGCACAGTTTCCGGGCCGGCGTCGTGACTGCGGGTGTGGAAGACAGCGGTGTCGGTGGTGTCGTTGACCTGCCATCCGGTCAGCGCGCGGGCGGCCTGGCGGACGTCGGTTTCGGAGTAGTTGCCCACTCCCAGGGTGAAGAGCTCCATGAATTCCCGGGCGAGGTTCTCATTCGGTCGCCCGACCCGGTTCCCGCCGCCATCGAGCCAGATCAGCATTGCCGGGTCGACGATCATCGCCTGGGCCAGAGCCCGGAAATCGCCTCGCCCGAGCCGGCGCTGGGCGTCGTTCTGCAGGTACATCAATTGCGCGAGGCGGACCTTCTTCACACTGGTGGCGAAATGACCATGCCAGAACCACGCCATCCGCTCCGGAAATGGCGCGTTCACCGCGCTCATCCGGTCCAGCCACCACACTCCCAACTGGCGTGCCTGGTCGGCCTGCTCGCGGCGCTGGGCCTGAATAGCCGCAATGCCGGCGGCCTTGCCCAGCCGCTGGGGCGGTGGTCCGAAAACCGGTGCGGGAGTCGCCGCCGCGCCGGTGTCTGGACTGGCCGCCGGTGTGATCAACGCGGCCAACGTGGCATCGAAACCTGAAGTCGTGGCCGCATCGAGCTCCCCGGGGCGGGTACCGAGACCACCCCGCTGCAGCAGCCTGCGCACCGCATCCCGTTCGGTGACCACCATCATCTCCGTACCCACGTCGCGGACGTTAGGCCTGCTGCGGCGGCAACCGACAGAAAATCGTTGGCATTCTCAGTCAACTTCCAGCGCCGAACCGCCTTGCGCCGGCCTGGCGACCATAGTGAACGAGCGGGGCGTTCCGGGCTACGACCAGAGCGCCACCACGGGCACCCCGACTTCGGCGAGCAAACGCCGGGTCAACGGCAGGCTGATGCCGATCACATTGGACGGGTCACCGTCGATCCCGTCGACGAACCAGCCGCCCCGGCCGTCCAGGGTGAACCCGCCGGCCACCCGCAGCGGTTCCCCGGTGCCGACGTAGGCCTCGATCTCCTCCGCCGACGGGGTGCTCAACCGGATGACCGTGGTCTGCGCACCGCTGGCGGTCGCGGTGCGTACCCTCTGGTCAAGGCGTACCACGGCGTGCCCGGTAATCAGCTCTCCGGTGCCGCCCGCCATCGCCCGCCATTGCCGCAACGCGGTGTCGGCGCAGCCCGGCTTGCCGACCAGTTCGCTGCCGATGCGCAGCATCGAGTCGCACCCGACGATCACCGCGTCGGGGTGCTCGTCGGCGATGTCCGCCGCGACCACGTCGGCCTTCGCGCACGCCAGCGCGGTGACCAGGTCCGCTGGGGTCGCACCAGTCAGCGTGGTAGCTAGCGCGTCCTCATCCACTCCGGACACCCGCACCACCGGATCGATCCCGGCACCGCGGAGGACGGCGAGCCGGCCGGGGGATGCCGACGCGAGGACCAGGCGCACGGCAATGCACTGTACGGACACGGCCCTTACCGCGTGCAGAATGGGTTGCGCACCGTCAATTCGCCGAATCGGCAACCGTGGTTCAGATCCTCGGTGATCAGTTCGGTGGCGCCAGCGCGCCGCGCAGCCTCGATGATCAGCGCATCCCAGAAGTTGATTGAATGCTGCTCGGACAGCCGGCCAGCGGAGATGATGAGCAGCGGATCGGTGTCGACCCGGCACCACTCGCTGTAGTCGTGCACCACCTGACGTGCCTGCGCCGGTGTCAATGGCGGCTGGAGCTTGCGCGTCGCCGCGCTGTAGAATTCCTGCAGCACCTGAGTGCTGAGGACGCCGAGTCCCGTTGTCCACAGCTGCGCGAGCAGGTTCTCGGCAGCCCGATGCTTAGCTTGGTCATGGGTGTCGTGCGAATAAATGAGGACATTGGTGTCGACGAATGTGACCCCGGGCGGCGACGGAATGCTCACGCACGGTACCGGTCGAGCCGTTGTCCGTACAGCTCTTCGCGGGTCCAGCCGCGACCTCCGTGGTCAGTCGCCGCAGCCATCATCTCCAGCGCCGATTCCCGTGCTCTGAGGTACCGATCACGCGCCTCGATCAGCTCGGTGATCTGCTGAGTCACCAGGGCGCTGACCGATGTGCCACGCTCGGCAGCGATCACCTTTGCCCGCCGGATGAGGTCAGCGTCGAGTTGGACTGTGAGGTTGCGCTTCACAACCACAGTCTAGCACGTGGAGCACGTGATTAATAGTGGGTACTGGAGAATTCCTCGCGCTCCATCGGATGTGCAAGGTGATCTTAGAAACTGGTCGTTCAGGTCGACTCGGGCGTTGCGGACACACGTGTTGTCTCTGTTGTTGGTTGAAGCGGGGCGGTGGGACGTTAATGATCACCAATAAGGGCACTGTGGAATGCCAGACGGTGCCCTATTCATGGGTAGTGCAGACCCGTTCCAGTGGCCGGATCGTGACCCCATGGGGCAATTCCTACTTCGGCGGCGGCCTGTTTGTGCTGACGACGGACAATCACGGCGCGGCATCCGGCTGCATTGTGGATAAATCGCGTTTCATGTATCTGCGTAATCAGCGGATACCTCGTGGCCGACTGCGCAACATTCTGGGCACCGTGCGGGAACGGGCGTCAATATTCAGCCGGTACGCGTGGGTGTTCTCAGTGGTGACATGGCGTGATGACCAGTGGGCTCATGCCACCCGGGTGGATTTACTGTGAGACGCCTTCTCAGGCTGGGGCGGGATGGGATGGGCATCCACGGCCGCACCATGATCGCCTCGCGTAGGTCAGGTTCGTTGCCGGAAGCCTCGATTGAGCTCAGCGGCCGTCCGGGCTGGTAGCGTTCGAGAAGCACCGTCACCTGTGCCGTGATCATCGGCTATCCGCTATATCGAGGACATGCATGCTCGCTCAGTGCCCGCGGTCGAAGTGCGCGACGAACCGCATACGTTGCGGAACCACCGAGCCTCCTCCGTAGTTGCTTCGAATCGCTCCCGACAGCAACAGGTGGTAGTTCGGCGGATGCCTCTTTCCGCAGTTGCGAAATTTTCATGCTGATAGATTCGCATTTACGGGTGGTGAGGGCTTGACTATCCGCTTCTGCGCCATCACTATAAGCTTGAGTGATCACCGTCGCCGGAAGGTGGCTGCAGATGCTGTTCGGTACCTGGGTTCGGCTCATGGTGGCCTGCCCCTCGTCTTGGGCCGACTGGCCGCTACGACCAGCACGGCGAGCCGGCGTGATGGTGATCAACGGCGGGGTGGCTCACCGGGTCGCGCCGACTGTGGCCGGGTTTCCGGGATCCTGATAGAAAGGATGAGAGATGACTCTTATCGTCTTAACGGTCGTCGTCATTGCGTTGTTGATTGCCGTTCTGGCGATCTTTCTCTTCGTGATCGGTGTGCTGCTCAACCGCACCGCCAACAATCTCGATGATTGCGCGCAGAACGTGAAGAATGTTGCCTACCAGGCTGAGGTGGTTGGGCCCGGTATCAAACGCATCAACGAAACCAGCACAACAGTGGTAGGTGCTCTGCCGCTACTGTGTGAAGCTGCTGAACGTATCGGAGTCGCTAAGTCCGCGCCTTATGTGGATCCTTCTGAAACTCCTTACTCAGCTCCCTCTCCGGCCTATACGGCTCCCTCTGCATCTCCCTCCACAGATCATTCTTCGGCTCCCGCTGTAGTTACCTCTGCGGCTCCTTCCACGGTTCCTGCGGGTCCTCCACAGAGTGTAGGTTACCTGGATGAGGATAGGGGGAATTTAGGCTACCTGGACGCGTGACGACGGTGCCGAGGCGTGCGGTCTCACGTCCGAGGAACCGGGACGTGAGCGGGCCGGTGCGCGATGGCAACCTGACGCGTAGAGGGAGGTAATAAAGCGGTGGCAGTGTGGCAGCATGACCGTTCGCACGCCTGCCATGAACAGGACGGCGCCGTTG
>JAFAXZ010000043.1 GCA_019240665.1 Pseudonocardiales bacterium | reverse complement strand
CGCTTGAGGCGCTCCTTGAGCTCGGCCCTGGCACGTCGGGCGGCGGCCGCCTTCTCCAACGCAGCGGCCCGCTGCTCCTCGGTCAGCTCGGGAAGGGCCACGGTCTCCTCCGTCGATTGCTAGTGCTGAGGGATGTTCTGGATTGGTGCGGCGACCGTATCCCCCGGGCGACCCGCCGCTTAACCCGGGGTGCCCCCGCCGACCTGCCCCGACGGGGGATGGAGCAGCGCCCCTGCCTCGTCGGCGGTTCGCCGGGCGGCGTGTCGCAGTGAGGCTGGTTGGGGCCCATGCCGCAACAGGTCCCGGGACGTGACCGCCACGACATGGCGGGCCGCTGTACCGAAGACCTGCGGCAAGTCAACCAGGCCAGCGCCCTGCGCCCCTATGCCGGGAACCAGTATCGGACCGTTGAGGGCCTCCAGCCGCAGCGCACCGGCCGGTGTCGTGGCCCCCACCACCACGCCGACGTCGCCGACGGGACGCCGGCCGGCGTTGCGGGCAGCGACGGCGTCGACCACGGACTGCGCGACTGTGCTCCCGGTGTCGGTGACCGCGGCCTGTACGGTGGCACCTTCCGGGTTGGAGGTCAGCGCCACCACGAAGACTCCCCGCCCGGTCCGTTCGGCTAGCTCGAGCGCCGGATCGAGCGCGCCGATCCCGAAGTAGGGCGACACGGTGATCGCGTCGGCAGCCAGCGGCACCCCGTCGCTCAGATAGGCTGCGGCGTACCCGGCCATGGTGGAGCCAATGTCACCCCGTTTGACGTCGAGCAGCACCAGCGCGCCGGCATCCCGGGCCGCCACCAGCACCCGCTCCAACACCGCGATGCCTCGCGCCCCGTACCGCTCAAAGAACGCGGACTGCGGCTTGACCAGCGCCACCTCCGGCGCCAACGTCTCGACCGCGCCCAGCGCGAACCTCTCAAGCCCCCCCACGTCATCTCCCACCCCCCACTCGCGCAGCAGTCCCGGATGCGGATCGATCCCGGCACACAACGGTCCCCGCCCCGCCACGGCCGCTCTCAATCGCACCCCGAACCCTCCACATTCAGCCCGCTGAGCGGGATTATCGGGCACCGGGATAATCCCGCTCAGCCCGCTGAACGCCGGGTACGGAGCGCGGCGTGGAGAGCTTGGAGAGGGCGGACAGTGATGTCGCCGCGGATGAGGGCCTCGATACCCTGCACGGCTGCGGCCGCGCCCTGCACGGTGGTGACGCAGGGGATGTCCCGGGATACCGCGGCGGTGCGGATCTCGTAACCGTCCACCCGGGGGCCATGATTGCCGTAGGGAGTGTTGATGATCATATCGACTTGCCCGGAGTTGATCAGATCAACGATGTTGTCCGGGCCTTCAAAGTGCTTGCGCACCACGGTGCAGGGAATGCCGTTGCGGCGCAGCGTGTTGGCGGTTCCCCGGGTGGCGAGCACCTCGAAGCCAAGATCGGCCAGCCGTTTGGCCGGGAACACCATGGCCCGCTTGTCCCGGTTGGCCACCGACACGAACACCCGACCCGACATCGGGAGCGAACCGTAGGCTGCGGCCTGCGACTTGGCGAAGGCCTGGCCGAACGCAGCGTCGATACCCATCACCTCGCCGGTGGACTTCATCTCCGGCCCCAGCAGCGAGTCCACCCCCTGACCCTCGGGGGTGCGGAACCGGTGAAAAGGCAGCACGGCTTCCTTGACAGCCACTGGCGCGTCGGCCGGCAGATCGCCGCCGTCGCCGTGCGGCTGCAGCAGGCCCTCCGCGCGCAGTTGCGCGATCCTGGCGCCGAGCATGATCCGTGCGGCGGCCTTGGCCAGTGGCACCGCAGTGGCTTTGGAGACGAACGGTGCCGTGCGGCTGGCCCGCGGGTTGGCCTCCAGCACATAGAGCACGTCGTCCTTGAGCGCGTACTGCACGTTGAGCAGGCCCCGTACGCCGATCTCACGGGCGATCGCCTCGGTCGAGGTGCGCACCGCGACCAGGTCAGACTCCCCCAGCGTGATCGGCGGGAGCGCGCAGGCGGAGTCCCCGGAGTGCACCCCGGCTTCTTCGATGTGCTCCATGATCCCGCCGAGGTAGACCTCGCTGCCGTCGCACAGCGCGTCGACGTCGATCTCGATGGCGTCGTCGAGGAAACGGTCCACCAGCACCGGATGTTCGGGAGTGATCTCGGTGGCCCTGGCGATGTAGCCGGCGAGGGTCTGCTCGTCGTAGACGATCTCCATACCACGACCGCCGAGTACGTAGGAGGGGCGAACCAGCACCGGATAACCGATCTCGTCGGCGATCTTGCGGGCCTCCGCGAACGAGGTGGCGGTGCCGTAAGCCGGGGCGGGCAACCCGGCACGCTCCAGCACCGCACCGAAGGAACCGCGGTCCTCAGCGAGGTGGATCGCCACAGGAGACGTGCCAACCACCGGGACGCCCGCGTCGGCCAGTCGCTGCGCCAGCCCCAGCGGAGTCTGCCCGCCCAGCTGCACGATCACGCCCGCCACGGTGCCCGAGGCACGCTCGGCGTGCACCACGTCCATGACGTCTTCAAAGGTCAACGGCTCGAAATAGAGCCGGTCGGCGGTGTCGTAATCGGTGGACACTGTTTCCGGGTTACAGTTGATCATTACGGTCTCGTAACCGACGTCGCTCAGCGCCATTGCGGCGTGCACACATGAGTAGTCGAACTCGATGCCTTGGCCGATCCGGTTCGGTCCGGAGCCCAGGATGATCACTTTGGGTCGTTCCCGTTGCTTGCTGACCTCCGTCTCGGCCTGGGGGTCGCTCTCGTAGGCGGAGTAGTGGTACGGGGTGCGGGCGGCGAACTCAGCGGCGCAGGTATCCACGGTCTTGTAGACCGGCCGCACGTGAAAACGGTGCCGTAGCGCGGTGACTTCGGGCTCGGTGAGGTCGCCGCGCACGGCGGCGAGCTGCCGGTCAGAGATACCGGCGCGCTTGGCGTGGCGTAGCAGCGACTCGTCCAGTTCCCGCGCGGCGGCGAGCTCGCGGTACAGCTCGACCAGGCCGGCGATCTGGTCGATGAACCATGGGTCGATCCCCGACGCCTCGGCGACCTGCGCGACTGTGGCGCCCAGGCGCAGCGCCCGCTCCGCGATGTAAAGCCGGCCGTCATGGGGAACCCGCAGTGCCGACAGCTCCGAGGCCACGGTGGCGTCCGGCGGATCGGGCCTGGTCCAGAACCCGCTGGCGGCAGTCTCCATCGAGCGCATCGCTTTATTGAGCGCTTCGGGAAACGAGCGGCCCAGCGCCATCGCCTCGCCGACCGACTTCATGGTGGTGGTGAGGGTGGGGTCCGCGCCGGGGAACTTTTCGAAGGCGAACCGGGGCACCTTGACCACCACGTAGTCGAGAGTGGGTTCGAAGCTGGCCGGGGTCTCCCCGGTGATGTCGTTGGTGATCTCGTCGAGGGTGTAGCCGATCGCGAGCTTTGCGGCGATCTTGGCGATGGGGAACCCAGTGGCCTTGGACGCCAGCGCGCTCGACCGGGACACCCGAGGGTTCATCTCGATCACAACCAGCCGGCCGTCGGTGGGATGCACCGCAAACTGGATGTTGCAGCCGCCGGTGTCCACCCCGACTTCCCGCAGCACCGCGATGCCGACGTCACGCATGTGTTGGTACTCGCGGTCGGTGAGGGTCATCACCGGGGCGACGGTTACCGAGTCCCCGGTGTGCACGCCCATCGGGTCGACGTTCTCGATGGAGCACACCACCACCACGTTGTCCCGGTGGTCGCGCATCAGCTCCAGCTCGTATTCCTTCCAGCCCAGCACGCTCTCTTCGATGAGCACCTGGTGCACCGGGCTGGAAGCCAACCCCAGGGAGACGATGCGGACGAGGTCGTCCTCGGTGTGCGCCATCCCGGAGCCGAGCCCGCCCATGGTGTAGGACGGC
>JAFAXZ010000335.1 GCA_019240665.1 Pseudonocardiales bacterium | reverse complement strand
GGCCACAGACCGCCCGTGATTGGCGATGCTGCGGATCCGGTCGGCCAGGGCGAGATCACTGGTGACCACCGCGCCGCCGTCACCCAGGGCGCCAAGATTCTTACCGGGATAAAAGCTGAACCCGGCGGCGATACCCACACTGCCCGCGCACCTCTCCCGGTGGCGGGCACCGTGGGCCTGCGCGGCATCCTCGATGAGGGCGAGACCGTGCGCAGCGGCGATCACCGAGATCGGCTCGGGGTCCACCATCTGGCCGTACAAGTGCACGGCAATGATCGCGGCTGTCGAGCTGTTGATCGCAGCAACCGCTGCGGCTGGATCGATCAGCAGGGTGTCGGGGCACACGTCAACGAACCGAGGCCGCGCACCGGTCGCGCAGACCGCCTCGGCCGTCGCGATGAACGTATTCGTGGGGACGATGACCTCGTCACCACGCCCGATTCCCAGACCGGTGAGGATGAGTTCCAGGGCATCGGTTCCGTTGGCCACCCCGACGCAGGCCTTGGTTCCACAGTAGGTCGCGAATTCATGCTCAAAGCGCTCGACCTCGGGGCCGCCGACGAAGTGACCGTGGTCCAGCACAGTCTTCCAGGCGAGGTCGAACTCCTCGCGTAGCCCGTTATTGACACCGTGAAGATCCAAAAAAGGGACGCGGAAAGGTACACTGGAAGGAATGCTGCCGCCACCGGTCATGAGGCCACTTCCCGCCTGAGATCCGCCCCGGCCGGGTCGATGCTGCCAGCGACGAAGGCTGGGCGCCCCGTAGCCTCCGCAACGTCGGTGGCGGCGAGGACCCGGACGATATCCAGCCCGCGCTCGCCGGGTGTATTCGGCTTGGCTCCGGTACGAATGCATTCGATGAAGTGGCTATCCTGAACCAAAAGCGGCTCATTGAACTGAATATATGGCGAGACGATGTCTCCGGTTCGATAGGAAACCGGCATGGCGTGCGACTCACCATGGTCGTTGGAATCGGTCGGGTCGACGCCGATGTCGTACACCCGGATACGCTCATTGTCCGACATATCGTTGTAGACGGCCATTTTGCGTTCCCCGACAACGGTGACCCGCCGGACCTTGCACGGGTCCAACCAGCTCACATGCACGAACGCGTGGGTGACCGCCTGCTCGAAGTCCAGTCGCAGGTAAGCCACGTCGGCGTGGCGGTTTCCGACATGTCGTTTTGCCCATACCCAGGTAGTCCTGGGAACCTCGTTGAGCAGGAACGAGGCGATCGAGATGTCGTGCGGAGCGAGGTCCCAGATGACGTTGCAGTCGCGCTGGTACTTGCCCAGGCTCAACCGAGCGGCGTCGATGTAGAGGATCCTGCCGAGCTCACCGGAATCGATGATCTCCTTCAGTTTCCAGACGGCCGCGTTGTACTCGAAGGTATGTCCCGCCATCAGGCGCACGCCGCTGGCGGCCGCGGCGTCGACCATCTCCTGCGCATCCTTGACTGTCGTGGCCAGCGGCTTTTCCACCAGGGCGTGCCGCCCGTGGCGCAGTGCTTGCAGCGCAACCGCGGCGTGCGTGGTCGGCGGGGTCGCGACGACCACCGCATCCACCCGTCCCAACACGTCGTCGAGATGGAGTGCCGATTCCGCCGATGGATAGCTTCGCCTCGCCTCCGCGATCCGCTGAGGATCCTCGTCGACGATGGTCACCTGCACCCCGGGCATGCTGCTGAGCACGCGCATGTGCTTGGAACCCCAGTAGCCATAGCCCACCACTGCCACGCGCACATCGGGATCGAAGGCGGTGAAACCTCCCGATTTGCGATCAGCCGGGACTGCTTCCGGTTGGGTGGTACCTGCAACGAACTTCATCGAGACGGGCCCCCTGCCGTGACTCGAGATGTCTGCCGACAACGTGAATGTTCCCGAACGCACTGGAAAAGTGAGCACGCTTAGCGACCGACGGGTCCCTGCGAGCCGTACTCACCCTCTCGTACAGTGGGTTCGCCCCTCCCCACAGTGCGTATATCTACCGCCCACTGCCGGTCGTTACCCGGTTACGGTCACCATGGAGACTTTCACCCGAACGGCGTAACAAGGTTCCCTAGCGTATCGGATGCGTATCGTCATCGACCCATTACTGAATGAAGTAACCGGTGGCAGATCCCCCAGCACGCCGGGCAGGCAGCGGCTCACACCCGTGCCGCGAGCTTGGCCAGCCGCTGCGGCGTCGGCCAGCGCACGTTCCACGCCCAACCGAGCTTCTCGAATAACCAGATCACCCGGGCCGAGATGTCGATCTGTCCTCGGAGCACGCCGTGCCGGGCCGATGTCGGATCGGCATGGTGCAGGTTGTGCCAGGACTCCCCCGCGGACAGGATCGCCATCGGCCAGAAATTCGCGGCCCTGTCGCGCGAGGCGAACGGTCGGTTACCGATCATGTGGCAGACCGAGTTCACCGCCCAGGTGACGTGATGCAGGAACGAGACCCGGACCAGTCCAGCCCAAAACAGCCCGGTCAGGGTGGCCCACCAGGACCAGGTCACCAGCCCGCCGATGATCCCCGGCAGCACGAGCCAGATCCCGGTCCACAACCAGAACAACTTGCTGACCCGCACCATCGTCGGGTCGGCCAGCAGGTCTGGAACGAACCGGCGCGGATTGGACAGGTCTCGGTTGAACAGCCAGCCCATATGGGCATGCCAGAAGCCCTTGGCTACCGCAATCGGGGAGGTACCGAACAGCCACGGCGAATGCGGGTCACCCTCCTTGTCGGAGTACGCGTGGTGCCGCCGGTGGTCGGCCACCCAATGTAGCAGCGGGCCCTGCATGGCAGTGCTGCCCAGCACCGCCAGGCTCACCCGCAACCACCGCTTGGCCTTGAATGAGCCATGGGTGAAGTGACGGTGATACCCGACGGTCACACCCAGCAGGCTGACGGTGTAGGTGACCGCGAACAACACGATGTCCACCCAGCCCAGCCCCCATCCCCAGGCGACCGGCACCGCGATCATCAGGGCCAGCATGGGGGCGAGCACGAAGATGTACACCAGGATTTGCGGCCCCCACGTCCGCCGACCCGAGAGAACCGGCTCGGGCTCCGTGCGCTGCTGGTCAGCGTCGGCGGTCAGCGTCATCGGCCGGTGCTCCTCTTGTCGGCAGGCGCGGACGGCCGCCACGCCGCGGTGGGGTGCCATCATGCTCGCACCCGCGGCGGAACCCCAGGTGGCGCGCGTGGCATAACTAACTGAACCGTAGATTATCGACCCGATACCCGTCACGACACGCCGCGCTACCGGCGGGCGTGTCGAGCGTGTCGGTGTTAGGCGCCGGCTCCGCGCTGGGGAGGGCTGCGCTGATGCGGGTGCAGCGGCCGTGCCACCATGTGCCTGCGGGTCCACAGCTCGCTCCTCCGCCG
>JAFAXZ010000249.1 GCA_019240665.1 Pseudonocardiales bacterium | reverse complement strand
TCGGGGTGGAATCGATCTCGGTCACCTCGCCGGGCCGGGCGACACTGACGGTCCCGAACGGGCCCTCCGGCTGCTTGGCCAGCGAACGCCGTGTGCGAGCCGACCCCAGCGTGTGTTTGCCCGCCGCGATCCGCTCCACCAGCCGGTAGAACGTCGCCCGGGAGGGCATCGGTGGCGCATCTGGGCCATAAGCGTCCCGCAGGGCCCTCTCGGTGCGACGCATCAACCGGGTTCCCGTGCCCGTCGACCGGTCGGTCTCCTCGTCGATCACCTTCTTCACCACCTCGACGACACGATCATCGACACGGCCGGTTGTGGAGCGGCGCGGTAGATATCGGCCATCCAGCACCCCCAGCAAACCCCACTGTTGGTATCTGCGCCGTTGCCGCTGCACCGTGATCAAGCTGATCTCGTGGCCGGCGGCGCGAAGCTCGTCGAGCTTGGCCAGCTCCCGCTGCCGCAGCGACCGCGCCATCGGGTCATAGGCCGGCGTCACCACGGCCTGGGCCGGCGCCTGCGGCGGCCGGCCGGTCAGAAGCTCGACGATATGCCCTTCCCACCACCTGGCCCGCTCGATCACCTCCGCCGGAACCCCGGCCAGCCGCTCTGCGGCAACCAGGCTCGGGCGCGGCGCCGACACCAGCCCCAGACTGGCATCGTTGAGCACCTCCGCCAGCGAGAACGTGACGTTCGCGCCGACAGCGTCGATCAGCTCGACCGTGGTGCCCGTGATGGCGTGGACGCTGTAGCAGCGACCGCCCAGCCGGATCTCCTCGCCAGCTCGCAACATGGCCCGCCCCGGATTGCTCATGCCCGCCGCCGCGCCAGCACGCTGGTCCCTCCGTCCAGGCGTGTCGTCAGATCCGCGACCAGCTCGCCGGTCCACAGCAGGTGATACAACGTCGGCAACACCGCGATGGGATCTCCGACCGAACCCGCCCCTTCCCACAACGAGCATCCCTGCCCGAACGCCGCGACCAGCGCAACCGCGTGAGGCTCGACGCGGTTGCGTGGATGGCGATACCCGGCTAACCACCGCAGGTTCCCCGCCAACACCGGTTCGACCACCCCGACCCGGCGATACCGCCAACCAACCGAGCGGCAGGCCAACTCAGTCGCGGTGAACGCCGCCGCATCATCAGCCTCGATACGATCGTCCGCTCGGATATCCACGATCACGACCGTGCCATCCCGGCACCGCGCGAAGTAATCCGGAGCATGCCGGCGTCGGCGCCCACTGCCGCTCTCAGTCCAGGACAACCGGAATGGTTGCGACGCAACGGCAACCACGTCGGGATCAGCGTCCAGGACCATGAGATTGTCGCGCTCTAACCAGGACTCGTACCCAACATGCGATCCCAAGCCCGACAGCCACCACCAGCCCGAGCAACTGCGCTGGCCTTGATACGACGGAAACGACCGCACCGGCCGCCCCCGCTCGAACGGCACATCCCAGCAGACGGACAACGCCCCACCCGCCCGTACCCCAGCGGAGGTCACGAACTCCAACTCGAAACCCGCCGCCCCGACACCCTCCGACAGCAACGCCGCCCCGCTCATCACAAGCGAACGCTATGCCCTACTTCAGATCACATGAGACAGACACGCCGATGCTTCAGATCAGCGAGACTGCATCAGCTCGGCTGAGACAGGACACGTCACCATTCACCGCTGTCCGGTGACAGGAAGTTGTCCTAGTTGACAGTGGATCTTCGTTGACTTGGCGTGTCTTGCCAGTTGATGTTCCTCGGTTGGTGAATGATTCAGGTCATGGTGCTGGCCTCGATCGGGTCTGCTGCGCAGTACGAGCGTGTTGCCGGGGTCGAGCTTGCCTTCGTGGACGGGCGTGGTGTGGAGCAGCGTCGGTCGTTCGTGGAGTGCTGGGATACGCGGTTTGAGGACGGCCGGCCGGTGCGGGAGTTTCGCTGGTCGAAGGGGCAGCGGCATAACCCGGGCTGGTGGTGGACGGCGACAATGGGCGGGCATGTGGGGTACGAGTCGTGGCTGGAGCGCGACGTGCTGATGATGCTGGACTTTGATCCCGAGGTCGTCGCGGTCGTCTCGCAGCCGTTTTGGCTGTATTGGGATGAGGATTGTCGGCATCGTAGGCATTGCCCGGACTATTTCGTGCGCCGGTCAGACGGCACGGCGATGGTGGTCGACGTGCGCGCCGACGACCGTATCGAGCCCAACGACGCCGAGGCATTCGCGGCGATGGAAGAGGCCTGCGCCCAGGCGGGGTGGCGGTTCCGGCGACTTGGTGTGGCCGATGCGGTGGTGACGGCGAATGTGCGGTGGCTGTCGCGGTACCGGCATCCGCGGTGCGCGGGTGCGGACGGGCTGGCCGAGTCGCTGGTGGCGGCGTTTGACCAGCCTACGTCGTTGTGGGGCGGTGCGGCCGCTGTCGGGGACCGCCTCGCGGTCTTGCCGGTGTTGTTTCACCTGTTGTGGCGCCATGAGCTGGCGACGGACCTGACGACACGGTTGGGGCCCTCCACGCTGGTCTATCGCGGCCGGAAGGGCAGGGGCCGGTGAGGGGGCCACAGTGGCCGGCGGGCCTGGCCATCGGCGACCGGGTGCGCATGTCCGGGGCGGTGCACATGGTGATCGCGGTACCGGGGCCGAGGGTGCGGCTAGTCGACGCGGTGGGGCAGGTCAGCGAGGTGACCGTGGCGGAGTTGCTGGCCGCCGACGACGTGGACGTCATCGATGGTCCCTCGCGCCGAGTGGTGCCGGCGGTGTCCCCGCTGACGGATCTGCCGAAGGAGGTGGCGCAGCGGGCGTTGTGGTGGGAACGCCACATCGTGGAGGTGATCCGCGGGGTGCCACCGGACGCGCCGCGGGGCACCAGCCCGAAACTGGAGTACGACCCGGCGGTGTATTCGTTGACGCAGCGGGAGCAGGCCAAAGCGGCGGAGTTGACCGCGGCGGGTGAGCAGGTCACAGCCAGCGCGATCAGCAAGCGCCGACACCGCTACGAGATCGGCGGGGTGGTCGCGATGGTCGACCAGCGCATCAACAAGCCGGTATCACCGTTCGGGCGGGTCGAGTCGAGGGTGGTGGAGGCGCTGCGGCGGGCCATCGCGGAAGCCACCGGGGAGTCCACCCGCACAGCGACGTACTTGTTCTGGCGCACCGAACAGATTCTGGCCGACACCCACGGGGCCGGGGCGGTGGAGTTGCCGTCGCAGCGCAGCCTCTATCGACTGCTGAAGACGCTGGCGGCGGGCAAACACACCACCGGCTCGGCGCGCGCCCGCCGATCGCTGGCCAACCGCCCGGATGGCCCGTTCAGCGCGCTCGGCGCGGCGGCCCCGGGTGAGCTGATGGAGATCGACTCCACCCCGCTGGATGTGCTGGTGCGGCTGGATGACGGTGTCGTTGGCCGCGTGGAGATGACCGGCCTGGTCGATATCGCGACTCGTACTGTTCCCGCGGCGGTGCTGCGCCCGACGACGAAGTCGGTAGACGCCTCAGTGCTGCTGGCCCGCACCCTGTCCCCGGAACCGATGCGGCCGGGCTGGGCCAACGCATTGCGCATGTCGCACTCGGCGCTGCCCTATGAGCGGTTGCTGGATCTCGACGCCCGCCTCGTGCACGCCGCCGCCCGGCCGGTGATCGTGCCGGACACGATCGTGATCGACCACGGCAAGGTGTTCGTCTCCCGCAACTTCCAGGCCTCGTGCCGGTTTTTGGGCATCACTCTGCAGCCCTGCGGCCAGGGAACCCCGACCGACAAACCGCATATTGAGAGGACCCTGGCTTCGTGTGCTTCGCTGTTCGCCCAGTTCGTCGCCGGTTACACCGGTCGCGGTGTCGAATACCGGGGCCGGGACGTCGAATCGCAGGCGGTGTGGTCGCTGCCCGCGTTGCAGGAGCTTCTGGACGAGTGGCTGATCGCGGTGTGGCAGAACCGGCCCCACGATGGGCTCCGCGACCCGGCTCATCCAGGACGGGCGTTCACCCCGAACGAGCGCTACGCCGCGCTGATCGAGACCGCCGGATACGTGCCGGTTCCGCTGGGCGGCGATGACTACATCGAGTTGCTGCCGGCTACCTGGCGGGCGATCAACGCCTACGGCGTAAAACTGAACTACCGCACCTACGACGACGAGGCGCTCGACCCGCTGCGCCACCTGGACTCCGGTGTCACCGAGCACCACGGCCGCTGGGAGATCCATTACGACCCCTACGACGTCAGTAGGGTCTGGCTGCGTGATCATCACCGTGGCGGGTGGATCACCCTGCTGTGGAAACAGTTGCACCGCGTCGCGGCCCCGTTCGGGGAACTGGCCTGGGACCACACCCGGCGCGGTCTGCCCGACGCCACCGAGGAAGAACTCGCCGACACCGTCTCGGCGCTGCTGACCCGCGCCAACCAAGGCCCCGAACAACCCACCGGTGGCGACGACGTCGAGGAACTGACCAAGCGGGACCGCCGAGTCGCTGCCCGCACCAAGGCGGCACCAGCAATAACCAACGGTTTGGGTGTTCCGCCCGCGCCGACGCCGCCGGAACTACAGGCACCCGCCGAGAGCGAAGCCATCGAGGACCCACCAGAAAGCGGTGCAGAGGACGGGCGGATCGCTCAGGTTATTCCGATGCCGATCTTCGACCCGTTCGCCGAGGCGGACAAGCGGTGGTGATCCGATGACGAATGATGGTGACGATCCGGACGACCAGGGTGATGGCATCGATGATGGTGGCCAGCACCCGCAGCTGACCACGGTGCAGGGGTGGCGCCGGTTCGTGACCGAAGTTCCCGCCGCACCACAACTGTTGGCTCCCTCGGTGTGGTCGAGCCTGGATGAGGACAAGCGAACCGCCTACGACGAGGACCGGCTAGACCACCATTCCCGGTTGCTCGTGGTGCAGACCCCTACCATCCGCGATGTCGTCAACACCGGGCGACGGTTGGTGCTACTCAACCGCACCGCTGCCTACGGGCGCAGCGGTCTGATCGTGTCCGGGCCCGCCAGAACCGGCAAAACCACCGCGATCACCCAGCTCGGCAAGACCATCGAGGTGATCCACCATCGACGTCACCCTCGCTCATCCGGCGATATCCCGGTCATCTACATCACCGTCCCGCCGGCGGCCACCCCGAAGATGATCGCCATGGAGTTCGCGCGGTTCTTCGGGCTACCGGTCTCGCGACGGTCGAACATCACCGACATCATCGAGTCGGCCTGCGGCGTATGCCTGGATACCAGAGTAACGCTGGTCGCAGTCGATGAGCTGCACAATCTCAACACCACCACGCGGGCCGGCGCCGAAGCGTCCGACACCCTGAAATACTTCTCCGAACGGATCCCGGCCACTTTCGTCTATGCCGGGATCAACCTGCAGCGCACCGGGCTGCTCACCGGCACCAGAGGCGAGCAGATCGCCGGCCGCTTCGGCATGATCCGCACCGGGGTGTTCAACCAGGATGAGGACTGGACCGCGCTGATCGCAGCACTCGAATCCAGCCTGCGGCTCCATCACCATCGCCCTGGCATCCTCACCAGACTGGACAGCTACCTGCACCGCCGCACCAAGGGAATGATCGGCAGCCTGCTCTGGCTGATCCGCACCGCGGCGATCAACGCGATACTCGACGGCACCGAGAAGATCACCAAGGCGACGCTGGAGACCGTGGCGGCCGACATCGCCTCCCAGGATCCCCCACCACGCCCTCCTGGTGGCAAGGCATAGGTGATTCTCCCGCGCGAACAAGCTGAGGAGATCCTCGCGCTGCGCGATCACGGCATGACGGTGCGCGCGATCGCCCGGAAGGTCGGCTGCGCCCAGAACACCGTCGTCGGCTACATCAACGGGCGTCGAACACCCGGACATCGAGCATCCCGACAACACACGCTCAACGACTTCGCCGACTATTGCCGTCAGCGCCTCACCGATGACCCCGATCTCTCCACCTCGGCCCTGTTCTGCGAGCTGACCGCACTCGGCTACGCCGGCAGCCGCCCCACCTTCTACCGAGATCTGGGCCGCTATCACCTTCTGCACCTCCCGAGCGAAAATGCGCACCTCCGCGAAAGCCAGCAATCCCCGACCATGTCCACAGCGATCGCCGCAGGACCGCTTCGACCGCTACCCGTTCGCGTCTCTCCGATTGCCGGGGAACCGCTCACCTCCTACCTCGCGCGCGTCGCAGCCAGCAACCACATCAAGGTCGACGACATGTTGACTGTCCTGCCCGAATGGATCTGCCGCAGAGTCGCCAAGCATGACGACCGCAGCAGACGCCACGAGCACCCATCCGCGACCAACAGCACTCTACGTCAACTGGCTCTCATCACCGGCGTCACCCAAGCCGCGCTCACCCACGCGTTACCCGCCCTCACCACCGCCTTCCCCGGCAACCAACCCATGGGGCCGATGCGGATCACCACAGCGTGCCGACGGTGCACAGCCGCCCGTGGCATCCACCATCCCCTACCGGTCCACCTACCCAGCCACGCGCAGGTCTGCGTTCGACACGGCATCTGGCTCAGCAGCTCTAACCGGCATCAGCTCGACGTCAACATCTGTCCCGAGATCGTCACCACCCAGAAACGCGCCTGGCGCCTTCTTCGACGCTTCACCCCGGAGCAGCTCATGTTCGCGCGGGTAACCGCCACCCAACTCATCCAGGCCGACCCGCCCCCGAGCTGGCATCGGCGCCTCCAACTCCTCCACGCCGCGAACCCCGGCATAACCGAGACGATCACAGAACAAGAACTCACCAACGCCGCGACCTATCCCGACGCAATCGACCTCTGGCGATCACCCAACCACACCAGATTGATCAAGATCCACTGACAGTCGGCGCTACCAGCGTTCCCGCCGCCGACCTGAACATGGACCCGCTCACCCCAACCCCGCCGATCAAAATTCCTCACCCCAGGTCAGGACTTCTCTCCGAGGACGATCTCCTGTCACCGGACAACCGCCACGAACCTTGCCAGCCCCCGCCCGCCGTCAACATTCACCGCCAAACGCCGTCGTCAATCATTGCCATAGCCACCCTTGTGATCGGGCAGGTCAGCCAGGGCGGGCCGGTATTCCATGTCCAGCAGGTGGACGAGTCCGAAGACCAGGTCGGAATAGGCTCCGGCGTCGGACACGATCACGTCGGGGCGCTGCCCGCCGTCTTGGCTGTACACCACATCGATCATGTGCAGCGAGTCGCGGGGCG
>JAFAXZ010000272.1 GCA_019240665.1 Pseudonocardiales bacterium | reverse complement strand
AACGCCATCCCGCAGCGCCGACCCTCTGATCCGCGGGGATGGTTGCGGACGGCGTGCACCAAGGGCAGCGGCACCAGTGCGGCGGCGACGATTCCGACAATACCCAGCAGCATCTGCCCAGCGGCGTAGTCGCTGTATTCCAGGGGACTGAGTACGTGCGCCATGAACAGCGTGCACACATAGCTGAGCAGGCCAACCACGCCCGCAGAGAACGACACCAGCGCACTGCGGGGAGCAACCCGGCTCCCGTCCGCCGGCTGCGGCGCGGCGTGGGTGGCGATCATCGCGGACCGCGCGGCCCCAACGATCATATGCTTCACGCCGAGCCGAACCCGTCGCCGCGAACAGGAATAGAGGCTGCGGCGAAGCCAGCGAGTAAATCGCGGCAGCCGATCAAACGCAGCAGGCCCGTTTTCCTGTTGATCACCAAGTCGCGGATGCCGGACACGTAGTTTTGCGGGGGTAACCGCTCCGGCCCGTCACCGACGATACTCGCCCCTGTAACGTGCCGCGACGCAATCACTGCGGTTGTGTCCTGCGGCAAGTGGCCCATCGCCGCGGTCAGCGTCTCCACCGGGGTGGCAAGGTCGGCGCCAAAGAAGCCCACAAACCGTGACGTGCCGCTTAACAGCTCTCGACGCACCGGACCGCATCCCCGTCAAGCAACATCTAACCCCTAACCGCAGCACGTACATCCCCTTCCCGCCGCTCCAGGTGGGGTCGAATGCGAGTTGCACGCTGGCCACCACACCCCAATCCGCCAACCAGCGGGCTGGTCACAGGCTTATCTGGATACACGGATTTCACTGGGAGGACGCTGCGCCCTGAAGGTGAACAGTAGAAGTCCAGCAGTCGATCAAGGGATTGCGGCAAACCTCACAAGGGATAGCTAAGTGGTTGAGGATTACGCGAAACGCAGTTTGAAGAAGTGAAGTGCCCGGACGACCATTTTCACCGCCTGTGGAAGCGCCAGTTCCCTCGGCCTGTCTCGGCCGCAATCCCAGAACAGCGCTGCCCGAAGTGGTCGACGAGCTTGTCGAATCGCTCGGACGTAAGTAGCTGCAGTTAATAACTAATCAGACTCAGGCTGCCAGCCATCCGCAAGATCCTAGAAGGTGCCCAGCATCACGATCGTAACACCCAGTTCTGGTACATTACGTGACAGCTCGGCTGAGCAGTTCCTGGCCAGCAGTGACCCGGTCATCAGCATCAACATCCCGCCGACCAGCAGCGTGCCCGAGGTGGACTCCGCTATCCGGTTGACCATGCGCAAGAACCGCAACCCGAGATGGGTGAGCGCGGGTCAGCGCAGCAGTGGGCCGCGCTCGAGCAGTGTCCGGAACTCGGGTCCTGGAACCGCGCGGGAGAACAACCAGCCCTGGTAAGCGTCCACCCCGAGCCCTTGCAGCACCTGGAACTGGGCTGAGTTCTCGACACCCTCAGCGACACAGACGCGATCCATCGCGCGCGCCATGTCGACCACAGCGCGGGTCACCGCGAAATCCGATGGGTCGACGCCCACTCCGCAGACGAATCGGCGGTCCAGCTTGACGATCTGCGCGGGCAGCTCCTTGAGCCGGGCCAGCGAGGAATAACCGGTGCCAAAGTCGTCCACCGCGAAGCGCACTCCCCGCCCGACCAGCTCGGCCATCGCCCGCCGGGTCGCGCTGGGCAGGTCGATCAGCGTGGTTTCCACCAGCTCCAGCACCAGACGGTCCCAGGGCAGCCCGCTTTCGGCCACTGCGGTAGCGACAGTGGCCACGAAGTCACCATCGCCGGGATCAGCGAGGTTGACCGCGACGGCGACTGGGTGCCCATCCCAGGCTACCCACCCGCGCGCCTCACGCAGCGCGGTGTGCAGCACCCACCGGTCCAACTCGCGCATCAGGCCACCCTGCTCGGCTACCGGGAGGAATACATCCGGGCTGAGCATCCCGCGCTCCGGGTGCGGCCAGCGGATCAGCGCCTCCGCGGAGAGGATCGCTCCGTCAGCACTGACCACCGGCTGGTAGTGCAACTGGAGTTCGTCGCGCACGAGCGCCTCACGAAGCTGGCACTCCAGCTCTACCTGCCGATCGGCTGACGCGATCAGCGCCGCATTGGCCATCACAAAATGTCCGGTGCCAGTCCGCTTGGCCTCGAACACGGCTGCGTCGGCGAAACGCAGCAGATCCTGTGCGCCGCCGGTCGAGGCGT
The DNA here is from genome assembly GCA_019240665.1 of Pseudonocardiales bacterium. GTDB lineage: Bacteria > Actinomycetota > Actinomycetes > Mycobacteriales > Pseudonocardiaceae. The sequence continues at coordinate 2,970 of JAFAXZ010000272.1, read as the reverse complement.
CCGGCACCGCCACTCCGATGGCTGCTGACATCCGGATCACCTGGCCGCGCAGCGGGACGGCGGTGCACAGCAACCCCGAGACCGTGGCGACGAGCGAACCGATGCCGCCCTGTGCGACAATATCGGAGCAAATCACCACGAAGACGTCGCCGGACAGGCGGCCAGCGGTGCAGCCCTCGGGCAACCCGTCCTGCAGTCCTCGCGCCAGCGCGATCAGCAGCTCATCGCCGGCATCATGGCCGAGCGCATCGTTGACCCGCTTGAAGTTGTCGATATCGCAGAACAGCACCGCGATGTTGCGGTCGTCCGACACGAGCAGCTCGGTCAGGGTGTCCTTGATCGCGGCCCGATTGGGCAAACCCGTGAGCTCGTCGTGCGTCGCCCGGTAGGTGAGTGCCTCAGCCACTCGGCGCCGCTCGGTGATGTCGGTGAAGATCACCAGCAGGAAACGCTGGCCGTCGTCCTGCACCGACGCCGAGACGTGCAGCTCGCAATACACCGGGGCACCGTCGGCCCGCAGCAGCATCCGCTGCGGCACCGTATAGCTCTCGGATCCGGCTGCGTGATGAGTGTACAGCTGCGCGGCCCGCTCATCGGGGTGGATAAGCGCCTCGGAGCTCATCCCCCGAAGCGTCTCCAGATCGTAGCCCAGCAGCTTGCACAGCGCTTCGTTAGCGTCGATGAGCCGATCGTTGTCGTCGAAGATCCCGATGCCCACCGGGGTGATCGCCACCAGGTCAGCGAAGCGCTGGCTGGAGCGCATCATCCGGGTTTCGGCGGCCCGCTGCTCCGTGACGTCCTGCACGGTACCGACCAAGCGGAGACGCCCGGACCCGGCGGCGATGGCCGCGCCATGACAGCGGACGGTGCGCTCTACCCCGTCGCCTCGCAGCACCCGGTGTTCACAGTCCACCGGCACCTGGTCGACGACCAGCTGACGCCACAGCTCGTCCACCCACTCCCGGTCATCGGGATGCACCAGGGAAAGGAAGGTCTGGTACGTGGTCTGCCGGGCGGCCACTCCGTAGAGGTCTTGCATCACGTCCGACCAGAGCAGCTGGTCGCAGTCCGGATCCCACTCCCAGATACCGATCCGGGCCACCCGCTGCGCCTGCACCAGCCGATGCTGTTCCGCACGCAGCGCCCGTTCCACTGCTCGCGTCTGGGTGACATCCTGCATGGTGCCTACCAGACGCAGCACCTCCCCGCTGTGTGAACGCTCGGCCCGCAGGCGGCACATATAGAAGGACTCACCGTGCTCGGGCAGACCGCGGAACTCCACCTCCAGCGTGCTCGAATTCCGGTCAGAGACCATCTCGTGCACCCGTCGGAACAGATCGGGCAGATCCTCTGGGTGGATGTGGCAAAATGGGTCGGCCGCGTCGACGCAGCACCCGGCGAATAGCTCTCCCAGGGCGGGACTGTAGCTAATCTTGTTCGTGGGCCACTCCCAGGTGAAGCTGCCGACTCGAGCGATCCGCTGCGCCTGGAGCAGTCGCGCGTGTTCCTGGGCAAACTCGCCGGTACTCACCGTGTCGTCAGCCGAGCGTAGGTCGGAGATGTCGACCAGGAACACCACGAGCAGGTCCGTACCCGGCAAGATCCAGCGCGTCACCCGCACCGGTACCGTGCGCCCGTCCGGTCCGATCAGCTCGGCGTCGGTGCCGTTGTTGAGGCCCGCGAGCAGGTGGTGCAGCGGAAGGCCGGTTAGCGAATCGGGGAGCCACCGGCCGGCTAGCTGGACCGCGGTCTGATTGGCCTGGACAACAACACCGCCTTCACAAACCAGCGCGGGCGACTCCGGCAAGGGGAGCTGGGGCAAGGGGAGCTGGGGCAACGGGTCCGACGGCACCGGTATCGACATCGGCCGGCTTGGCCGGAAGGCCGCGAATGGGCGGTCAGGAGCGGCCCACGCCACCTCTCGGGGGTCCAGTGATAAGGGCACGAACTCAACCCGCTCAGCGCGCTCGGCCACGGCACCACCCTCCCGCCGCGCCAACCGCCACCGGCACTTTGACATCTGGCAACGACGTGTCACAACCCTGTCGAGTGCCTCAACGCGCGAACTGACGGTTAGTTATGCGTCTTGTGCAACCGCGCGTGACAGGTGATGCCCAACTTTCGCGGCGGTGGATCTAGAGTGTCACCAGATCAGGTGGCTGGAGTCGCTTTGCGCCGTCGGCCTGCTGGCTAGAGTTGGGCGCCGTGCGGTTCCGTGAGCTGGCGGTGCCGGGAGTGGTCGAGTTCACTCCCACGGTCTTCCCCGACGCGCGCGGTCGGTTCGTCGCGCCGTTTCAGGAATCCGCGTTCGTCGAGGCCACCGGCCACCGGCTGCACCTGGCGCAGTCCAACCACAGCATCTCCCGCCGCGGCGTGATCCGCGGGGTGCACTTCTCCGACGTGCCGCCCGGTCAGGCCAAGTACGTGCACTGCTCCCGGGGTGCACTGCTGGACGTCGCGATCGACGTCCGGGTGGACTCCCCCACGTTCGGCCGCTGGGACTCGGTATTGTTGGACACTGAGACTTACCGCGCGGTGTACCTCCCCGAGGGCATCGGACATGCATTCATCGCGCTGGCCGAGGACACCGTCATGGCCTATCTGTGTTCCACCGGATACGACCCCGCAGCAGAACACACGGTGTGCCCGCTGGACCCGACGCTGCGGCTACCCCTGCCCGCCGGCCTCGAAGTCGTACTGTCAGACAAAGACCGAACAGCCCCCACCCTCGCCGAAGCCGCCCAAACCAACATCCTCCCCACGTGGAAGGACTGCCAAGCTCGTTACTCCCAACTCCGCGCCGCTCTTCCGCATTCAGCGGGCTGAGCGGGCATTCGGGGGCCCGTTACCCGCTGGGTCCGCTGAATGCGGGACTAACCGGTGGGGGGTGGGGTAGAGCCGGACCAGGACGACCGCGATGGGGTGGGCGGTGCCCAGCTGACGAGAGTCGGTGGATCCGGCGGGGTTATC
>JAFAXZ010000187.1 GCA_019240665.1 Pseudonocardiales bacterium | reverse complement strand
CATCTCGCGTGCTGCCGCCACGTCGCCCTTGGGGGACCGGGCGGTCCATTCCCAGGCCCGGCCGTATTGTCGGTACGCCACTTCCCAGACCCGCGCGGCTTTCTCTGATGCCATCACGCCACCGTCAGCACCCGACACGGGGTGGGTATCGTGGCCAGCGGAACCAAAGACCGGCCGGGCAGTCGCAAGACCCTCCCGGCCAGGGTCCCCGACCCCGGCAAACTCGGCGGAACCCATCACCAGCACTCACGCGGCCTTGCTCGGCTGCTCACCGCTCCCGGCGCTGCCGGCCGGTTTAGTCGACTGCGACGGCCGGCCTCCGGCAGCATGGGGTGTCGCCGTGAAGCCGGTCGCGCGGTAGACGTAGGACTGGTATTTGAACTCGCCATTGCCGGCGACCCTGGGCTCAGCCGTCAATCCGGCTAGTTCAATGGGACGCATGCCCGGCAGGACTTCCGTCGTGGAGGGCACCGGCTGGACGTCGGCGATGAATATGATTTCAAACGAGGCGCGCTTGGCGTTGGGCTCGTCCGGATCGGTGACCGTGGCTTTCCACTGCCGCTGACCCGTCACCTGGTCAAGCTTTTGACGCACTGGCCGGCCGGCCGCTTTATCTTCGCGTGTCTGGTACTCGTTGTCTGGTGCGACGTCGCCGATCAGGACCAAGCCTTGCGGAAACGCGCTGTCGAACTCGATTGCGAACCGGTGGCCCCGGGGAATCGCCATGACCCTTTGCCTTCCTGTCTGTGTGGTCGTCGCCCTCGTAACCGGGTGACACCACAAGATTCGGCCAGGTCACGGTCACTTCTCGATCCCATGATCGTCTCTTCTTGAACCGCTATACCCCCTATAGTCTCGGCCTGTCTCTCGACCGTGATAGTCTCGTCTCGTGATCAACGAGGCCAACCTGCTGACCGCCAAGCCCATCGTGCTAAAGGTGCTGCTGCAGCAACGCCACCTGCAAACCCACACCGCCTTCCGCCGGGAATACGACAGAGTTGCCGCCGGCATCGACCTCGCTCTCAAGGGCGGTGGGCCCAGCAAGGCACAGTTCTACCGATGGCTGGCCGGCGAACTGGCCGGCCTTCCTTACACCGACCACTGCCGCGTCCTGGAAGGCATGTTTCCCGGCTGGAAAGTCGACCAACTGTTTCAGCTACATGATGGCGGAATCGAGTTCATACCCGAACCGCCCGCACCGCAGATAAAGACAGCGACCACCCTGCCAACCGCACCGGTCGTTCAGGAAGCAGACCAGGTGGTAGCGTTTTATCAATCTCTTGGTCTTCTAGCGTCAGTACCTCACAGCTTCTCAGCCGACATGCTCGGTGGCTTCTGGGTTACTTGCTACCAATTCAATTCAAACCGAGGCATACAATGTCACGCTGACATCACCCAACTCATACCCCAATCAGATCGACGGGTGACTGCTAAGAACTACCCACCTAATCCACGCACCCAGGGTCAAGCGTCGTCATTCCGTAACGAAATCGAAGCCCTGCTCGCAAATCGCCACCTTATTGGCCACTGGAAGAATACTAGCGATACCCGCTACTTCGGATCAGTCCACCTCGCGGTCCTCCCTGGCGAAATGGTAATGGACGGCTATTACACCGGTTTCTCAAGTGATATTCAGGTTGATGCTATGCGTTGGAAATGGGTGCGATTCGACCCGGCATCACTCTCCGGTGTTGATCTACAAGAGGTAACATTAAATGATCCAGACATAATTCACGCACTCTTAGAAAATTCAGCGAATGACGTACCCCTGGGCTTGGCTGCGATAGCGGAGGGAAACTAGATGACACTTACGAAACACGACGTCCGCAACGTCGTAGACCTCTACATCCGGGCATGGGTCGAACAGGACGCTGATTTGATCGAAACCATCTTTACGAATACGGCCACGTATCATGAAAGGGTATTCGAAACACCGATCCAAGATCGACATGGAATCCGAGCGTACTGGAAGGCCAAGGTTGTTGAATCGCAGAGCGATATTGAGTGCGAGCTGCTGAATCTCTACCTCGATGGAAATACAGCCATCGTTGAATGGGAAGCCCAATTCGACGACTTGGTCCAGAAAGTCCGCAAGCGAATAAGAGAGGTCGCCATCCTCGTCTTCGAGGGTCGACTCATCGCCAGCCTCCGCGAGTACTGGTCTTCCGAGCAAGTCGCTGTCCTCTCTTCTACCTCGGATTGATTCCGGGCCAAGACGAGAAGGCCGAAAAGGTCCATAGCGCGCAGCGGCTGGCCGACCAGCAGACCCGCCACGAGGCGACGGTCAGCAGACTGCGCACCCTGCTAAACGAGGCCGGACACCCACAACAGGACCGACGCGCCAGCCACCGAGCCGATACCCAAGACCGGTGATCAGCGACCGCCCCTCGCGTCGACGGCTTCCGGGCCCGCCAGCTACTCACCCATCATCTTTAGTGAGTCACAGTGAGTAGCTGCCGAATTGGCCTCTATTGGAATCAAGGCCGCCTGCGGCGGCGCTCCGCTGTTGCTGTTCGTAACTCGCTTGGCCTCCGGCCCAGCCACGACACTGCGCGCGGCCCTTCGGGCCGTGTTCGGTCGCGCCCGGCCGGACGGCCCACACGACTTCAGGAGGCGTCAGGTGCAGTCGGGGTCTTGGACGGCAGCGGGCAGAAGTTGCAAGCAACTACACCAGCACGACAGGCCCGATAGGTCTCATCCTGGGCGGAATTTCCAGTTCGCTTGGCCCACGCAGCGGATCAGGCATCCGGAAGCTTCTCGACTCTCGCCAGATACAGGAAGGCGGGGTCTTCCCCA